>CAIWXW010000227.1 GCA_903916755.1 uncultured Opitutaceae bacterium | reverse complement strand
CCGCGAGAAGGTGCAGTTTGGCCGGGAGCGCCGCCGGGTGATGGACGACGAGGAAAAGAAGCTGACCGCCTATCACGAGGCCGGCCACGCCCTCGTCCAGGCCATCCTCGATGACGGCATGATGCCCGTCCACAAGGTGACGATCATTCCCCGCGGCCGCAGCCTGGGCAGCACGATGTTCATCCCGAAGAAGGACATCCTCACGCAGGCCCGCAAGCGGATGCTGAACGAGATCGCCATGGGGCTGGGCGGCCGCGTCGCCGAGGAGCTCGTCCTCTCCGATATCTCCAGCGGCGCCGCCGGCGACATCAAGCAGATCACCAAGATTGCCCGCCACATGGTGTGCGACTGGGGCATGAGCTCGCTTGGCCCGGTGGCCCTCGGCGGCAACCAGGACACCGTGTTCCTCGGCCGGGACATCACCCGCAGCGAAGTCATTTCGGAGGAGACCGCCCACCAGATCGACCTCGAGATCCATCGGATCATCGCGGAGCAGTACGAGCGGACCAAGCTGAT
This sequence comes from uncultured Opitutaceae bacterium, assembly GCA_903916755.1. Classification (GTDB taxonomy): domain Bacteria; phylum Verrucomicrobiota; class Verrucomicrobiia; order Opitutales; family Opitutaceae; genus Palsa-1447. The sequence goes on along the minus strand of CAIWXW010000227.1, from coordinate 20,014 downwards.
CCTGGGCGAGCACCGCGGCGCGCTGGAAAAGATCGCCGAGGCCCTCCTGGAGCACGAGACCATCGAAGGCCGGCATGTCCTCGAACTGCTGCAGTTCGGCGAGATCCGCTCGCCCATCGTCCTGACGCTCCCGAAGCCCGGTGAGAAGCCCGGCGAAAAGAAGGCCCCGGAGAAGCCGGCGGCGGCCACGCCGCCCCCGCTGTCCCACGGTGGCGCGCCCGCTCCGGCCTGAGATCGGCGGCGGTGGTTACGTAGGCCGGAAAACGTCCTTGGCCTTTGTCCGGGCCAAGGCAAAGTGGGGCTTCCCCCATGAAAATCTGCTGCATTGGAGCTGGTTACGTAGGCGGCCCGACGATGGCCATGATCGCCCTCAAGGCGCCGGACATCCAAGTCACGGTCGTGGACATGAACCCGGCGCGGATTGCGGCCTGGGAGAAGGGGCCGCTGCCCATCTATGAGCCTGGCCTCGAGGAGGTCGTGAAGGCTTCCCTGGGACGCAACCTGTTCTTCTCCACGGACGTAAAGGGAGCGATCGCCGCGGCTGACATCATCTTCGTCGCGGTCAATACGCCGACCAAGACCTATGGCGTGGGCGCCGGCCGGGCCGCCGACCTGCGCTTCATCGAATCCGTGGCCCGGACGATCGCCGAAATCGCCACCGGCTCGAAGATCATCGTGGAGAAGTCGACGATCCCGGTGAAGACGGCCGAGACGATCAAGGACATCCTGGGCGCCAACTCCCGGGGCTGCAAATTTGAGGTTCTTTCGAACCCGGAGTTCCTGGCCGAGGGCACGGCGGTGGCGGACCTGACCAATCCCGACCGCGTCCTGATCGGTGGCGAGCGCACGCCGACCGGCGAGAGCGCGGCCAAGACCCTGGCCGATGTCTACGCCCGCTGGGTGCCGCGGGACCGGATCATCCTGACCAATCTCTGGTCCTCGGAGCTCTCGAAGCTCGTGGCCAACGCCTTCCTGGCCCAGCGCATCTCCTCGATCAACTCGATCTCGGCCCTCTGCGAGGCCACCGGGGCGGACGTGGACGAGGTCGCGCACGCGATCGGCCGCGACTCCCGCATCGGCCCCAAGTTCCTGAAGGCCTCGGTCGGCTTCGGCGGCTCCTGCTTTCAGAAGGACATCCTCAACCTGGTGTACCTTTGCGAGCACTTTGGCCTGCCGGAAGTCGCCGCCTACTGGGAGGGCGTGGTGAAGATGAACGACTGGCAGAAGCACCGGTTCGCCAACAACATCGTCCGCACGCTCTATAATTCCGCGGCCGACAAGACGGTCGCCGTCCTGGGCTTCGCCTTCAAGAAGGACACGAACGACACCCGCGAGTCACCGGCGATCTTCGTCTGCCGCGATCTGCTCGCCGAGCAGGCCCGGGTGGTCGTCTATGATCCCAAGGTCCCGGCGGACGAGATCCGCCGCGATATCCTGGGCGCCGGGGTCGAGAACAAGCGCCTGATCGTCGCGTCGAGCGCCTACGAGGCCGCCGCGGGCGCGCACGCGCTGGCGATCACCACCGAGTGGGACGAATTCAAGCAGCTGGACTACGGCAGGATCTTCGCCGGGATGGCCAAGCCCGCCTTCCTTTTCGACGGCCGCAACGTCGTCGACCTGGCCAAGCTGAAAGCCATCGGTTTCCGCGCCTACGGGATCGGCAAGGCCTGACCGCCCGCTACGCGATCAGCGGCAGCGGCGCGAACTTGGCGCCCAGGACCGGCTCGGACGGAGTGCCCAGCCAGTTCTCCAGCATCGTGGCGTAGACGCTGCGAAAGTCGGTGGAGTACGCCACGTCCTGGTTCTTCGGCAGGTCGAGGTTGGGGGCCGTGCCGTGGAGCCCGCCCTTGACCTGGGCGCCCAGGACGAAGAGTGGCGCCGCCGTGCCATGGTCGGTGCCCTTGCTTTCGTTCTCGAACGGCCGCCGCCCGAACTCCGAGAAGGTCATGGTTGTCACCTGGCCGTCCAGGTGGTGCGCCTCGAGGTCCTTCTGGAAGGCGGCCAGGCCGGTGGAGAGGACCGTGAGGAGGTTGGCCTGCGTGTTGGCCTGGTTGAAGTGGGTGTCGAAGCCCGTGAGGGTCACGAAATACACGCGGGTGGGCAGGCCGGAGGCGATCAGCCCGGCGACGCTGCGCAGCGACGTGGCGAACGGGTTGGCCGGGTAGGTGCTCATCGGACGGTAGTCGGTCAGGACCTGCTGGACCTTCGTCTCGGTCACCAGGGAATCCATCAGCGTCTGCTGGAGGAAGGTGCGCTCGTCGCCCGCGTTCGCGCCGCCGCTGCCGATCGATTGCAGCAGCTTGCGCGTCTCCTCGGAGTCCTTGCGCCCGATGCCCGAGGCGAGCAGGCCGAAGGTGGGATGCTCCTGGGCGCCCATGAAGGTTTCGGGGACGCCGTTCAGCGTGTTGACGTGCACGGCCAGCGGGTCGTGGTCTTCGGCCGGGCTGCCGGCGCAGGCATTGTCCAGGTAGCGGCCGATCCAGCCGGTGGAGAGGAACTTGTCGCTCGGGCTGGCCGTCTCCCAGATCTCCGAGGACCGGAAGTGGCTGTGATTGGGGTTGGGATAGCCCACGTTCTGGACAATCGCCAGCTTGCCGTCGTTGACCAGGGCCTGGAAGGCGGCACAGGAGGGATGGAGCCCGAGAGTGTCGCTGACCCTGAGCACCTTCTCCTTCGGAATCGCTAGGGTCGGCCGCAGGCGGTAGTAGTGGGGATCCTCGAAGGGAATGAGCGTGTTGAGGCCGTCGTTGCCGCCCGCCAGCTGGATCAGCACCAGGACCTTCTGGTCCTTTTCGGGCGCGGGCGCGCCGGCCATCGTCGCCTTGACCAGGAAGGACGGCGCGAAGCCGCTGAAGGCGAGGAGTCCTATGCCCTTGGTCGATAGGTGGAGGAACTCGCGGCGGGTGGTCGGCAAAAAAGGTGAGGAATTGTTCATGATGAGGGGGAGCCGGTTCAGCACAGCTGGTATTCCGGCGATTGCAGGAGGGTCATGACGGCGCGCCGGATGCGGCGCAGGCGTTCCGGCGGCGTGTTGGCGCCGCCGATGAACCGGGCGAGGCCCGTGCTGAAGGCGTCCTCCGCCGTCACCGGCAGCAGGTTGGTCTCGAGCCGCGCGATGAAGGTGGAGGGAGCGATGCGCTCGAGTTCCTGGAGCGTCCGGTCGGTCACAGTGAAGCGATCGGCGCCCTGGGTGTGCGCGGCGGCCAGGTCGAGCTGCTCGTCCGCGTTGAGCTTGTTCTCGTCGATGGGGTTGAAGAGGAGCTCGACCAGGGTGCGACGGGCGGCCAGCGACGCCGAATTGATCCAGGCGCGGCCGCCGACCCAGCCCCGGACGTTCGGCGGCGTGTAGAGGGTCTGGCCCATCTGGCGGAGGGGATTGAGGACCAGGCGCGGCACCGGAACCACGTCGAGGGCCAGGTCCTGCACCAGGCCGAGATACAATTGGACGGGGCTCTTGATGAAATCGCCCCGGAACTCGGGGGCATAGAAGATCCTGCTGCCGAAGAACTGGCGCGCCAGCCACCGGAGTTCGAGGCTGCCCTCCGTCCGCCAGCGGTCGCCCAGCGCCAGAAGGTATTCCGGCGGCAGCATCGTGTCGGAGAGATAGAACTTCACCAGCTCGTGCGGCAGGAAGGCGCCGGCGGCCGGCAGATCGTAGGCCAGGTCGATGACGTCGTCGCCCGTGAAATTGCCGGTCTGGCCAAAGATCGTCTTCGGGCCGGCGTCGTGCTGGTTCGGCGCGATGAAGACCTCCCCGGTCAGCGGGCGCAGGCGGTAGCCCGTGAAGGCGCGGGCGGCCTCCTTGATGTCCTGCTCGGTGTAGTTGCCCTCGCCGAGCAGGAAGAGCTCGAAGAGCTCGCGGGCGAAGTTCTCGTTGGGCGCCTCGCGCCGGTTCTGGTTGAGGTCTAGGTAGACCATCATCGCGGGCGATCGGGAGACGGCCTTGGCCAGGACCGGCGCCGGCCCCAGGCCGTAGCGGCCCAGCACGTCGAAATGGCCGAAGATGAACGGCGGGTTCTGCACCTTGTCGAAGCCGACCACGTATACGTCGCTGAGGAAGAGGACCCACTTCGCATAGGCGGCGTTGGCGGGCTGCGCCGCGAAGCTCAGCCACCGCAGGCTCATGTCCTGCACGGCGGTCTGCGCCTGCTCGCGGCGCTCGCGCTGGATCAGCCGCCGCTCCTCCGGCGTCGCGGCCGCCTTCTCCCGCCCGGCGTAGTCGGCGACCTGTTCGGCGAAGCGCGCGACTTGGATCGGCTCGGGGAAAAGGACCGGCTCGGCGGGGAAGAGCCGGTCAAGCGTTGCGGCCAGGCCCTCGCGCTCGGCCTGCTCGACATCGGCCTTCAGCGCGGTCCATCCGGCCCGGCGGAAGAGATGCCGGGCGGCGTCCGCGTTCCACTCGGCGGCGGGCAGCGGCTCCCAGGCGGCGGCGGGCGACAGGGCGGGACTGGTGGGCATACCCGTAGTGACGACGCGGACACGCCGTGGTTTCGTTTCGCCGCGGACCGGGAAGGCGCCCGAGGGACTATGTCCCTAGAGCCGTCTTGTAGATCCGGGGCACCCGTTTGGTGATCGAGCACAGAGTCTCCCAGGGGATCGTGTCCGCCCACCGGCTGAATTCGGCGACCTCGATCTCGCCCCCGCCCTGGCGGCCGATGAGGACGACCTCGTCGCCGCACGCGGCGGCGGGCCCGTCGGTCACGTCGACGATGGTCTGGTCCATCGTCACGCGGCCCAGCACGGGGCAGCGCCGGCCGCCGATCAGCACCTGGGCGCGGTTGCTGGCCGCCCGCGGCAGGCCGTCGCCATAGCCCGCGCAGAGGATCGCAACCTTCGTGTCGCGCGTCAGCGTGCGGGTGCGCCCATAGCTCACGGTGGTCCCGCTCGGCAGCGTCTTCACGATGCCGATCCGGGTCCGGAAGCTGCAGACCGGCTCGGTCCGCACGGTGGCGAGCAGGGAGCCCGCGCGCGGCAGGACGCCGAACTGGAGCAGGCCGATCCGCACCGCGTTGAACGGGCTCGCCCCCGGCATGGTCTCGATGCCGGCGCTGTTGTCCGCGTGGATGAAGAGATCCGCCAGCGGCAGGTGGGGGAACTGCGCCAGGGCGGCGAGGAAACGCTGGCGCTGTTCGGCCGTGAAATCGGGATCGTCGTCGGGGCTGGCGAAGTGCGTGAAGATGCCCGCCAGCTGGAGGTGAGGGGCGCGCGCGATGCGGTCATAGAGCGCCGGGGCTTCCTCGTGCCAGACCCCCAGGCGTCCCATGCCGGTGTCGATTTTCAAATGGACCGCGATCGTGCGGCCCGCGGCCTTTCCGGCCGCATTGAAGCGATCGACCTCCTCGAGCGTCGAGACGGTGGCGGCCACGTCGTAGTCGGCCAGGTAGCGGTCCTCATCGGGCAGGAGGGGGCTAAGGACGAGAATCGGCCAGCCGGGCCCGAGTTCACGGAGCGCGGCCGCTTCGGTGAGGTTGGCCACCGCGAAGAGATCGGCTCCGGCATGCATCAGCCGGCCGGCGACCTGCGGCAGGCCGTGGCCATAGGCGTCGGCTTTCACCACGGCCACGTAGCGCATGTGGGCGGGGAGGGAGGCGCGGATCTGGCGCAGGTTGCGCTCCAGGGCCGCGAGATCGATCTCGGCCCAGCAACGGAGCGGAAGATGGGAGAACGTTCTCACGGCGCGCGGTGCAGTTTGGGCTCCCAGGTGGCATACGCCGGCTCCTCGTGCAGGAAGGCGTCCGGCGCCTCGGTGGGCTGCAGCAGGTCGGCCTGGGCGACCTCCGGGCGGGCCCAGAGGGCCTCGAGATCGTACGGTGTGCGTCCCACCCGCTCGGGCAGCGGCGTCCAGTGGCGGAACCCCTCGGGCATGACCGGGTCGCCGGGGAGCTCGGCGGTCGGAACCCGGCGGAGGGCGCCCCCCAGGGTCAGAAGATGCCAGGCATCACGGCGCGCATCGGCGATCACCGGCCGGGGCGGTAGCCCCAGCGCCTGCGCGACGAGGGCCAGGCTGGCGTAGCCATACTGGGGCCGGGATTCCGCCACGCCCCAGGCGCGCAGCGCCATCGCCACGGTGCGGATGCCGAGGATCGAGCCCGGTCCGGTGCAGAAGGCGAAGGCCCGCACGGCGGCCAGGTCCAGGTCCAGAGCCTCCACGCAGCGGAAGACGGCGATCCCGGCTTCCTCCTCCGAGTGCGCCCAGCGGGGCGCCCCGGTTCTCGGGAAATAGCCCACCTGAATGCGGGTCGAGGCCGCATCCAGCAGGAGCAGGGGGGCCTGGGTGGCGAGGATCTGGTTGAGGCTCGGCATCAGCGACTAACAGTCGCGGGGCCCCGGGAGGGGCGCAAGCGTCGGCTTGACCGGGCTTGCCGCCGGCCTACGCTTAACAATTCCGCCATTTAACCTCCGACCATCCTACTGAAGTGAACGTCCAACTGAACTCCGTTTCCGATACCCGCAAGAGCCTCGTCGTCACGCTCGACGTGACCGAAGTGGGCGCTGAGCACAAGGCGGTGGTCGATGAGTATACCAAGCTGGCCCGGATTCCCGGCTTCCGCCCGGGCCGCGCCCCGTCCGCCATGGTCGCCAAGCGCTTCGGCAAGGAAATCTCCGAGCAGTTCAAGCAGCAGGTGGTGTCCAAGGCCTACCGCGGCGCCCTGGAAGAGCAGAAGCTCGAGGTCCTGAACGTGGTCGACGTCGCCGAGGGCACGATCGAGGCGGGCACCCCCGCGACCATCACGGTCACCGTCGACGTCCGGCCGGACTTCACGCTGCCCGACTACCACGGCCTGCCGACCGAGGTCGAGCCGGTCGACCCGACCGACGCGGAGGTCGATGCCGTCATCGAGGGGCTCCGCCGCGAGGGCGCCGATTTCAAGGTGGTCGAACGCGCGGCGGCCAAGGGTGATTTCGTGAAGCTCAGCTATGAGGGCACGGTCGACGGACAGCCGATCGCCACCCTGGTCCCGGACCGCCAGCTTTACGGCAAGGTGCCGCAGACCTGGGAAGAGGTCGAGGGCGAGCAGGAGGGCGTGATCCCCGGCCTCGGCCGGCAGCTGGCGGGCCTGGCCCCCGGCGGCAAGCAGGACGTCGCCATCACCTTCCCCGCGGACTTCGCGGCCGTCCCGGCCCTGGCGGGCAAGAACGCGACCTATGCCGTGGAGGTGCAGGAAGTGCGCGAGCGCGTCCTGCCGGCCCTGGATGAGGCCTTCTTCAAGTCCCAGCAGTCAACGGACCTCGCGAGCCTGAAGACGAGCGTCGGGGAGAAATTGAAGCAGCAGAAGGAATATCAGAACCGCGTCGCGCAGCGCCGGCAGGTGACCGAGGCCCTCGCGGCCAAGGTCGACTTCGCGGTGCCGGACAGCCTGGTTGAGAGCGAAACCCAGGGCGTCCTTCGCCAGTTCATCGAGGAGAACATGCGCCGCGGGATCCCGGCCGAGCAGTTCGAGAAGGACAAGCAGAACCTCTTTGCCGGCGCCAAGCAGGCGGCGGCCGCGCGGGTCAAGGCCCGCCTTCTTCTCGCCAAGGTGGCCGAGGCGGAGAAGATCGAGGTGGTCGAGCGCGACTTCGATAACTACATCTACCGCGAGGCGATGCAGACCCGGCAGCAGCCGGAAAAGCTCGCGAAGGAGCTGGCGAAGGACCGAGAGGCGCTGCGCGCCGCGCAGCAGGCGATTATCTTCGACAAAGCGGTTGATTTTCTCGTGTCCAAGGCTACCATCAAGACCATCGAACGGAAGCCTTCCGTGACCGCCTGATGAGCTACTACGTACCCATTGTTTTGGAAAATACCGGCCGCGGCGAGCGGTCGATGGATATCTATTCCCGGCTGCTGAAGGACCGCATCATCTTCATCGGGACCCCCATCGACGACGTCATCGCCAACCTGGTGATCGCGCAGCTGCTCTACCTCCAGATGGAGGACGCGAAGAAGGACATCCATCTCTACATCAATTCGCCCGGCGGCATCGTGACCGGTGGCATGGCCATCTACGACACGATGAACTTCCTGCAGTGCGACGTGCAGACCTTCTGCATCGGCATGGCGGCCAGCATGAGCACCGTGCTCCTCGCCGCCGGCACCAAGGGCAAGCGCTTTGCGCTCCCGAACAGCCGGGTCATGATCCACCAGCCCTCCGGCGGCGCCGGCGGCCAGGCCTCGGACATCGCCATCGCGGCCAAGGAAATCATCCGCTGGCGCGCGACCCTGAACGGCGTCATTTCCCGGCACACCGGCCGGACCGCCGAGCAGGTCGAGAAGGATTCGGACCGCGACTATTACATGAGCGCGGACGAGGCCAAGGACTACGGCATCGTGGATCACGTCGTGAAGTCGACGCGCGAGGCCGTGGGCCTGGTGATTCCGAGCGCCGCCTGATTTTTCCGCCATGGCCAAATCCTCGCGCATGACCCTGTGCTCCTTCTGCGGCAAGTCGCAGGCGGAGGTGAAGAAGATCATCGCGGGCCCGGGCGTCTACATCTGCGACTCCTGCGTCAACGTCTGCAAGACGATCATCGAGCGTGAGGTCAAGGCGCCGGTGGCCGACGCCAAGCCCGCCTTCCGGCTGGTGAAGCCCTTCGAGATCAAGAAGGTCCTGGATGATTTTGTCATCGGCCAGGAGCACGCGAAGCGGATCCTTTCGGTCGGCGTCTACAATCATTACAAGCGGCTGATGTTCGACTCCGGCCAGGCGGCCAAGGACCAGCCGGCGGCGCTTTCGCCCGAGTTCAACGACGTCGAGATCGAGAAGAGCAACATTCTGCTGGCGGGCCCCACCGGCTCCGGCAAGACGCTGCTGGCCCGCACGCTGGCGCGCATCCTGGATGTCCCGTTCGCCATTTCCGACGCCACCACCCTGACGGAGGCCGGCTACGTCGGCGAGGACGTCGAGAACGTGGTCCTGCGGCTGCTGCAGAACGCCAACTACGACGTGAAGCGCGCCGAGTGCGGCATCATCTACATCGACGAGATCGACAAGATCCGCCGCACGACCGAGAACGTCTCGATCACCCGCGACGTCTCCGGCGAGGGCGTGCAGCAGGCATTGCTCAAGATCCTCGAGGGCACGGTGTGCAACGTCCCGCCGCAGGGCGGCCGCAAGCACCCGAACCAGGAGTATATCCAGGTCAACACGACCAACATTCTCTTCATCTGCGGCGGCGCCTTCGTCGGCCTGGACCAGATCGTCAAGAAGCGCCTCGGCCACCGCTCGCTCGGCTTCCACGTCAACGTCGAGGACCGTGAGATGCGGCCGGAGGAGATGATGAAGCGCATCGCGCCCGAGGATCTCGTGCGCTTCGGCATGATCCCGGAATTCATCGGCCGCCTGCCGATCATCTCCGTCCTCGACGCGCTGCAGGGCGCCGACCTCGAGAAGATTCTCCTCAAGCCCAAGAACGCGATGGTGAAGCAGTACTCGAAGCTGTTCGCCATCGACGGCGTGCGGCTCCGGCTGACCCCCGACGCGATCAAGGCCGTCGCGCTCCAAGCGATCGAGCTGAAGACCGGCGCCCGGGCGCTCCGCTCGATCCTCGAGAAGCTGATGCTGGAGGTCATGTACGACCTGCCGCAGATGGAAGACATTGTGGAAGTCGTGGTGGATGCGGGCGTGGTGGCCGGCCGCAAGAAGCCGATGCTGCGCCGGGCCCGCAAGAGCCAGCCGACCGCCGCGGACGCCGCTTGATCGTCTATCCCGCGATCGACCTGAGGGGCGGGCGCTGCGTGCGGCTCGAGCAGGGCCGCGCCGACCGCGAGACCGTCTACGCCGCCGATCCGGCGGAGGTGGCAGCCCAGTTCAAGGCGGCGGGCGCCGCCTGGATCCATGTGGTCGACCTGGACGGAGCCTTTGCGGGTGAGCCGCAGAACCTTGCCTCCCTCGCGGCCATCGCGGCCCTCGGCCTCAAGGTGGAGTTCGGCGGCGGCCTGCGCACGCGCGCCATGGTCGAGCGCGTGCTGGCGCTCGGCGCCAGCCGGGTCGTGATCGGCACCCGCGCCGCCGAGAGCGAGGCCTTTGTGAGCGAACTGGTCCAGGCCCACGGCGCGCGCATCGCGGTGGGGATCGACGCCAAGGACGGCCGGGTGGCGGTCAAGGGCTGGACCGACACGACCGCCACCGGGGCCATCGCGCTGGCCGGCCGGATGGATGCCCTGGGGGTCCAGACGATCATCTACACCGACATCGGCACCGACGGGATGCTGACGGGCCCGAACCTGCCCGCGCAGGAGGCCATGTTGAATGCGGTCCGCTGCCAGATCATCGCCTCCGGCGGAGTCAGCGTCCGCGACGACGTTGCGCGCCTCACCGAGCTGAAAAAACGCCAGCCCCGGCTGGACGGCGTCATCGTGGGCAAGGCGCTCTACGAGCGCCGGGTCGACCTGGCGGACCTCCTCGCGATCGCGCGGGGCTGAGCTCGAGGTGCTAACGCCGCGGCGTGAACAGGAGATCGTGGCCATGCCACGGCGGCCTGGCTCCCGGCTCGATGGGGGCGAAGGTGTAGCCCAGGGCGGTGAGGATCGCCAGGACCCCGCTTTCCTCCGCCTGGGAATGGAGGGCGACGATCAGGATGGGCCGGTGCCGCTCGAGCACCGCTCGCATGCCGTCGAGTGCCCGGTGGGCGTGCCCCTCCACGTCGATCTTGACGAACTGCGGCGGCCGGATTTCTCCGGCGGCGACCAGGTCGTCGAGCCGCAGGGTCTTCACCGGGACCGGAGCCGAATTGACCTCGAGCGGCTCGCCCTCATAGGGCAGGTGGGCGCCGGTCCCGGACCGGTCGCCGTGGGTGTAGAATTGCGCGGTGCCGGGCTGGTCGGAGACAGCCGCCTCGAAGGTCTTCAGCCAGGAGAGCCCGTTGAGCGCGGCATGGCGGCGCAGGCGGCTGAAGCTGGCCTGGTTCGGCTCGAAGGCCGCCACCTGGCCCGTGGGACCGACGCGCCGGGCCAGCCCCACCGCGTAGATCCCGAAATGCGCGCCGAGGTCCCAGCAGGACCAGCCGGTGATCGCGCCGCCATTGAGCGCGAGCAGGGCCGCCTGCACCCGGGGCTCGTGCCGGCCCCGCCAGTAGGCGCTCCAGGGGAAGAGCGTCCAGCGCGCGCCGTCGGCCACGCCGCCGCGCACGCGGACCGGCCAGAGCGAAAGGCCGGTCACCTGGAGAACCCAGCCCACCCAGCGCTTGAGGTGGGGGTTCAACGGGGACCGATCTTCTCCGCGATCTCTTCCAGGGGATAGGTCACGATTTCGGCAAGGGTGGGGTGGTACCAGGGGGCCCGCAGCAGGTCGAAGACCGTGGCCCGCATGGCCAGCGGCCCGCTGAAGCAGTGGATCAGCTCGCCCGCGTCGATGCCCACGATCTCCGCGCCCAGGATCCGGCCGGTGCGGGGCTCCGCGAGGACCTTCACGAAGCCGTACCTCGCCTCCATGAGGATCGATTTGCCATGGTCGTCGAAGGGGTAGGAGGCGCTGAGGTAGCGGATCCCCGCGGCCTGCAGGTCCTTCTCGCTCCGGCCGATCGAGGCCAGCTGGGGGTCGGTGAAGACGACGCTGAGCAGGAGATCCGGGTCGATCGGGCGGGCGTCCCGCCGGCGGAACGCATGCCGGGCGGCCAGCTCGCCTTGGGCCACCGCCAGGTGGACGATCTCGTGCGGCCCGCACACATCGCCCGCCGCGTAGATGTGCGGCTGCGAGGTCTGCTGCCACCGGTTGGCCACGATGGCGCCCTTCTCGTTCAGCTTGAGTTTCAGCGCGGAGAGATGGAGCCCGACCGTGTTGGGCTCGCGGCCCATGGCGTTGAAGAGGTGCTGCGCCCGCCGGGTGACCCGCCGGCCTGACGCGTCCTCAAAGGTGACCCTGATCGCGCCCGCCCGGCCGGACACCCGCTGGAGGTGGGTGCGGGTGAAGACTTCCATGCCCTCGTCCCGGAAGGCCCTTTCCACGACGGCGCTGGCCTCGGCGGAATGGTGCCGCAGGAGCGTGGGCCCCCGCTGGATCAGGGTGACTCGGGCTCCGACCCGGCGGAGGAACTGGGCGAGTTCGCAGGCGACGATGCCGCCGCCCAGAACGATCACGCTCTTCGGCGTGACATCGAGATCGAGCACCTCGTCACTGGTCCACGCCGGCGTGTCCGCCAGGCCGGGAACCGGAGGGTGGCTGACGCGCGAGCCGGTGGCGATCAGGAAGCGGCGGCCCCGCAGCCGTCGGCCGTCGGCCAAGACGATCGTGTGCGGGTCGACAAAGCGCGCCTGGCTCCGGTAGAGGGCGAACTTTCCGGCCTTCAGCTGCTTGACCCGGTGTTCGGCGAAGTCCGCGATGATCGCCCTCTTGCGGGCCTGGATCGCCTTCATGTTCGCGGCGGCCCGCGGGATCCTCAGGCCAAAGGCTGCGCCCCGCTGCGCCCGGTGGAGGACCTCCGCCGAATAGATCAGGGTCTTCGAGGGCATGCAGCCCTTGAGAATGCACAGGCCGCTCAGCTGGCGCGCGCCGTCGACCACGGCCACGCGCTGTCCCAGCCCGGCGGCAACGCGGGCGGCATTGAAGCCGCCGGAACCGCCGCCGATGACAATGAAATCGTAGGGACGCGGGCTCATCTGCCTTTGCCGAACACCATGACGTGAATCGTTTTCAACACAATCGAGGCGTCGAGCATGAAGGAGAAGTGCCGGATGTAGTAGAGGTCGTATTCCAGCTTGTGGATCGTGTCCTCCAGGTTGGCGCCGTAGGTGTAGTTGACCTGCTCCCAGCCGGTGATGCCCGGCTTGACCAGGTGGCGGAAATAATAGCAGGGAATCTGGCGCTCGTAGTCCTCGACCAGCCGGTCCCACTCGGCGCGCGGGCCGATGAGGCTCATGTCGCCGCGAAAGACGTTCCACAGCTGCGGAATCTCGTCGAGGCGGGCGCTGCGCAGGAACCGGCCAATGCGGGTGATGCGGCTGTCGCCCTTCTGGGTGTACAGGTCCCCGCCCTCGACATTCCGCATGGTGCGCAGCTTGACCGCCTTGAACCGGACGCCGTTGCGGCCGACGCGGCTCTGGCGGAAGAACACGGGCCCCCGATCCTCGGCGAAGATCGCGACGGCCAGCAGGGCGACGATCGGCGCGGCGACCAAGAGCCCCACGATCGAAAACATAATGTCGCTGGCGCGCTTCAGGCGCTCGAACACCGGCTCGCGCGCGATGGAGAACCCGGCCTGGAAGAGCCAGGTGGGGTTCAGCCGGTAGAGCGGGATCTTCTGCCAGTAGACCTCGTGGAAGAGCTCAAGGGTGTACGTGGGCACGCCCGTGAAATAGAGGCGCACGAGCTTTTCCAGGGTGCCCGGGGGCAGGTCCTGGCTCGATTCGCGCATGACGATCGCCTCTATCCCCATGCGCTCCTCCTCCACCTCGCGCAGCACCTGGGCAAAGGGCCAGATCCGCTCGCCGCCGACGCCGGTGGCGGCGGCGCGCGCCGAACCCAGCTCGGTATGGATCAAGGGATGGGGGGTGGCCATCTGGCGGCATTCCTCGCGGAAGCCGTCAAAGGCGGCGGAGTCGCCCAGGAAGACCAGCCGCCGGTCATTGCGGACCTGCGAGCCCTGCTCATAGATCATGCGCCGGTAGCTCAGGGTCAGCGGGACCAGCACCAAAAACGCGAAGGCAATCACGCTGCGGCTGGTCTGCAGCTCGTAGCCCTCCGGGATGAACACGAAGGTCAGCAGCAGCATGGCCAGCATGGCGCTGACGAGCGCGATGGCGTGCACACTCGTGTAGTCCACGCTCATCATGTCGGTCCGGGCGCGGTAGCCGTCGACCAGGTAGAGGGCGAAGACCAGGGCGACAAAGGGCATCAGCAGCGGCGTCAGCACGAAGTGCTCGGTGACCCCGCGGTAGTGGCTGATGATGTTGAAGACGACCAGCGTGGCGACCGCGTCGAGGCACAGCAGGATAAGCGGTGTTTTCCGATCGGTGATCATGCGGACGATCCCGAGGGTAGGCGGGGGCGGGCCGGGCTCAAAGGATTTGTCTGGGTTAAGTTACGTAGCGGCCGGGCGGCCGAGCAGGTGCTCCCAGGCGTCCGCTGCGGCTGATGGCCGTTGGCCGGGTCGAAGATCGCCAGCCGCCGCATGCCCAGGGTGGCCTCGGCCTGAACTTCCAGCCCTCCGTCGTCCGGCCCCCGGTGCCGCATCGCGGCGCACATGCGCTCGACCGCCGCGGCGCGGTCGGCCGGGGAGGTGGCGGGATCAATGAATCCGGCTATGCCGCACATGGATGAGCGTGGGTTTTGAAGGCTTCGCCCCGTCGCTTCCGGACACGCGGAGCAACCGTGACGGGTTCAGAAATAAGGGGCCGCAACCGGGGCGCGAGGGGGCCTTCTGCTACGCAACTGACTCCGAAGCAAAACCCTGCGCGATGCAACCTCCGTTGGACTACGCACTTTCACGCACAGACCGAACGGGCGATTTCCGCGGCTTTTTCCGCCGAAAACAGCTTCGCGACCAGCAGGAGGGCGAAGTCGACCGCGGTGCCCGCCCCCCGCGAGGTCAGGATCCGGCCGTCCGCGACCACGCGTTCGGCGGCGAGGATGGCCGGAAGCTCGGCCGCCACCGAAAAATGGGCCGTATAGCGCCGGCCGGCGAGCAGGCCGGCATCGTGCAGCACCGCCGGCGCGGCGCAGATCGCCGCGAGCCACCGGTCGGCCGCCGCGTGGCGGCGGACGAGTTCGAGCACGCGGGGGTCGGCGCGAAGCGCAGCCACCCCGGGACCGCCGGGCAGGAAAAGGCAGTCGAAAGGCAGGGCCGCCACCGCGGCCAGGGTCGTGTCGGCATGGACGGTGACCCCGCCTCTCCCGGTCACGTGAATCCCGTCGCCCAAGGCGGCGGTGGTCACCGTCGCGCCGGCCCGGCGCAGAAGGTCGATGGGGGCAACGGCTTCGAGTTCCTCGAAGCCGTCGGGGAGGAGGGCGAGAACGGTGGGCATGGGTGGAAAAGACCGAGACGGAGCTTGCGGATTCGGGAGGCAGACTACACTTAAAATGCGTTCTTCAAACGTAAACCCTAACCCTTTTTCCCCATGCCCGGTGTTGGTCAGCTCCTCAAACAGGCCCAGAAGATGCAGCGCTCGATCGAGTCCCTCCAGGCGCAGCTGGAGGTGAAGGAGATCGAGGTCACCGCCGGCGGCGGGGCGATCCGCGTCAAGATCAACGGCGCGGGAAAATTCCTCTCCCTGGCGCTCGACCCGGAGTTCCTCAAGGAGGACGCCAAGCTCGTCGCCGACACGGTGCTCGCCGCGGTGCAGGATGCCGCCAAGCAGGCCAAGGACTACAACGACGCGGAGATGCAGAAGGTGACATCGGCCCTCAAGGTGCCGGGACTGTTTTGATGTCGTCGCCGCTCGAGAAGCTCCAGCAGCAGCTGAAGAAGCTGCCGGGGCTCGGCTACCGCTCGGCGGAACGGATCTCGCTCCACCTGCTGGTCGAGCATCCCGAGAAGCTCGCCGAACTGGTGGCCGCCCTCGAGGAGGCGGGGCGCAGCGTCCACCGCTGCACCCGCTGCGGCAACCTGGCCGAGGGCGAGCTTTGCTCGGTCTGCGCCGATCCACGGCGCGACCAGCGCCTGGTCTGCGTCGTGGAGCATGTGCCCGACCTGGTTGCGCTGGAGCGCAGCGGCGCCTGGCGCGGCAGCTATCACGTGCTGCATGGCCGCCTTTCGCCCCTCCAGGGGGTCGCGCCGGCCCACTTGAACCTGGCGCGGCTGTTCGCCCGGATCGAGGCGGGGGAGGTCGATGAGCTGATTCTCTCCCTGGCCAACGATGTCGAGGGTGAGGCCACCTGCCACTACATCACCGAGCACCTGCCCCCGGGCCACCCGGTCAAGGTGTCGCGAATCGGCTTCGGGCTGCCCAGCGGCGGCGGGGTGCTCTATGCCGATGCGGTGACTTTGAAAAGCGCCCTCGACGGCCGGCGGCACTACACCTGACCTCGCGGCGGATCCGGCCGGCTGGTTTTGCTTTCCCTCATGCGCTCCCTCCTCGTCCGCCTCGCGTTCCTCGCCGCCCCGTTCCTCGCCGGGGCGCAGACCCCGGAGACGGTGTTCTCCCACCCGGACCGCATCCGCTACGATGGGCAATGCGTCACGATCGATGGCCGCGACACGATCATCTTCAGCGGGACCTTTCAGTATTTCCGGTGCCCCAAGCCGCTCTGGCGCGACCGCTTTCGCAAGATCAAGGAGGCGGGCTGCAACACCGTCGAAACCTATGTGCCCTGGAACTGGCACGAGCGGGGGATGCCATCGTCCCTGGAGGATTTTTCGCAGGTCGACCTGGCCGACCTGAAGGAGTGGATCCGGATGGCGCAGGATGAGTTCGGATTCTACACGATCATCCGGCCCGGCCCGTACATCTGCGCCGAATGGGACGGCGGCGGGTTTCCCCGCTGGCTCCTGACCAAGATGCCGGCGGACGCCAAGCGGCCCTCGGGCGGCGTCCTTGACGTCCAGGCGGCGGCCGGGGCGGATGCAGTCCCAGCGGCGGGGGCGGCGAAGCCCAAGTCGACGAGTGGCACGCCCTGGCTGCGGACGGACGATCCGGTCTTCCTCGCCTGGTCCGAGCACTGGCTGAAGGCAGTCTGCCCCGTCATCGCGGCCGAGCAGGTCACGCGCCGGCCTCCGGGCCATGGTGGCGTCATCCTCTTCCAGATCGAAAACGAGTACGATTACGACAAGGACGCCCCGGAAGCCGAGCGCGCGCCGCACCTGCGGGCCCTCTACCAGACCGCCGTCGCCAACGGGATCGAGGTGCCGATCTTCACCTGCTGGACCAAGCAGGCCCGCGGGAGCGCCGACCCGGTCCTGAGCCAGGTGTTTGACGCCTTCAATTCCTATCCGCGCTACGGCATCGACGGGACCGGCAAGCGCGTCCGCGATATTCTGGCGGCCCAGCCGGATGCGCCGGCGATGATCTCCGAACTGCAGGGCGGCTGGTTTTCCGCCGTTGGCGGCAAGCTGAGCGAGGACCAGCCGGGGCTGACCGGCGAGCAGCTCAACGCCCACACCCTCCTGGCCATCCAGGAAGGCGCCACCATTCTCAACTATTACGTCCTCTTCGGGGGGACCAATTTCGGCCTTTGGGCCGGCCGCGGCAACACCACGACCTACGACTACTACGCGCCGATCCGCGAGCCCGGCGGGGTGAGCGACAAGTACCTCGCGGTGAAGGCGCTGGGCCTGATGCTGCAGGAGCACGGCGCGGCGCTCGCCCGCTCGAAAGCCGTGCCCTGCCAGGCCGAGACGGGAGGAACCGACGTGACGGTGAGTGAGCGGCGCACCCGGGCCGGGGGCATTTATCTCTTCTTCCGCAATCACGTGGTCAAGGAGGCCCGCCGCGGGACCGCGACGGTCTGGGTGACTCCCGACCAGGAGACGAAGATCGCCTACGACCTGGGACCTTTCGGCTTCAAGGTCTATTACCTGGCTCCGGGCCAGACCAATCCTACGGCCGGCGAGTGGCTGCCCAAGGCCGTGACGGGTCCCTCGCGTCCCCCGGCCGTGCCTCCGTCCGTCCGGATCGCCGCGGCGCAGACGCGGGCCGATCCGGGCGCGGCTGACTGGGTGGCCGTGGACCGCAACGACATGCTGCCCGAGCTCGGCGTCTATGACGGCCGATCGGTCGTTTACGCTGCCACCCTCGCGCTGCCGGCCTCCGCGGTGGATTCCACCGCGACGCTGAAGGTCGACGCGTACAGCGGGGATGCCCTGGTTTACGCCGTCAACGGCCACGTCGTGCCGGCGGGCGTGGCCCATGCGGCCGTCGTGGGGCCCTGGCTGCAGGCCGGCGACAATGCGATCCAGGTCCTGTACGCGCAGGCGGGCCAGGCCAATATCTCCAAGACCATCCAGGATGAGGAGGGGGTGCGGGGCGCGACGCTGGTCACGGCCGGCGGCAGCCTCCCGCTTTCAGGATGGAAGGTCGGCCGGTCGCTGGGTGGAACGGCCGCGGGGTGGGCGGGCCTGCCCGCGGGGGCCCAGCCGGAATGGACCGGTCTTGCGCTCGATACGGCGGGCGCGATCGCCCGGAAGGGCGGCGTGGCCGATGCGCCTCAGGGTTCCGCGGACGCGCTCGCGCGGTGGTACCGCGTGGAGTTCGAACTGACGGCCCCGGCGGCGAATGTATGGGTGCCGTGGCGGGCGCTGGTAAGCGCCGCGGGCGACGGCGAGATCTTCCTTAACGGACAGGCCCTCGGCCGCTACTGGGAGGCGGGTCCGCAGCGGGAATATTACCTCCCCGAATGCTGGCTGCACTTTGGCTCCGGCCAGAAGAATGTGCTGACCTTCCGGCTGAGTCCGGTCCAGCGGGGCGTGAGCCTCCGCGCGGTGGAGATCGCGCCTTACGCCGACCAGGCCGAGGTGCGCGAATAAGCCTGCCTTCGGCGCCCGGCGCCGGTTCATTCACGCATGCCATTGCAAGAGGGGAGCTTTCGCCGCCGGATCGTGCGCGTGCTGCACGGGTCCTCCCTCCTGCGCCGCGTCGCGAAGCGCCTGGGCCGCGGCAAGACGGTCCAGCAGCCGTTTCACGGCGGGATCATCTGCCTCGATGCGGTGGAGCATTCCTGGGCCTGGACCGGCCAGAATACCTATGAGAATTTTGACCGGTCCCAGCAGGACGCCTTGCTGGCGCTTTCCCGGGACCACGCCTGGCTGGTGGACATCGGCTGCAACCTGGGGGCCATGACGCTGGGGATTCTGCTGCGCAATCCCCACGCCCGCTCCGTCTCCGTCGATCCCAATCCTCGCGCCGTGCAGTTGCTGCAAAAGTCGATCGAGGTGAATCAACTGACCGACCGTGCGCAGGTGTTCCAGGCGGCGATTGCACCCGCTGGCGCGCAGGTGAGGTTTGATTTTGAAGGCTCGGTCACGGGGCACGTCACGGCCGCGGGCTCGCCCGTGGCGACGAAGACCGTAGCGGAAGTGCTGGCCTCCGTTCCCGCCGGCGTGGCGCCCCTGATCAAGGTCGACGTGGAGGGCTTCGAGACGCAATTCCTGGCGGAACTGGCGCCGCTCGCGCGCGCGCGGGATGCCGTTCTGTTCCTGGAGTTGCATCCCGCGGGCATGAACGGCTGGGGGGATCCCGTGAAGGCGATCGGCACCCTGCGGGAAGAGCAGGCGGTGATCACGACCTTCGACGGGCGGGCGGTGACCCAGGTCGAGCCCTCGGCGAACTTTCAGGTCGTGGCGCGCTGGCGGTAGGCCACGGGGACTCTCGATTCCGGCAAAGCAAAAGGCCCGGCACCGAATTCGGTGCCGGGCCTTTCGAGCTTAGGCGCTAAAGAATCTAGCTTAGGCGGCGAGGGAGAGGCCGGCAGCGGCATCTTCCTGGCGGCGGAGGATCAGCTGGCGGCCGACCAGGGCGGCGACGAACAGCGCGCAGAGGATCGCGGCGGCGGTGCGGGGCTCCGGAACCGGAACCACGTTGCCGGCCGGGACGACCACGATCTGGGAGAAGCCGTAGTCACCCGTGCCATTGCCGCCGGAAGGTCCGACGAAGCTGGCCGAGGTCTCGAGGGTCGGGACCACGTTGGTGTTGGTGACGCCGGCCTTTGAGAGGGCATTGCCATAGGCGAAGGCGTCGCCGTTGGTCGGATCGGCCGCCGAACCGGTGACATCGAGGAGGCCGAGGCCCGAGGAATTGGTGTTGTCCACCAGCACGACCGCGTAGGTCAGGTTAGGATCCGTGTACTGGTTGAGATTGAGCGTCACGTCGTAACCCGCATAGGTGCCGCCCGACGAGAAGGTGTCGGTGGCCCAGGCGCCCGTGCCGGCCGGAGGAACGGTGAAGTTCTGGACCGCCACCGTCGGTTCGGTGACCGACGTGTCCGAGGTGCCGTTCGCCGTAGCGGGAGCCGAAAAGGTCGTGACCACTTTGTTCGTGGCCGGATTCCACTGCACCAGGTACGCCGAGAAGTCCTGGGACACATTGTCGGTGAGCGGATCCACCTTTTCGAGCCACCCTCAGAGTCGGTCTGGATGGTTGGTTGATGTTGATACGACTGACGCTGGT
>CAIWXW010000226.1 GCA_903916755.1 uncultured Opitutaceae bacterium | reverse complement strand
GGGCCGGCTGCGCATCGTCGGCCACGGCCGCAACCGGGTCGACATGGTCCACATCGAGAACGCGGTCGACGCGCACCTGCTCGCGGAAACGGCGCTGCAAAACGGCGCGGCCCACGGACGCGCCTATTTCATCACCAACGGCGAGCCCGTCTTCCTTTGGGACTGGATCAACAGCCTGCTGGCGGGCCTGGGCGACGCCCCGATCACCCGCCGGATCCCGCTCGGCGCCGCCACCGCGCTCGGCGCGGCGTGCGAGGTGGCCTGGCGGGCCCTGCCGCTGGACGGCGAGCCGCCGCTGACCCGGTTCATCGCCTCGGAGCTGGCGAAAGACCACTGGTTCGACCTGAGCGCCGCCCGCCGCGACCTCGGCTATGCCCCGCGGGTGACGATGGAGGAGGGCACCCGCCAGCTTGTCGCCCAGCTGCTCCGCGCCACGTGACCGCGGTGGCGCGCGCGAGCACGTCGAATCTCTCGGCCTCCGGCGGCAGCGCCCGCCCGCCGGCGCCCACCGACGGGCCCATCAAGCCCGATGCGAGCGCTGCCGCACCGCCTCGAACAGGGTGATGATGGCCGCCATCGCCACGTTCAGGGAATCGGCCTGGCCGGCCATCGGGATCCGCACTGGCCGGTCCGCCTCCTTCAGCCAGAAATCGCTCAGGCCGTATTGTTCGCTGCCCATCACGATCGCGAGGGGCCCCCGCAGATCGGCGTCGGTGTAGAGCTGGGTCGCAGCGGGCGTGGTCGCGGCCACCCGGATTCCCCGCCGCCGGAGCCAGGCCAGGACGCCCGCGCTCTCCTCGACGACACAGGGGAGCGAGAAGAGCACCCCGGTCGAGGCCCGGACCACATTCGGATTGAAGAGGTCCGTCACCGGATCGCAGACGATGACCGCGTCGCAGCCGGCGGCGTCCGCGCCGCGGAGGAGCGTGCCGAGATTGCCGGGCTTCTCGATCCCCTCGACCACGAGGAGGAAGGGGTCGGCCCGGCCCGGCAGCTCCAGGTCGGCCAGCGTGCGGCGCCACTGCGGCGCGACCGCGAGCAGGCCGTCGGGCCGCTCGCGATAGGCCACTTTGGCGAAGGCGTCCTTCGTCAGTTCGAAGAGCTGGGCGCCGGCGGCCTCGGCGCGGGCCAGCAGCTCGGGCTCGTTTTCGCCGAGGAACCAGTCGCGCGAGAAGTACACCTCGCGGAAGACCATCCCCTTCTCGAGCGCCCGCCGGATCTCCCGGTAGCCCTCGACCAGGAACACGCCGGCCTCGTCCCGGGGCCGGCGGTCCCGCAATTTCACCAGCTGCTTCAGCCGCGGGTTCTGCAGGCTGGTGATTTTTTCAATGGGCATGGGGCGCGATGCCGGGAATGCTCCACCGGTTCTCCCCCCGTGTCCAAAAATAAAAAATTCTCCGCCCTGCCTTTTGCCTATCACCAGGAGATCGAACTCGATATCTCAACCCTGACGAACCTCGGCAGCGGCCTGGGGCGGGTGCCGCTGCCGGACCAACCCGGCGCCGGCTGGGTCGTCATGGTGCCCTTTGCGCTGCCCGGGGAGCGGGTGCGGGTCCGGGTCTTCCGCAACCACAAGAATTACTCCGAGGCGGACCTGGTCGAGGTGCTGACGCCCTCGCCCCACCGGGTGGCGGCCCCCTGCCCGCTCTTCGGCCGCTGCGGCGGCTGCCAGTACCAGCACCTGGCGTACGCGGAGCAGCGGCAGTGGAAGCAGCGCCAGGTCGCCGAGCTGCTCGAGCATCTCGGCGGCACCGTCTTTCCGGTGGAGCCCGTCATCCCCTCGCCACGGGAGTTCGGCTATCGCTCGAAGATCACGCCGCATTTCTCGACGCCGCGCGGGCCGAAGGGCACGCCGGGCCAGCCGCCCCCGGAATTGACCCCCGCCACGCTGCCGATCGGCTTCCTGCGGCAGGGCAACCGCTTCGAGATCGTCGACGTGCCGCACTGCGCCATCGCGACCGCGGCGATCAACGCGGCGCTGCCGGCGGCCCGGACCCGGCTCCGGGGCGAGGTGGCCGGGGGGGGCCATCCCCGCGGGGGCACGCTCCTCTTCCGCGAGGCGAGCGGCGCCATCGCCACGGAGCCGGGCGCCAGCATCACGGAGGTCGTGGCGGTGGAGCCGCCGCTGGTGCTGCGGTTCCTCGCGCGCGATTTCTTCCAGAACAATCCCTTCATCCTTCCGGCCTTCGTCCGCCACGTGACCGCGGAGGCCGCCGCCGGCGGAGGCCGGTTCCTGGTGGACGCTTACTGCGGCAGCGGGCTCTTCGCCCTCGCCGCCGCCCGCTCGTTCGTGCGGGTGGCCGGCGTCGAGATCAGCGAGACCAGCGTCGCCTTCGCCCGCGAAAACGCCGCGGCCAACGGGATCGCCAACGCGGCCTTCCTGGCCGGCGACGCGCAGGCCATCTTCGCCGGGCTCGATTTTCCGCCGGCCGAGACCGTGGTGGTGATCGATCCGCCGCGCCGCGGCTGCGATGAGTCGTTTCTCCGGCAGCTGTTTGCCTTCGGCCCGCGCGCCGTCGTGTACGTGAGCTGCGATCCGGCGACGCAGATGCGCGACCTGGCGCACTTTCTCACCGCCGGCTATCGCCTCACCCGCGTGCAACCGTTCGACCTGTTTCCCCAGACGCGCCACCTCGAATGCGTCATGTCGCTCACGCGGGACGCCGCGCCGCCCCCCTGACTAGCGGTGCGCCATCCACTCCGGGGAGGCGTAGTTTTCCGTCAGTCCGCCGACCTCCTCCTCGCTGAGCTCCGGCCAGGGGGTGCGGACGGCGGCGGTGCCCAGCATCGCGGCCAGCCCCGCCGCAAAGTCCACCCCAAAGCGGCCCCAGTCCACCCCCGCCCCGGCGGCCAGGCGCGCGATCGAACCCTGCAGCAGCAGCCCGCGCTTGTTCCGCTTCTGCGCCGCCCCGGCGATTTTTGCGCCGCTGGCGGCCAGGACCACGTCGTTCACCTCCGCGCGCCGAAAGCACACCCCGGGCCCGGGGGCGTCGGCCTCCAGCGCCGGCTGCAGCCTGGCCGCCACGTTCTGGGCCCGCAGCGCCTCCACCAGACAGGCATGGACCTTGCGGTAACTCTCCGCCGCCCGGTCTGCTTCCAGGGCGTGTCCCCGCGGGACCACCAAGGCGTACGTCCAGTCGTCACGGTGGTCGACCAGTCCGCCCCCGGTCGGTCGGCGGCAAAGATCGTATTCGCCGGGAAGCAGGGCTCCGTGCGCTTCATTAGGGCCTGACCCTAATATCATATTACGCACATCATCAATCTTTTGCGAATATCCGAAAGTAAATGCCGGCCGCGACCATTGATAGTGCCTGAAACGGGGGAAGGTGGCAGCGGGATACCGCTGCAGCAGCAGGAAATCCACCGCCATGTTCTCGGCGGCGCCCGCCGTGCGGGTGGGCAGAAGGTGGAGCGTCATGAAGGCAGCGGGCCCGTCCCGTCTACCCGGAGTTGAGCAAGTCCGGGCTGACGTGCCAGCGCTGCCCCCAGGGCGCCTGCCCGCCCGGCGCGGGCCGTTCGGCACAGAGTACATCCGCCAGGCCCATGCGCACGAAGACTGGATGGCCCGGGCTCTGGAGCAGCAGGGTCCCGAGGACGCTCAGCAGCGGCTCATGTCCGACCAAAGCCAGGTCGACCGCGCTGGCCTGGATCCGCTGCAGCACGGCCTGCGGGTCGCCATTGGGCTCCAGGATTTCCGCCTCTGTCCGAGGCCCCTCCCAGCCGAGGCCGTCGGCCAGCAGCCGCGCCGTCTCCCGGGCCCGCACCAGCGGGCTGTGCCAGAGCTCCTGCGGCTTCAGTTCGCCGTTCGCGCGGAAGTACCGGATGAGCCGCTCGACCTGGCCGCGCCCCCGCGAGCTCAGCGCCCGGCTGTAGTTGTCCTCGGCATCGAGCGCGTGCGCGTGGCGGATGAGAAACACCTGCATCGCGCGGCGGTCACGGAGCCAGCCGTTCGATCGTCCAATTCCCGTCGGGCTGGCGCCGATAGCGCAGGCGGTCGTGGAGGCGGCTGCGCCGCCCCTGCCAGAATTCCACCGACTCCGGCGAAAGGCGGTAGCCGCCCCAATTCGCCGGCAGCGGCACCTCCTGCCCCGCGTATTTCTTCTCGAGCACCTTGAGCGCGTCCTCGATCACCGCGCGGCTGGCGATGACGCCGCTCTGCGGGGAGGCCCACGCCGCGAGCTGGCTCAGCCGGGGCCGGCTGTGGAAATACGTCTCACTCTCCTCCCGGGGCACGCGGACGACCGGCCCCTCCGCCACCACCTGCCGCTCCAGCGCAGTCCACGGGAAGAGCAGCGAGGCCCGCGGGTTCGCCTCAAGTTCGCGGCCCTTCCGGCTCTCGTAATTGGTGTAGAAGACGAAGCCGCGGCCATCGAGCCCGCGCAAGAGCACTGTGCGGGCGGAGACCCGCCCATCGCGGGTCGCCGTTGAAACGGTCATCGCGTTCGCGTCGCCGATCTTCGCCGCCTCCGCCTCGCCGAACCATTTCTCGAACTGCCGGAAGGGATCCTTCGCCAAGTCCTTTTCCGAGAGGGCGGCGAGGGCGTAATCGCGGCGGAGATCGGCGTAGGTTGACGACATGGGGCGGCAAGAAGCAGGCTGGCGCCCCTCCGCCTTGTAGCAATTCTTTCCGCCGTGCACCTCTCCCTTTCCGCCTACCTGTTGCTGGCTGCGACGGGGGGGGTGGCGGGGCTGGTGGATGCGATCGCCGGCGGCGGCGGATTGGTGGCGCTGCCCGTGCTGCTCAATCTGGGATTTCCGCCGGCCCTCGCCCTCGGGACCAACAAGCTGCAGTCCTTCGTCGGCACGTCGACCGCCGCGGGTCATTACGTGCGCCGCGGCGTGGTCGACCTGTCCGCCTGCTGGCTGGGCGTTGCGTTCACCTTCGCTGGATCGCTCGTCGGGGCCTGGACCGTGCAGCAGGTCGATTCCGGGTTCCTGGCGCGGCTCATTCCCGGTCTGCTGGTGGCCATCCTCCTCTATACGGTCTTCCGGCCCGAAGTGGGCCAGGCGGATGCGCCGGCGGGTTTCGGCCGCCGTCCCTTCCTCGCCGTCGTCGGGCTGACGCTCGGCTTTTACGACGGCTTTTTTGGTCCCGGCGTCGGCGCCTTCTGGACCATCGCCTTTGTGCTGGGGCTGGGCTACAACTTCAAAAAGGCGACAGGCTACACCAAGGTGATGAACCTCACCAGCAACCTGGCAGCGGTGCTTCTTTTTGCCGGCGCCAGGCGTATCGACTATCCGGCCGCGCTGGTCATGGCCGCGGGCCAGGTGGGAGGCGCCCGGCTGGGCGCCGGATTGGTGGTCAAAAACGGGGCGCGCTTCGTCCGACCCATCTTCCTGGTGGTCGTCGCCGCCACCGTGGCGCGGCTGGTCTGGGTGGCCCTCCATCGGTCGCCCTAGTCTGGCCAAGAGAGAGGTGGCAGGAGTTGCTTGTTATTTATAAGTAACGTCTTGCGATTGTTGCCGCGCTCCTTGGCTCGACGGCTATGCCCCGGCCTGCTTAGCTGTTCCCTTCGTGACACCGTCTGCCTACATCATCCGCCACCAGCCGACGCTCCTGCGGCGCCTCCGAGCTCTGGTCGGCACGTCGACCATCAACCCCCCGGGGGAAAACTACGACGCGATCACCCGCTACCTCCTGCGGGAGTTGACGATGCTGGGCTTCAAGGCCCACCGCTACGCCATCCCGGCCGCGCTCCTCAAGAAGTCCCTCCCAGCGGACCAGCAGGCCTTTCCGCGCTTCAATGTCCTCGGGAAGCTGCCGGTGCCCGGGGCCACGAAGACGATCCATTTCAACGCGCATTATGACGTGGTCCCCGTCTCCGGCGGCTGGACCCACGGCAGCCCCTTCAGCGGCCGGGTCGACCGGGGCTGGATCTACGGCCGCGGCACCGCCGACATGAAGGGGTCAATCGCCAGCCTGCTGCTGGCGTTCGAGGCCCTGCGCGCCACGCGGACCAAGCCCCGGCTCAACCTCGAAGTCTCCTTCACGGCGGACGAGGAGACCGATTCCCTCCTGGGGAGCGGCTGGCTGGTCGAGCATGCGCCCATCCGCCCGGACTACGCCATCGTCATGGAAGGCGGCGAGGGCGCCTCGATCTGCTGCGGCCACAATGGAGTCGTCTGGCTGGAAGTCACCGTGCATGGCCGCGCCGCCCATGGCTCGAAGCCCGAGGCCGGGATCAACGCCTTCGAGCAGATGGCCGCCCTCACCCTCGCGCTGGAGGACTACAAACGCCGGCTCGCCCGCACGACTTTTGTCGCCCCGAACGGCGAGCGCCGCCACCCCACGATCAATGTCGGGGGCGTTTTCAGCGGCAGCGAGGGTTCCAAGATCAACACGGTGCCCGGCCGGGCCGCCTTCACGATCGACCGGCGCGTGCTGCCCGGCGAGAACCATGCCGCGGCCGAGCGGGACCTCCGCGCCTTCCTGCTGGCCGCCGCGCGCCGGATCCCGCATTGCCGGATCACCGTCGCCAAGGTTTCGGAGAACTTCGCCTGCTACCACGCCCCGCGCCACCCCTTCTTTGCCGCCATGGCCTCGAGCGTGCGCCGCGTCCGTCAGACCCCGACCGCCTTCACGGTGTCGACCGGTTTCAACGACATGCATTTCTTCGCCCACCATCTGCGGATTCCGACCCTGGGCTACGGCCCGGGCGGGGAGAACGAGCACGGCGTGGACGAGCGCGCGTCGGTCCGCGAGCTCATCCGCACCGCGCAGATCTACGCCGATCTCCTGACGAGCTTTCCGGCCGCCGCCTAAGCCGCGGCGGGGACCGCCGGCAGGCGGATGTGGAAGGTCGTCCCCTGGTTTGGGACCGAGTCCACCCGGAGATGGCCGCCGTGCTTGCTGATGACGGCATACGCCGTGGCCAGGCCAAGACCCGTGCCTTTGGGCTTGGTGGTGAAGAACGGCTCGAAGATCTTGGCCATGTGCTCGGGCGGGATGCCGACCCCGGTATCGGCCACGGAGATGGCAATCCAGTGCCGGGAGGGCAGGCCGGGGATCGGCGGCTCCAGCGCCTCGTTATTCGCGCGCACCACCAGCCGCCCACCCCCCGGCATGGCCTGGACGGCGTTGACGGCGAGGTTATTGAAGACCTGCACCAGCTGCGCCTCGTCGGCCTCGACCTCCCAGAGACCGGGCTCCACCTCGCACTCGAGCTTCACGGGCGTGTTCTGCACGGCGAAGTCGGCCGCCTCGACGAGCACGGGCCGCAGGGCAACGCGCTTCATCATCGGCGTGCCGCCGCGGGCAAAGGTCGTCAGCTGCTCGGTCACTTCCTTGGCCCGCCAGACCGCCCGCTCGATGCCGTCGAGGCGCGCCTTGACCGGGACCGACACGGTCGCGTCAAGCTGGGCCAGGGAGACGTTCGCCAGCATGGCCCCGAGCAGGTTGCGGAAATCGTGAGCGATGCTGCCGGCCATCATGCCCAGCGACTCCAGGGTGCTGCTGCGCGCCTCCTCCTCCGCGCGCTGGCGCTCCTTCGTGATGTCGGTGAACACCCCGAATATCCCCACCGGCCGCCCCTGGTCGTCCCGGATGATGTCGGCGCGCACCAGGGCGGGGATGTGCCGGCCGTCCTTGGCCACGATGTCGGTTTCGCCAGTCCAGGAGCGGCCGGCGCGGATCGAGAGGTGGATTTCCCGGGCAATCGTCGGATCGGCGAACAGGACGCCCTCGCCGGGCACGTCGTTGAGTTCGTCGACCGTGTAGCCGAAGAGCTCCATGTGCGCCCGATTGTGGTAAAGGGAATTGCCTTCGAAGTCGCCAATGCCGATCGCGTCCGAGGCGCCCTCGACCGCCTGGCGGATCCGGGTGATCATCAGGCTGGCGGAAGCCAGCGCCCGCTGCGACTCGCGCTGCATCTTCCGCAGCCGCCCGTACTGGCCCAGGATCATGGCGCAGCCCAGCCCCGCCACAACGGCGACGAGCCACGGCAGGAAGGTCGGGGGAAGTCTCACCAGGGAAATACGCTACCAGGGAGCGCTCCAGACGCAATCGGGGCAAATACCCAGGAACTTGAGCGCCAGGGACTCCAAAAGTGACCGCCATGCGGCGGGGTTTCTCCCTTGTTTCACCGCGCCGGCCCGGCAAAGGTGGCAGCCGATCCCCTCATGAAAATCGATTCGAGCCTGACTCCAGGGAAACTGCGCCGGAAAACGGAAACCGTCTTCGACCTGGCGGGCCGGAAGATCCGCGCGCTGAACGCCGTCTGGAATCCCGCCCAGGGGACCCCGGTCTTCACGGTCCGGGGCCGGTACACCTCGCGGGGCTGGACCGAATGGACCCAGGGCTTCCAGTTTGGGATGGCGCTCCTCCACTTCGACGCGACCGGCGACGAAGCCATGCTCGCCCTGGGCCGTGAGAAAACGGTCAGGTTCATGGCCTCGCATGTGTCGCACGTGGGCGTCCATGACCACGGCTTCAACAACATCTCGACCTATGGAAACCTCCGCCGGCTCATGCTGGAGGGAAAGATTCCGTCCAATCGCGACGAGCTAAACTTCACCGAGGTCGCCCTCAAGGCCTCGGGCGCGGTCCAGGCCGCCCGCCACGTGCCGACGGCTCACCGGGATCCGTGGTCGCCGCGGCCCGGCCGGGGGGGCGTCGCGCCCTCGGGCTACGTTTATTCCTTCAACGGGCCGCAGTCGCTCTTCGCCGACACGATCCGTTCGATGCGGTCGCTCGTCGTCGCCCACCAGCTGGGCCACGTGCTGATGGGCGAGGGCGACAAGCCGATCAACCTCCTCCACCGCGCGATCCAGCACGCCGCCACCACCGCCCGGTTTAACGTGTTCTTCGGGCAGGGGCGCGACACCTACGACGTGCGCGGCCGGGTGGCGCATGAGTCGATCTTCAACCGCAATGACGGGCAGTACCGCTGCCCGAGCACGCAGCAGGGCTATTCGCCGTTCACCACCTGGACGCGGGGCGCCGCCTGGATCATCTGCGGCTATGCCGAGCAGCTCGAATTCCTCGACACCGTCCGCGGCGCCGAGCTCGACGCGGTCGGCGGCCGCCGGGCGGTGACCGATCTCTTCGTCGAGACGGCGCGCGCGGCCTGCGACCACTACCTGAACGGATATTCCGCGCGCGACGGCGTCCCCTACTGGGACGACGGCGCGGCCAATCTCTGGCGCCTCGGCGACTACCAGAAGCGGGACGCGGATCCGTACAACGCCCATGAGCCGGTCGACAGCTCCGCGGCGGCTATCGCCGCCCAGGGCTTCATCCGCCTCGGCCAGTGGCTCTCGGCCAACGGCTCGGCCGCCGCGGGAAAAAAGTATTTCCAGGCCGGCCTGACCATTGCGGACACGCTCTTCTCGGCGCCCTATCTCTCCACCGATCCCAGGCACCAGGGGCTCCTCCTGCACAGCGTCTATCACCGGCCCAATGGCTGGGATCACGTGCCCCGGGGGCGTCAGGTCCCCTGCGGGGAATCCTCGATGTGGGGCGACTATCACGCGCTCGAACTCGCGCTCCTGATCCGGCGGCTCGCCGGCGGCCAGTACTACACCTTTTTCTGATCGAGGAGGCCGCGCAGGGTCGCGGCCAGGTCGGTGTCACGGAAGCGGAAGCCTTCCTCCAAGAGCCGGCGCGGGACGCAGCGCCGGCCGGCCAGCGCGAATTCCGGCTCGACGCGCAGGAGCAAGCGCGCCGCGAGCCTCACGGCCCAGGCCGGGGCGGGCGGGCACCAGGGCCGGTGCAGTGCCTGGCGCAGCGTCCGCATGAACGCGGCATTGGTCACCGGCCCGGGCGCGGTGGCGTTGTAGCGGCCACGGGCCGAGGGGGTGTCGATCGCCCAGCGGCAGATGGCGCACAGATCCGCCAGCGACACCCAGCTGATGTACTGTCGGCCCGACCCGGCGGCTCCGCCGAGAAACCAGCGGGTGAGACCGGCGAGAGGGGCCAGCGCCCCGCCAGCGCGCCCCAGGACCACGCCGATCCGCAACGCCACGCGCCGCGGCCCCGGCCCATCGGTCGCCCCGAAGAACGCGCCCTCCCACGCCCGGCACACATCGGCAGTGAAGCCCGAACCCTCGGGCGCCGACTCGGCGCAGACGCGATCCCCGGCGTCGCCATAGATTCCGATAGCTGAGGCCTGCAGCCAGACCGAGGGCGGACGCCCGCAGCCGGCCAGCGCGGCCTCGAGCACCCGCACCGAGTCGACCCGGGAGCCGATGATCTCGCGGCGGTGCTCGGGCGTGTAGAGGCAGACGATGCTCCGGCCGGTGAAGTTCACCAGCGCCCTGGCCCCGTCGAGCTCGGCCACCCAAGGACCCAGGGTGGAGCCGTCCCAGGCCACGGTCCGGATCAGGCCGTCGGCCGAAGCGGCCTGGCGCGAAAGGAGGACCACCTCGTGCCCGTCCGCCGCCAGCGACCGCGCCAGCGCCTGCCCCAGGAACCCGCGTCCGCCCGCGATGACGAATTTGGCCATGCCCCACGCAATACCCGGGCCGCGCCATTGCAACCGCGGCGGCGAGGGGTATGGCTGGGGGCCGCTATTCCATGACCGCAACCCGCGACCTCTATGGCTTCACCCACGCCGAACTCACGGCGCTGCTGGCGTCATGGGACCTGAGCCCGGTGCATGCCGCGCGGCTCTGGCGGTACCTGTACTGGGAGAGCACCGGCTCACTCGCGGCGATGACGGCCCTCCCGGCCCGGATGCGGCGGCAGCTGGAAGCCGAGACTTTCCTGGGCGCCCTGCCGATCGCACGGGAGCAGCACTCGACCGACGGCTTTACGCGGAAATTCCTGCTCGCCCTGCCCGACGCCCGGGAAATCGAGACGGTCCTGATGCGCTTCACCGGCCGCGTCACCGCCTGCGTGAGCAGCCAGGCCGGCTGCGCGATGGGCTGCGTCTTCTGCGCCACCGGGCAGATGGGCTTCCAGCGCCATCTTTCCGCCGGCGAGATCGTCGCTCAGGCCGTGCATATCAACCGCACGCTGCGCGGCGAATCGTCCGATCCCCTCCCCCCGCGGCTGCGGAACCTCGTCCTGATGGGCATGGGCGAACCCCTGCACAACTATGAGGCCGTGGTGCGCGCCGCGGAGATCCTCCGCGACCCGAGCGGCCTCTCGCTCGGCGCCGAGCGGATCACGCTCAGCACGGTCGGGGTCGTGCCCGGCATCCGCCGACTGGCGTCCGAGCGGCAGCCGATCCATCTCGCCGTCTCGCTCCACGCGGCCACCCAGGAGGAGCGCGCCGCCCTGGTTCCGGCCGCCCGGAAATGGCCCCTGGACGAACTGATGGACGCCTGCCGCGACTACACCGCCCAGACCGGCCGCCGGATCTTCTACGAGTGGACCCTGATCGCCGGGCAGAATGACTCGGCTGAACATGCGCACAGCGTCGGACGGCTTCTGGCCGGGCAGCACGCCCAGGTGAACCTGATCCCGCTCAATCCGACGGACGGCTATGCGGGCGCCCCCACCGGGCGCGAGGCCGCCCGGCGCTTCCAGGACATCCTGGCGGGTTATCGCCTGCCCTGCACGGTCCGGCAGCGGCGCGGCATCGATATCGGCGCCGGCTGCGGGCAGCTGGCCGCGGCCGGCTGAGGACCTAGCCGACGCCGAGCGAGGCCTCCGCCTCCTCCACCACCGGATCGGCCGCCAGCGGCGCCCCTCCCGGACCCGCGTCGAGGCCCAGCGCCTGGGCGCGGGCGGAAAGGGTGAGCCAGGCCAAGGAAGCGACGGGGCTGCCCGCCGTCTGCTTGGCCAGCGCCGCCATCGTCGGCGGCAGGGGCCGCAGGAGCTCGATCGGGCACAGCTTCTTGTCCGCGAGGAAGAGCCCCAGCGAGGCGCCCAGCGTGTCGAGCCACACGGTCGGCGACGCGGGGGCCGCATAGGCGAGCCCGGCCCCGGCCGGATAGGGCGTCCATTCCATGAAGGCGCGCAGTTCGCCCAGCAGCTTGGTCAGCTCCGCGTCCGCCGTGCCCGGCGTCCACCGGGCGGTGAACTGCTTGCGCTCGCGGAATTTCTTCACCTCCCAGACCCGGAGGACCAGTTCGAAGTCCCCGGCCTGCTGGCGCAGGGCCCCGGTGAAGATGTAGTCGAGGCCTCCCTTGGTGGAATCGACCAGCTGGCGAAGGTTCTCGGTCATCCACTCCGCCGCGAAGATCATCGGCTGGCGGGTGCCGTCCGGCCGGTCCAGGTAGCCCAGCGCCGCAATCGGCGAATAGAGCGGGGAAAAAAAGAAGTTCTCCGCGAACCAGAGCGGCAAGGCGCGCGACAGCCGGCCGAGTTCGTCCTCCGGCCGGGCCAGCGTGGCGGCCGGATCCGGCAGGCCGATGAGGGCCAGCTGGCCGAACGCGATCCGGCGGACGCGGTCGCCCTTGGGCGGCAGGATGGATTCCGCGAGGGCCTCGAGGCCGTAAAACCAGATTGGCTTGCTGATGCTGGCCAGCGCGACCTTAGGCATGGCGGTTGGCACCTCGATCGTTCCAGACGGGCCCTCGGCGAGCTCATAGCTGCCCTCCTGCGACAGGTAGCTGGCGACCGCCGCGCCCTGGTGGGCGGCCTCGACGATCGCGTTCGAGAACCCGAAGAGGCGCTCCTCCAGGTCCGGCCGGTTCAGGGCAAAGAGCCGGTCGAGGAGATGCTGGGCGGACTCGGTCTGCCGCAGCGAAAGGTAGGCCTGGAGGAGATTGAAGCCGATGGCCGGCCCGTGCCGCTGGGCGTCGTAGCGCGGCCCGATCAGGTCGATGATCGGCGCGACATGGCCGGTGGACCCGAGATCGCCGGAAATGGTCAGGAGCACGTCGGGCCGGTCGCCCGTCGCGGCCAGCACCTCCTCATAGATGGCGATGGCCCCAGGCAGGTCGCGGGCGTCGAGCTTCTGGCGCGCGACATTGAGGCGCTGGCGCGGGTCGGAAATCTCCATGGCGGGAGCAAAAGAGCCGTCCCCCGCCCGCGCGAGCGCTTTTTGCCAGCGCGCCTCTCCGGCCGAGAAAGGCGGGCGGCGGGTCCGTTGGCCTAGGGATGCATTTCTTATTGGAATCGAGGTCGTCAGCCCGGCCGTTGGGGGCACCCGCACGACGATCGGTCGACTGGCCCGGGCCGGTGCGGCGCTTTAACCCGCAACCCTGTTTCTTCAGGGGAGTAGTTGTTTGGCGGCAAATAAAACCGACAAATAGACGCTCACAAAACCGGCAAATGGACGCATTGACAACCAGCAAATGGACGCTCATAAAACCGGCAAATGGACGCTCCCCGAAAGCTCTATGCCCGGCCGCTGGAAGCGTCGCTCAGAACGGCTCTCAAAGACACGCCGGTGGTCTGCCTCCTCGGCCCCCGTCAGTGCGGAAAAAGCACCCTCGTCCGCATGCTCAGGCCCGAATTGGCCTATGTGAGCCTCGATGACACATCGCTCCTTGCCACCGCCCGGAGCGACCCCGACGGCTTCGTCGCCTCTCTGCCTGATCCCGTCATCATCGATGAAGTTCAGCGAGCTCCCGTTCTGCTTCGCGCGCTCAAATCCGCCGTGGACCGCGAACGCCGTCCCGGGCGATTCCTCCTCACGGGGTCGGCCAACCTCCTGCTGCTGCCTCAAATTGGCGACTCTCTGGCGGGTCGGATGGAGATCCTCCAGCTTCAGCCACTCACGGAAGCGGAGAAGGAACGGCAGGCCGGAGCCTTCCTCAGAACCTTCCTGGCGGGTCACCTCAAGCCCGAAGTCCAAGGCCAGGGTGTCGAAGACGCGGCCTCCCTCCCTGCCCGCCTCATCGCCGGCGGCTATCCCGAGCCGCTGACCCGAACGCCGGAGCGCGCTCGGCAGTGGCATCGGCAATATTGTCGCATCCTCGTAGAACGCGACGTGGGGGAGATCGCGCGGGTTCACGACGCCACCCAGGTCGCGAAGCTCCTCGAACTTCTTGCCCACCGCACGGCCGAGCTCCTTAACACCAGCCACCTGGGAAGCGACCTCGGTCTCCATCGGGAAACCGTCGAGCACTATCTTGCCGTCCTTGAGCGACTTTTCCTGATCCGTCGCCTTCCGGCTTGGCACCGCAATGCGGCCAGACGGCTGATCAAGGCTCCCAAGATTCATCTGCTGGACAGTGGCCTCTCGGCCACCCTTTGCGGCCTCGAAAACACCGATTGGCTCTCACGGCGCGACCGCTTCGGTCATTTGCTGGAATCCTTTGTGGTGCAGCAGCTCATCGCCCAATCTGGGTGGACCGATCCCGACCTTCAGTTTTCACACTACCGCGACAAGGATCAGGTCGAGGTGGACCTGGTGATCAATCGGGGCCGACAGACGTGGGGTGTCGAGGTGAAAGCCTCCTCCTCCGTCACCCCTGGCGACGGCCACGGTCTCCGTCGCCTGGCCGATCAATGCGGAAGGGATTTCCAGGGCGGAGTCGTTTTTCATTCTGGCACCAGCACATTTGCCTTGGGCGACCCGCGCCTCCTCGCCGTGCCGCTCAGGAGACTTTGGACGATGTGACGAAGCCTTCGCGACGGTGTCACGGAGGCTTCGCTACCCCAAGGCGCGGCGCACGACGGCGCCCAGGCGCCGCACGCCCACCTCGATCCGCTCGTCGGAGGCATTGCTGAAGTTGAGCCGCAGCGTGTGGCGCCGCGGCGTCCCGATCCAGAACGGCTCGCCCGGCACGAATGCCACCTGCTCGCGGAGCGCCTCGGCCAGCAGTTTTGTCGCGTCGATCGCCGGCGGCAGCTCCACCCACAGGAAGAGCCCGCCCTCCGGCCGCGTCCACCGCGCCTCCGCCGGCAGGTGTCGCTCCAGGGCAAAGAGCATCGCATCGCGCCGCCAGCCATAGACCGAGCAGAGCCCGCGGATGTGCTCCTCCAGGAGCCCGGGGCGGCGGACATGCTGCCAGACCAGCCGCTGGGTGAAGCTCGAGGTGTGGAGATCGGCAGCCTGCTTGGCCGTGACCAGCCGCTCGGCCATCGCGCGGTCCGAGGCGACGAGCCACGCCACGCGTAGCCCGGGCGCCAGGATCTTGCTCGCGGTGCCCAGGTAGAGCCAATCAGCCGCCTCGGGCGAGCTGACCAGGGACGGCAAGGCCACGCCGCTGTAGCGCAGCCGCCCGTAGGGATCATCCTCGAGGATCGGCACCCCGAATTCCGCCGCCAGCGAAACCACGGCCCGGCGGCGGTCTTCCGCGAGGCTGGTGCCGGTCGGATTCTGGAATTGGGGAATGAGATAGAGCAGCTTGGGGCGCCGCGGCGCAGTCTCCAGCGCCCGCCGCAAGGCCTCGGGCCGGATGCCCTGGGCGTCGGAATGGACTCCGATCACCTGCGCCTCGTAGGATGCAAAGGCCTGCAGGGCGCCCAGATAGGCGGGATTTTCCGCCAGGACGATGTCGCCCGGGTCAAGCAGCACCTTGGCCGCCAGATCCAGCCCCTGCTGGGATCCGTTGACGATCAATACCTGCTCGGGCGAAACCCGCAGGCCCGCCGTGTCCGCCAGGTATCCGGCAACCCATTCGCGGAGGGGGCCGTAGCCTTCGGTCAGCCCGTACTGCAGGGCGGCGGCGCCGTCCTCGGCCAGGACCGCCTCGGCCGCGCGCGCGATCTCGGCGACCGGAAAAAGTTCCGGCGCGGGCAGGCCGCCCGCAAAGGAGATCACCTCCGGCGAGGCGGTCGTCTTGAGGATCTCACGGATCGCGCTCGGCTGGAGTCGGGAACAGCGCGACGCCAGCCGGAAGCCCGGAGTGGTCGGGGCGAGCAGGTTCATGACTAGGGTCGGCCAGGTTCGCGTTCGAGCGCCGCCGGACGCTGCGCGGCGCCGGCTTCCGGCCAGTAGTTCATCACCAGCAGGTCGTGGGTCGCGCCGTTCGGCGCGGCGGGATGGAACGGCCGGAGATTCCGGCCGTGGGTTTCCGTGCGGGGACGGAAGCCCCGCTGGAGCAGGGCGTTCGTGGTATGGGCTTCGTGGTGCATGGTTGGGCGGGTTGAGCGCCCCTCCTCTGCCACCCGGGCCGGGCCAATAAAAAGCCCCCCCGGTTGGCACCGGAGGGGCAAAGTCGTTTTGGCGAAACGATCAGGTCCCTCTCGGCGCGTAAAGCGACGACACGGCGACGACGACGGCGGAGACGCCGAAGGAAGCAATGACGAGGGCTTTGCCGTGGAGGCTCATGATCAGGCCGAAATGTTGCGCCAGAAACCGGCGGTTGTCAATCCCGGTGGGATTGTCCCGGGGCGGACCGCACCCGTGTGTCAGTTCATCTTGGCCTCGATGTCCTTGCGAATAGTGAGAAGCACGTGCTCGAAAGTCGGCGGCTCGGCATCCTTCACGACGAAATTCGTTCCGGCCGTCACCTCGACGTGGTCCAGCGTCACGCCGCGGATGTGGTTCTCGGGCAGGCCCACGATGCGGCCCGCGTTGCGGGCGCTCTCCACCTTCACGTGATCGATGAGGATGTCATGGAAGGAGGGCACGAGCCGCGCGTCGCCCTTGAAGTTCGGCCGGTTGCCGTCGACGTAATCGGAATAGAGCGAGATGGCGTAGCCCACGTGCTTCATCTGAATGTCGGTGTAGCGCACATTGCTCACCTCGCCGCCGGCGCCGCGCATCGACTTGATCCGGATGGCATAGTCCGCGCCATCGAAGGTGCAGTTGACGTGATCCCGCCGATTCGAGCCACTTGAAGAGTTGGTCTGGTCCAATAGAAAGGACCCAGACCATGAAAGGTAAACGCTACAGCACAGAGGAGAAAGTCCGCATCCTGCGGGACGCGGACGGAGGCAAGAGCATCGT
>CAIWXW010000225.1 GCA_903916755.1 uncultured Opitutaceae bacterium | reverse complement strand
CTGATCAGTTCCGGTCGGCGGCGACCGTCAGGGGCGCGTGCTGGCGCGCCCAGTATTCCTTGTTCGAGCCGAGATCGATGGCGTCGTTCAGGATCCGGAAAGTCTCGCGCAGCGAGACATCCAGCTTGCCGTAGGTGTCGTCATCGGTGCTGAGCTCGTCGTCATCGTCATCCGCCGGATCGTCACCGGAATCAGCCTTCGCGTCGGCCGGCGCCTTCGGCGTCACGACCTTGGGCGGGCGGGGCGGTCCCAGCCGGAATTCCTGGAAGGCATAGTCCGCCTTTTCCAGCTCGGTCCGCGTGGCTTTCATCGACTTCTTGAAACCGTCGTCGCGGACCTGCTCCTGCTTGCGCTGATCGAGATTCAGCGAGATCTGCTTCTCGTCCAGGCGGCTCTTGATCCAGTCGACGTCCTTGCGCAGGTACGCGAACTCGTCGAGGTGGGTCTGGCGGTCGAGGCTGTCCTGGCGCAATTGGCTGATCATTTTGGCCGGGAGGGCCTGGCCATCGAAGCGGACGCCGGGGATCTGGTCCCAGACGAGGGCGTGGGGGAGATCGGACTCGCCGATCGGCAGGTAGTCGTCCGCCGAGGGCAGCACGATGTCGGAGAGAACGCCCTTCAGCTGGGTGGAGGCCCCGTTGGGTAGGTAGAATTTCTGGATGGTGATCTTGGCGGCGCCGGTCTTGGCCGGGGAATTCGCCAGGAGCGGAAAGTTCTTCATTTCGAGGACCGTCTGGACGGTGCCTTTGCCGTGGGTCGAGCTGTCGCCGACGATGATGGCGCGGCCGTAGTCCTGGAGAGCCCCGGTCACGATCTCCGAGGCGGAGGCGCTGAAGCGGTCCACCAGGACGGCGAGCGGGCCGTCATAGGCGACCTTGGGGGCATTGTCGTCATCCACCTGCACGGCGCCTTCGTTGTCGCGGACCTGCACGACCGGGCCGGGATGGAGGAAGAGCCCGGCCACGTCGACCGCCTCGCTCAGGTAGCCGCCGCCGTTGTGGCGGAGGTCGAGCACCACGCCCTGCACGTTCGCCGCCTTCAATTTGACGATGAGCTTGGCGATGTCCGTCGAGGCCAGGAAGTTTTCGCCGCCGCTGCCCTCGTCGTCGCCGCTCTGCCCGTAGAAGGCGCGCAGCGTGATGACGCCCAAGGGCACGGTCTTGCCGTCCTTGCCCGGCACCTGGAACACGGCGGCGCTCGCTCGGGCCGACTCAAGCTTCACCACGTCGCGCGTGATGATGATCTCCTTGCGCGCGGAGGGATCGGCCGCGTTCGCGGGCTCGATCGTGAGGTGGACGTGGGTGTCCTTGTTGCCCCGGATCATGGCGACGATCTTGTTCAGGCGCATGCCCATGATTTCCACGGGGGCCTGTCCGTCCTGCGCGACAGCCACGATGCGATCGGTCGGCTTGATCCGGTGATCCAGGTCCGCCGGGCCGCCGGGGACCAGTTCCTTGACGATGCAATAGTCGTCCTTCGACTCCAGGACGGCGCCGATGCCGACCAATTGGAGCTTCATCTGGATGCTGAATTCCTCGTAGGTCTGGGCCGAAAGGTAGGTCGAATGGGGATCATAGAGCTCGGCGATGCAGTTCAGGTAGCGTTCGGCCAGGTCGCTGCCCTCGGTTTCGCCGACGTTCTTCAGCAACCGCTCATAGCGCTCGCGGACGATCTTCTTCGCCTGGTCGATCGTCTTCTTGTTCATCATCTCGGCGATCAGTTCGGACTTGAGCGCCCGCTGCCACAGGTCGTCGGAGGCGGCGGCATTGGCCGGCCATTCCGCCTTGGTGCGGTCATAGGTGTAGGTGTCGTTGCCCGCGAAATCGAAGGGCCCCTTCAGTTGCTCCAGGATCCAGCCGACGCGCTTCTGCACCCGGTTCTGGTAGACGTAGAACATCTCGTAGGCCGGGTCGATGTTCCCGGCGAAGGCGACGTTGTAGTAGGTGTTCTTGCCGTAACGGTTGGCGAAATCCGCCTTGTCGGAGCCGAGGAAGAAGAGGTGCTGGCCGTCCAGCGCCGTCATGTAGTCCGGGATCACCTGCGCGTAGTCGGAACTGTGGACGGCCTCGCGGTTGTAGTGCGCCTCGGTCAGGAGCTGGACCAGGGTCTTGGCCTCCGTGGAGAGCGTTTCGGGGGTGGAGAACTTGACGTCGGCCGCCCGGAGGCCGGGGAGGACGAGGGCCAGGGCCACCAGGGCAACGAGCCAGCCGGGCCGGCGAAAGGGGGAGGAAGGCATCATGGGGAGGAGACTACGTCCGGAGGACGACCAAAGGAGGACCAACGTTTCACGCAAATGTGCCGCTTTCAAATCCGCTTCGTGGCGGCGGCGCCTCGGCAGGCGCGGGGGCTGGGGGCGCCGCCGATCAATGGCGGCTGAGAAGGTCCCGCGCCTCGTCGAGCAAGTGCTTCTCTTCCGGAGTCAGGGATCCGAAACCCTCGCTGTTGATCTTGTCGAGGATCCGGTCGACTTCGGCGCGGATGTCGGAGCGGCTGGTCAGGTTGACCCGGTAGGCCGGGGCGGGGGCGGTGCTGCGCGCCGTCCGCTTGAGCCAGTGGGGCAGCGTGATGTCCGCGCGCTTCGGCAGCAGGCGCCACTCCGCATCGTGGAGGAAGCGGTAGTAGACCAGGCCGACCAGCATGCCCGCCAAGTGGGAGGAGTGCGCGAAATCGAAGGGAGAGGGGGCGCCCATCACTTCGTAGAAGGCGAAGCCGAACAGGTCGAAGAGCACCAGGCCATACGCGACATACTTCGGCTTCAACCGAACCGGAATGAAGAAGAAAAGGAACGTCATCTCCTGGTTCGGGAAGAAACAGGCGAAGACAATGAGGAGGGCGTCGACGCCCGCGGTCGCCCCATAGAGCAGGCCGTCGTGACGCCAGTTGACTGCCGCCCAGGCGGCGCCGCCCAAGACGATCGCGCTGCCATAGAGCGTGAGGAAACGCCGGCCGCCGAGCATCGGCAGGAGTTCGCGGCCGAGGAAGTAGATCGCCAGCAGGTTGCCGATGATGAACAGGAGGTTTGTCGGGCTGTGAAGGAAGCCGTAGGTCAGCAGCGTCCACGCGTGGCCTTCCTTCAACCCGCTGATCGTCAGGGCGAGCTGGCTGTCGACGAAGGCGTCGGCGTGGAACCAGCGCGACAGCACCATCTGGATCAGGAAGCCGGCGACCACCGAACACATCAGCCAGGTCAGCGGCGACGTCCGCCGGCCCAGGGGCTGGTTGTTCATGTACGGACGATCGTAAAGCACAGCGGAACGCTAGAAGAAGTTGGGGCAAAGACAAGTCGCCGCACGAAGAGCCTGCTTTTTTTGCACTGGAGGGCAGGTTTGGTCGGTAAGGGAGCGGCGCGGCACCGCCGGTCACTCGGGTCCCGCTTGACAGGCCATTCAATGGGCTGCTTCTTATCTTCTCGAATACATGGCAAACAAAGCTGACAAATGGCCCACCAACGCGGGTGGTAAGTTCTACGTCGACCAGCAGTGCATCGATTGCGATCTCTGCCGGGAAACGGCGCCGAACTTCTTCACCCGCAATGACGAGGGTGGCCATTCGTTCGTTTTCAAGCAGCCGACCACCGAAGAGGATGTCGCG
The DNA here is from genome assembly GCA_903916755.1 of uncultured Opitutaceae bacterium. Classification (GTDB taxonomy): domain Bacteria; phylum Verrucomicrobiota; class Verrucomicrobiia; order Opitutales; family Opitutaceae; genus Palsa-1447. Next base: position 15,457 of record CAIWXW010000225.1, on the reverse strand, counting down.
CTGTGCATGGAGGCCCTGGAGGGCTGCCCGGTCGAAGCCATTGGCGACGACGGGGATAAGGAATAGGGCCTTGTTAAGCACTCAGGGGTTTCACCCTTAACATAAGGCTTGTCTTGGACCGCCGCCGGAAAAGGCTGGCGGGGTGACTGAAACGGATTCTCCGCCGCTGAGCGCCGCGGGAGCGCGCACGCAGGCCGCCGACCAGCGGCATGTCTGGCATCCGTTCACGCAGATGGAGGAGCATTTCCGGTTTCCCCCGTTGGCGATCGCCTCGGGCCGCGGCGGGTGGCTCACCGATACGGAGGGACGCACCTACCTGGACGGGAATGCCTCGATCTGGACCAATGTCCACGGGCACAACGATCCCGATCTCAACGCCGCGCTCCGCCGGCAGCTCGATCAGGTCGCCCATTCGACGATGCTCGGGCTCACGCATCCGGTCGGGGCCGAGCTCGCGGCCGAACTGGCCGGCCTGGCGCCCGCCGGACTGAGCCGGGTCTTTTTCACCGACAACGGGGCGGGGGCGGTCGAGGTCGCGCTCAAGCTTTCCTTCCAGTACTGGCAGTTGGCGGGGCGCCCGGAAAAGACCGGCGTCATCGGCCTGGCCGGTGGTTATCACGGTGACACCTTTGGCGCGATGGCGGCGGGCGACAGCGGCTTCTTTCACGCGCGGTTTCGGCCCTGGTGCTTTCCCGCGGCGCACTTTCCGGCCCCGGCGTGCCGGGAATGGAACGGGCGCCTGCGCTCGGCGGACGCGGGTCCGAGCCTGGCCGCGCTGCGCGCGCTCCTCGACGCCGAAGGCGCCCGGACCGCCTGCCTGATCCTTGAACCCTCGGTCCAGGGGGCCGCGGGGATGCGCCTGCAGCCGCCGGAATTCGTGCGGGAGGTCGCGGCCCTGTGCCGCGCTCATGAGGTGCACCTGATCCTCGACGAGGTGTTCGTCGCCTTCGGCCGGCTGGGGCCGATGGTGGTGGCGACGGAGATGGGGGTGACGCCGGATTTCCTCTGCCTGGCCAAGGGGCTCACCGCCGGGTATCTCCCGCTCGCGGCGACCCTCGCGCGCGAGGAAATCTTCGCCGCCTTCCTCGGTTCCTATGAGAGTGGCCGCGCGTTTTTCCATGGGCACACCTTCACCGGCAATCCGCTGGCCGCGGCGGTGGCGCTCGAGAATATCCGGAAGCTGCGCCCCCTGATCGCCGCGGGCGTCCTGTTGCGGCGGATCGCCTGCTTTGGCCAGCGGCTGGACGAGGCCTTTTCTGCCCACGCCGCCGTGCGCGAGATCCGGCAGCGCGGGCTCGCCGCCGCCCTGGACCTGGCCACGACCGATCCGCGCGCACGCACCGGCCTGCAGGTCTGCCTCCGCGCGCGGGCACACGGCCTGCTGCTCCGGCCCCTGGGCGACACGCTGCTGCTCGTGCCTCCGCTCTGCCTCGACGAAAGCGAACTGGGCGAACTCGTGCAGCGCACCGCGCGCGCGATCGCCGACCTCTTTTAAATCCATGACCACCCTCGACGACATCCGCGCCCTCTACGAACTGCCGCTGCCCGAGCTCATCTTCCGCGCCCAGGAGATCCAGCGCCGGCACCACGACCCCGCGGGGATCCAGCTCTGCACCCTGCAGTCGATCAAGACGGGCCGCTGCCCGGAGGACTGCAAGTACTGCCCGCAGTCGGCGCACTACGACACCGGCCTCGAGGCCGAGGCGCTGATGGATTCCGACAGCGTGATCGCGGCCGCGCGCGCCGCCCAGGCGGGCGGCGCCTCCCGCTTCTGCATGGGGGCGGCCTGGCGCGAGGTGCGCGATGGCGCGCAGTTCGACTCCGTCCTGACGGCGGTGCGCGAGGTCTCCGGCCTTGGCCTGCAGGTCTGCTGCACCCTGGGGATGGTGAGCCAGCCCCAGGCGGCGCGGCTCAAGGAGGCCGGCTGCGCGGTGTACAACCACAACCTGGACACCTCCCGCGAATTCTACCCGGAGATCATCAGCACCCGCACCTACGACGACCGGCTGGCGACCCTGGCGGCGGTGCGCGCGGCCGGCCTGCAGGTCTGCAGCGGCGGCATCCTCGGGATGGGCGAGTCGATCGACGACCGGCTCAAGCTCCTGGGGGAATTGGCGGCCCTGGATCCCCAGCCGGATTCGGTTCCGATCAACGCCCTCGTGCCGGTCGCGGGCACGCCGCTCGCGGAGTCGGCGAAGGTGGAACCGTTCGAATTCGTACGCATCATCGCCGTGGCGCGGATCCTCATGCCCCGCGCGATGGTGCGGCTCTCCGCCGGGCGGACGGCGATGAGCGATGAATTCCAGGCGCTCTGCTTCATCGCGGGGGCCAACAGCATCTTTCTCGGGGACAAGCTCCTCACGACCCCGAACCCCGAGCGCTCGGACGACATGCGCCTCCTGAACCGGCTCGGCATGCATCCGCTGGCGGCGCCGGTGCCGGAGAAGGCCGCCTGCGCGGTCTAGCCGGATCGTCCGGCCGCTGCGGCCATGCGCACCTTCCTGGTGACAGGCTCTGACACGGGCGTCGGCAAGACGCAGGTCGTGGCGGCGCTCGCCCGGATACTCGGGCGGGTGGGCGGCCGCGGCCAGATCGTCAAGGTGGTCGAGACAGGCACGGATTTGCTGGCGACCGGGGAGGGGGATGCGGCGCAGGCCGCCCGGCTGGCGGAAGGAGTGGCGGCGGCCTTCACGTTGCTCTCTTTCGGTCCGGCCTTGGCGCCGGCTGCGGCCGCGGCCATGGCCGGGGTGGCCCTGACGCTTGATTCGCTGCGGGCCAAGGCGGCGGAATTACCCGCGGCGGATTGGCGGATATACGAAGGAGCAGGTGGGATCGCGACCCCGGTCGACGATCAGGGCCGCGATTGGGCCGATTTCGCGGCCGACTTCGAAATCGAAACGGTCGTGATCGTCGTGCCCGATCGCCTCGGCGCGATCAACCAGGCCCGGCTCGCGTACGGCCGCGCCCAGGCGGTGGCGTTGCCGGCCGGGGTGTGGCTGAACGCGACCGCGCCGGTGGACCCGGCGGTGGCCGCCTCCACGCGGTCGGGATTGCGCGCGGCGCAGGTTCCCGTCTGGGCGGAGCAGGCCCATGGTGCCTTTGAAGTCGCCGATCGGGCGGCCCTTCTCGCCCACCTCGCGGCGTCGGCCGGGGAATCTGGGAGCGCCCGTGGCCCAGCCGGATCCTCCCTCTGGCTCGATCGCTGCCGCACGGAGCTGACGGCACGAGAAATCGCCCATCGCCGCCGCCGGATCCAGGTGACGATCCCCGCGGCGGGAGAACTCAATCTCGCGGACAACGACTACCTCGACCTGGCGCGCGACCCCGCGGTGGCCGCCGCGGCGGCGGCCGCGATTGCCCGCCATGGCACCTCCGCCTCGGCCTCTCCCTTGATCACGGGCTGGCGCGAACCCCATGAGCAGTTGGTCCGCTCGCTGGCCGACTGGCACGGCTTTCCCGGCGGGATGCTCTGGAGCAGCGGCTATGCCGCGAATGCCGCCGTCCTGGGCACGTTGCCGCAGAAGGGAGACCTGATCCTCGCCGATCGGCTGGTGCATCATAGCATGGTGGCGGGGATGCTCCGCAGCGGCGCGCGGGTGCAGCGCTACGGACACCTGCGCCTCGACGAACTGGAGCGGCGGCTGGCCGCCGAATCCGGGGACCGGCCGGTCTTCGTCGTGACGGAGAGCCTTTTCAGCATGGATGGCGACTACCCCGATCTGCGGCGGCTCGCGGAATTGAAGCGGCGGTTCAAGTTCTGCTGGGTGCTGGATGAGGCCCATGCCCTGGGCTGGTACGGCCCCCAGGGCGCTGGGCTGGCTTGTGCCGCGGGGGTGGCCGCGGAGGTGGATGTGCTGGTCGGCACGCTGGGCAAGACGCTGGCTTCCGGCGGAGCCTACACCCTGTTCCGCGACGAGGCGGTGCGCGACTATCTGGTCAATCTGGCGGGAGAGTTCATCTACTCGACCGGATTGCCGCCGGCGAACGCGGCGGCCGCGCTGGCGGCGCTGAGCCGGACCCGCGGGTTAGCCGAGGACGCCCAGCCGGCCTGGCACCTCGCGTCCCGAAATTTTCGCGCAGCCCTGCAGAGGGCCGGATGGGACGCGCCCGATGGTGATTCGCCGATCGTGCCGGTCCGGCTCGACGACGAGGCCGCCGCGCTTTCGCTGGCGGAGGCGCTCCGCGCCGCGGGCATCCGGGCCGGGGCCGTCCGGCCGCCGACAGTGCCCGCGGGCACGAGCCGCCTGCGCTTCTCCCTGAAGCGGACGTTTCGGCGGGAAGACCAGGAGCGCGTCCTGGCGGCCCTGGCGGCCTGGCGCGCGGGGAGGGTCCGGTGAAGATCGGCTGGGTCATGGGCTGGGCGGCGCCGGAAAGCTGGTTCGCGGGCCTGGCGCGCGCCGCGGTGCCGGAGGCCGAACACCTGTTTTTCCCGGCGGCTCCCGGTGCGCTGGATCGTCTGGCCGCGGCCGGCCCGCTGGACTGGACCGTGGGCTACTCGCTCGGCAGTCTCCTCTTGCTCAAGGAGGCCCCGCGCCTGGCCGGACGGCGTGTCGCCCTGCTCGCCCCCATCTTTGGCTTTGCGCGGGAGGAAGGGCTGGGCGGTAAGATTGCCCGCGCCCAGGTGCTCCGGCTCTCGCGCTGGCTGCGGCACGAGCCCTTCGCGGCGGTGGCGGACTTTTACGAGCGGGCGATCCTCGATATCCCCCCGGGGCACGACGCCGGAAAGCCGGACGAGCTGCAGTGGGGACTGGAAAGGCTGGCGGCGGACCGGGTGGACCCACCGTTGCCGGCCGGCTGGCAGGCGTGGTGCGGCGCGCACGATCCGCTCTTGGACGCGCAACGCCTGCATGCCCTCGACCCGGCGGTGCGGATCGTGGCGGACGGAAACCACCATCCCCGGAGCCTGATGCGCAGCTGGGTGGAGGCGGGACTATGACCGAGGTGGTCGCCAGTTTTGGGCGGGCCGCGCCGACCTATCTTGCCCAGGCGGCGGTGCAGGAGGCCATGGCCGACTGGCTCGCCGGCTGGCTGCCCGCGTCGCGGACGGGGCGCGCGCTGGAAGTGGGGGCGGGGCCGGGCACGTTCACCCGGCGCCTGCTGCCTTGGAAAGGCACCCTGATCGCGACCGATGCCTCCCGCGCGATGACCGCCGCGGGCCGGAAGGCGTGGCCCGCGACGCAGTGGCGCACCATGGCGGCGGAGCGACCTTTGGCCGGGCCCTGGGACTGGATCTTCTCCAGCTCCATGCTCCAATGGGCGGAGGATCCGGAAGCCCTTTTTAGGGCCTGGCGTCGAAGGCTGGCGCCGGGCGGCCATATCCTGGCGGGACTGTTTGTGGCGGGAACCCTGGAGGAATGGACCGACCTGGCCGGGCCCGGTCCCTTGCAGTGGCGGACCGCGAAAGACTGGAAAGCCGCAGTCGAAGCCGCCGGCCTGCGGGTCCGGCGGGAAGGGCTCGAGGAGCACATCTCTTATCATGTCTCGGCCGCCGCCTTGCTTCGCTCCCTTCACGACACGGGCGCAGCTCCCTTTCGCCGGTTGCCGCCGGCGCGGCTGCGCCGCGTGCTGCGAGCGTACGATGACCGGCATCGTTCGGGCGCGGGGGTCCCCGCGCACTGGCGTTTCTATCGGTTTGAAGCGGAAGCGCGCTAGTCGAGGTCGGCCGGTCGGTGGATGGTGAGGTCCAGTACAGTTTCGAAGTGGCGGTCGGCCGTCGCGAGATCCCGGATCACCAGGCGGCGCGCGACCGCGAGATTCAGGCTGTCGTTGGTCAGAAGCGCATGCTCCCGCTGCAGTTCCAGGGCGAGGATGAAGTCCTCCTTCTGAACGGTTTCGAAGATGAGGCCGCTATCCAGGAGATTCCGCACGGCCTCGGCCTGGGCGGAAAGCGTCCGGATCAGATGCGGCTTCTGCGCCAGCGAGCGCGCCGGGTTCGACGTGACCAGACCGGCGGCGGCCGCTTCGAGGATCATCCGCCGATGGCCGAATTCGGCGAGGACCACGGAAGTGAGGAGGCCGGTGATTTCACCGCTGCAGCACCGCTCGAGGAAAGCCGAAGCCTCGGCGGATGCTCCCTGGGCATGGTAGAGCAGGATATTGGTGTCGATGAGGACCGTCCGCCCGCCGGAAATCCGGGCGAGGCTCATTGGTCGTAGGCGTCAGCCTGCAGGATTTCCTGGAAAAGGGCAGGCGACACCCGGGCCGGAGGCGCGTCGAGAAACCGGCGCAGGCCCGCCTTGGCCCGGGCCGAGCGATGGCGGGCGATGTATTCAGACACGGCCTCCTCGAGCAGAACGCCGATCGATTTGTTTTCCCGCGCCGCCGCCACCTTCAGCGCCCGAAAAATGCGTTCGTCCATCTGGGTGCCGATCTTGATCTTCATCGGCAGGATCATGACGAAATCCCTAATCTTTTCAAGATTGTTTATATTTCTAGAAATGTGATGAGACGGGCCCTTTCCCCGATCATAGCAACCGGTGCTTCCGGCTGGTTAACGGCGGGCGGACCCCCTTAATTGCCCCTTCCGCATGGCCCATCCCTTCCTCGATTCCGCCTTTGAAATCCGCTGGTCGCAGCTGGCACCGGAGCACGTGGAGCCCGATCTCACGCTGGCGCTGGCCCGCGCGCAGGCAGGCGTCGATGCGATCGCGAGCCAGCCGTTGGAAGGCGTGACCTACGAGAACACCTTCCTCGCGCTGGAGCGGGCGATGGAGGAGCTCAACGCGGCCTGGGCGAAGGTGACCCATCTGCAGTCGGTGGCGGACTCCCCGGCACTGCGCGCGGCGCACAACGCGATGCTGGCCCCGGTGTCGGCCTTCTACGCCCGGATCCCGCTCAATCCCGGCCTGTGGCTGCGGCTCAAGGCCTGCGCCGAATCCCCGGCCGCCGCGGCACTCCAGGGCGTGCGGCGGCGCTTCCTCGAGGAGACCGTGGCGGATTTCCGGCAGGCCGGCGCCGACTTGGCCCCCGAGCCCCGCGCGCGGCTGGAAGCCCTCCAAAGCGAGCTGGCGCAGGTCACGCAGAAGTTTTCCGAGAACGTCCTCGATGCCACCAACGCCTGGCAGCTGGTCGTGGAGGACGAGGGCCGGCTCGCGGGACTGCCGGCGCACGCGCGCGAGGCGGCGCTGCAGCAGGCGGTCGCCAAGGGCCTCGGCTCGGCCGAGCGCCCGGCCTGGCGGTTCACTCTCCACGGGCCGTCCCAGGAGCCGTTCCTCACCTATCTCGACGACGACGCGCTGCGGTCGGAAATGTGGCGGTCGGCGGTGGCGGTCGGCGCGCAGGCCCCGCACGACAACACGGGCCTCCTGACGCGGATCCTGGCGCTGCGCGCCGAGAAGGCGGCGCTCCTGGGGCGGGAACATTTTGCGGATCTGGTGCTCGAGCGCCGGATGGCGAAGTCCGGTGCCCGAGCCCTGGCCTTCCTCGAGGACCTGCGGGAGCGCTGCGCCGAGGCCTTTGTCCGCGAGAGCCGTGAATTGGAAGTGGCGGCGCGGGGGAACGCGGCCGGGCGGCTGGCGCCGTGGGAGCTGGGTTACCAGTCCGAGAAGCTGCGGCGGGCCCGCTACGATTTCGACGCGGAGGCGCTGCGGCCGTATTTCCCGATGGACCGGGTGATCGCGGGCCTCTTCGAACTGGCCCGCCGGGTCTTCGGGTTGAAGATCGTGGAGCGGACGGGGGTCGAGACCTGGCACCCCGAAGTGAAGTACTACGACGTCCAGGACGCGGCGGCGCGCCACGTGGGGTCCTTCTACGCCGACTGGCATCCCCGCGAATCCAAGCGGGGCGGAGCCTGGATGAACTACCTGATCACCGGCGGCCCGCGGCCGGACGGCACTCGCGCGCCGCACCTGGGCCTGATCTGCGGCAATCTCACGCCGCCCGCCGGGGGCAAGCCGGCCCTCCTCACGCATCACGAGGTCGAGACGATCTTCCATGAGTTCGGGCATCTCCTGCATCACCTGCTGGGCGAGGTGGAGATCAAGTCGCTGAACGGCGTCAACGTCGCCTGGGACTTCGTGGAGCTGCCGTCCCAGATCATGGAGAACTGGTGCTGGGAGCGCGACAGCCTCGACCTCTTCGCGCGGCACTATGAGACCGGTGCGCCGATTCCCGGCGAAATTTTCTCGAAGATGATCGCCGCCCGCAATTTTCGCTCGGCCACGGGGACGACGCGCCAGATCGCGCTCGCGAAGATGGACCTGGTCCTCCACGTCCGCGCCGCGGAGTTTGCGGCCGAGCCCGACGTCGAGCCGAAGGCGCGCGCGGCGATCGCCGACTGCCTGATCCCGACCGAGCCGCCGGCGCCCACGATCGTGAAGCGCTTCACCCACCTGTTCTCCGATCCGGTGGGCTATGCCGCGGGTTATTACTCCTACAAGTGGGCGGAGGTGCTGGAGGCGGATGCCTTCACGCGCTTCCGGCGCGAGGGCCTGTTCAACCCGAAGGTGGGCGCCGAGTTTGTGGCCAAGATCCTGAGCCGGGGCAACGGGGCGGACCCGGCCGAGCTCTTCCGGGATTTCATGGGACGGGATCCGGACATCCGGGCGCTGCTGGTCCGCTCGGGCCTGGCGGGCTGAGCCGGAAGCCCGAGAAATTCCCGAATTTCGGCTTCTCTCCGTCCCGGCCCCGACGCATTTTTGTCCTCCATGATCATCGCTGACATCGCCTCCCTTCCTGGTCGCAACTTCCCGGCGGGCCGCTGGACGCGGGGCCTGGTGGGGCAGGGCGGCCAGCCCATCGCCGCCCAGGGGTTCGCGATGGGCTACGTGGTGCTCGATCCCAAGGGCGGCCAGGTCCCGTGGCACAACCAGGAGCAGGAGGAGGTGTACATGGTGATCAAGGGGCGCGGTGAGATCTGCATCGGCACGGAAAGGCGGGAGATCGTCGCCGGCCAGTGCGCCTTCCTGCCCCCGACTGTCTTCCACCAGCTGACCAACACCGGCACCGAGCCCCTGCACATGATGTACATCTACTGCCCCGGCGGCGACGTGGCGCACTGGCGGCAGGAGCTCGACGGCACGCTGCCGCCCGCGGGCGTGGGCGCCACCCCGCCGCTGCCGGCGGGGGCCCAGCCCCAGTGCCTCGAGAAGTGCTGATTTTTCACCCCTATGGCTATTCACCAGGTCGGCATCATCATGAACGGCGTCACCGGACGCATGGGCACGAACCAGCATCTGCTGCGTTCGATCAAGGCCATCATCGACCAAGGGGGCGTGGACCTCGGCGGCGGTGACGTGATCCTACCGGATCCGATCCTGGTCGGCCGGAACGAGGCGAAGCTGGCGGAGCTGGCGGCGCGGGCCGGCGTGAAGCGGTTCACGACCAACCTCGACCAAACGCTGGCCGACGCGGGCAACCAGATCTATTTCGACGCCACGCTGACGGGCCAGCGGCCGGTGGGCGTGCGCAAGGCGCTGGCCGCCAAGAAGCATGTCTATTGCGAGAAGCCGACGGCGACGAGCTCCGCCGAGGCGCTGGCGCTCTATCGCGAGGCGAAGGCGGCGGGCGTGAAGAACGGCGTGGTCCAGGACAAGCTGTGGCTGCCGGGCCTGGTGAAGCTGCGCCAACTGATCGACCAGGGTTTCTTCGGCGAGATCCTCTCGGTCCGGGGTGAGTTCGGCTACTGGGTCTTCACCGGCGAATTCGACAAGCTGCAGCGCCCGTCCTGGAACTACCGCAAGGAGGACGACGGCGGCATCATCGTCGACATGCTCTGCCACTGGCGGTACGTGATCGACAACCTCTTCGGCGACGTGAAGGCGCTCTCCTGCCTGGGTGCGACCCACATTCCCAAGCGCTGGGACGAGGCGGGCCAGCCGTACGCCTGCACGGCCGATGATTCGGCCTATGCGACCTTCGAGCTCAAGAATGGCGTGATCTGCCATTTCAACTCGTCGTGGACGGTGCGCGTGCGCCGAGACGACCTGCTGACCCTGCAGGTCGACGGCACGCAGGGCTCGGCGGTGGCGGGCCTGCGCGACTGCGTCGCCCAGCCGCTGTCGGCCACGCCGCGCTGCACCTGGAACCCGGACGTGGACAGCCCGATCAAGTTCTTCGAAAACTGGAGCACGGTCCCGCTGCAGCAGGCCTGCGACAATGCCTTCAAGGTGCAATGGGAGCTCTTTCTCAAGCATGTCGTCCGCGGGGATGCCTTCCCCTGGACCCTCCTTGAGGGTGCTAAAGGCGTGCAGCTGGCGGAGTTAGGACTCAAGTCCTGGGCCGAGCGCCGCTGGGTCGATGTGCCGGGGCTCGTTTGACGCGACCGATCCCTCCCGCTACCTTCTAGGCTTACCACCATGCCATACGTCCTTGCCTCCGGTTTCCTTTCCTCGGGGATGCTGACCGTCCTGTTCATCTTCGTGTTCGCCTTCTCGATCTACGCGCAGATCCGGGTCTCCAGCACCTACAACAAGAATGCCCAGATTCCCTCGCGGGGCGGCATCACCGGCCGCGAAGCCGCCGAGGCGGTCATGGCCCAGGCCGGGATCACGGATGTCACGATCACGGAAATCGGCGGGCACCTGACCGACCACTACGATCCGCTGCGGAAGGAACTTTCCCTTTCGTCCGAGAACTACCGGGGCACGAGCCTGGCGGCCCTGGGCGTCGCCGCCCATGAATCCGGCCATGCGATCCAGCACAAGGTCGGCTACACCCTGCTCTACGCGCGGATGGCGCTCGTGCCGGCGACCCAGTTCGTCTCGAAGGTCGTGCCGTTCCTGATCCTGGCCAGCTGGTTTCTCGTCCGCGGCCTGACGGGAACGATCCTCGACGTGGCCATCATCTGCTACGCTGTCCTCACGCTCTTCCAGCTCATCACCCTGCCGGTGGAGTTCGACGCCAGCCGCCGCGCCAAGCAGCAGCTGGTGACCCTGGGCATCGTGGGCCACGACGAGATGACGGGGGTGAACCAGACCCTGAACGCGGCGGCGCTCACCTATGTTGCCGCCTTCGCCAGCACGCTGGTCGTCCTCCTGAGCCTGATTTCCAACCGCCGGCGGTGAAAGCGGTCCTCCGGGCGGCTTTCCTGCTGGCCCTCGGGTTGGGGATAGGATTTTGGTACGGCCGCGGCGGCCGGCCGGCGCCGCCCCTGCCGCCGCCGCCGCTGGCGGCCGCGCCGGTCGCGACCGTGCCGCCACCGGTCTCCCGACCGCCGCGGCTGGGGCTGGCCTGCAGCGTGACGGCCTCGTTCCACGACAACGTCTTTCCGTCTCTCGTCCTTTCCCTGGGGGGCGCCCATCCGGAGTACGCGCGCTGCCTCACGGTCACCGTCCTGCATGCGCCGGTGGGACGCTCCTGCGAACTGCGGATCGAATCGGCACTCTTCACCGCGCCGCTGGTCTATGCCGCCACCGTGCCGTCTGAAAGCTGGGTCCTGACGCCCGATCTGCCCTGGAACTACGCCGCCTTGCGGGGGTTCTCCCAGAACCAGCCCGAGCTCTTTGTCGTCTCGGTGACGGCGGGCAGCCGGACGGTGCAGACCACCCTCACGGCGAACGTCCATGGGATCAACGAGGCCGTATCCCGGGTGTACGATCCCGACACGGGTGATTGGGAGGACACGAGCGTGTGCTACGCCGCCTTCGTGAACGAGGATCATCCCTGGATCAACGGGCTCCTGCAGGAGGCGCTGGCCCGCGGCGGGGTCGACCACTTTACCGGCTATGAGCTGGGTGCGGCCTCCGTCCTCCCGCAGCTGCAGGCCATCTGGGACGCGCTCGCGGCGCGGCGGCTGAGCTACGTCGATCTGGCGACGGTCAGCAGCAGCGGCGGGGACGTCGACACCCAGTATGTCCGTTTCCTCGACCAGTCCGTGCGGGACCAGGGCGCGAACTGCGTGGATGCCTCGGTGCTCCTCGCCTCCATCTTCCGCCGGATCGGGCTGCGGCCGGTCCTGATCTTTCGGCCGGGGCATTGCTTCATCGGGGTCTATGACGCCCCGACGGGCGGCCAGCTGATCGCCCTGGAAACGACGGCGCTCAGTGCGGCGCCGTTCGCGGCCGCCCTGTCCTTTGGCTCCCAGGAATTGCAGACGACAATCCCCAATCTGGGGACCCCGGGATTTTCGGAGGTGGACATCGCTCTGGCCCGGGAACAGGGGGTCAGGCCCATCGGATTTGAACCATGATGCTTCGTCTCCTGATCGCAGTCCTGATCTTGCTCCGGCTGGCGGGCGAACTGGTCTTGAGCGCGCTCAACCGCGCCGAGGTCCGCCGGCACGCGGGCGCCCCGCCCGTGGCGGTCACGGCGATCGTGGACGGGCCCACGCACGCGAAGGCCTCCGCCTACACGCTCGAGAAATCGCGCTTTGGCGCGGTGACCGCGGTCTTCGACGCGCTCGTCCTGGGCGTGGCCGTCTTCAGCGGCGCGCTGCCCTGGATCTATCACTGGGCGCAGGGGTGGGGGGCACCCGGCGCCGCCTGGACGGGCGCCGCCTTCATCGTTCTGGCGGGCATCGTGTTGTCGGTCCCATCGCTGCCCTTTGCCTGGTGGGAGCAGTTCCGGATCGAGGAAAAGTACGGCTTCAACCGCACGAGCGCCGGACTCTGGCTGGCCGACCGGGGCAAGGGGCTGGCGCTCGGCGTGGCCATCGGCTTTCCGCTGCTCTGGGCGCTTCTCGCCCTGGTCCACCGGGTGGGTGCGACCTGGTGGCTGTGGGGCTTCGCGCTGCTCTTCGGCTTTCAGCTGGCGGGGCTGGTGCTCTATCCGCGGCTGATTCTGCCCCTCTTCAACAAGCTGTCGCCGCTGCCCGAGGGCGACCTGCGGGCGCGGCTGCTGGCCCTGGGCGAACGGACCGGGTTCCGGGCGAACGCGATCCAGGTCATCGATGGCAGCAAGCGTTCGGCGCACGCCAACGCCTACTTCACCGGCTTCGGGCGCTTCCGGCGGATCGTGCTGTTCGACACGCTGGTGGCCCAGCTGCCGGCCACGGAGCTGGAGGCGGTGCTGGCCCATGAAATCGGCCACTACCGCCGCGGGCATATCCCGAAGCGGTTGGCCCTGGCGGCGGTGTCGCTGCTGGCGGGCTTCGGGATCATCGCCTGGCTGGCGGGACAGCCCTGGTTCAACCCGGCCTTCGGATTTCCGGCGGGCGCCCTGGCGCCCTCCTTTCTCCTCTTTGGGCTGCTTAGCGGGGTCGTGACCTTCTGGTTCTCGCCGCTGAGCAACCTGCTTTCGCGGAAACACGAGTATGAGGCGGACGCCTTTGCCCGCGACGCGATGGGCAGCGCCGATCCCCTGGTCGGGGCGCTGCGCCGGCTGGCGGAGCAGAACCTGAGCAACCTGACGCCGCATCCCTGGTTCAGCGGGTTCTTCTACTCGCATCCGACCCTGGTCGAACGCGAGCGGGCGCTGCACGCGGCCTAGCTAGAGCGTGGCGAGGAAGGCGAGCAGCTGCTGCTGGGCGGTCGCTGAAAGCTGGAGGTAGGCCGTGACGGAAGCCTTGGCCTCGCCGTCATGGGCGCGGATCGCGGCATCCGGCGTGGCGGCCCGGCCGTCGTGGAGGTAGACGGGCCGCGCGTGGAGGCCCCACAGCGGCGCGGTCCGCATCTGCGTCGTGGTGGCGGCCCCTTGGGCGATGCCGTCGCCGAGCGAGCCCATGTCGTGCAGGAGAAGGTCCGAGTACAGCCCGACGGCCTGGTTGCTGAGGGCGGCGCTGGCGTTCGGGCCGGTGTTCATCGACGGCGTGTGGCAGCTGGCGCAGCCGACGGCGGTAAACGCGCGCTGGCCGATCAGGGTCTGGGCGGTGGCGGGGGCGGGCGAGGGTGGGGCGAGGAAGCGCATGAAGTCGGCCATCCGATCGATGTCCGCCTTGCCCGTGACGGGATCCTCCACGTCCTCCGGCGCCGCCGTCAGGCTCACGAAATGGGACAGGAGGGCGGTGTTGCCGTCGGGGGCATGGGCGGTGGGGAAGATCCGGTTGGTGACGCCCATCTCATTGTTGTAGGCATCGCCCGCGAAGGAAAGGAGCGTGGCGTGCTGCGCCTTCCAGCCAAAGCGCCCGACGCGCTGCTGGCCGGTGGCCGCGTCGGTCACGAAGGCGACCGTGCCCTGGACCGTGCTGGTGCGGGACTGCTGCGCATTCTGGATGATCGTGGCGTCCGGGATCGCCTCGATCAGGCCCGCGCCGAAGACGGGCGTCGTCAGCCTCAGCGTCGTCACATTCGCGCTCGCGGGCACGGTCTCGAGGAGAACGGGCGCGATGGCTCTGGCGTGGAGGAGGGAGCCGTCGAGGGCCGTCAATGGGTCGAAGACACCGCCGACCGTGCGGCCGAAGCGCGTGACGGTGATCGTGCTGGCGCCGCCGGGCGCGGGGGCGGCGTGACAGGCCACGCAGGAGACATTGTTGAAGAGGGGGCCCAGGCCCGTCTCAGCTGTCTCGACTTCGGTGAAGTTGGCCACGCCGGCCGTGAATTCCGCCTGTTCCGCGGCGGTCAGGCCGGCGAGGGGAGTGCCGAGCTGCGCCCCGCGCGCGGTCACCGGTGGCGGCGGAGCGGGAGGGGCGGGCGGCTGCGGCGGCTGCGCAACGGCGGTGGCCCGGATGAAAAGCAGCGCGGCGGGGAGCAGGACGCGGAGGAGGGGCGTTTTCATTGCGGGGAGCTTACACTAATGCAAATTAAGCCCCCATTAACCCCGTCTTCATCTTCCCTTAATCGGCCGAAAGCTATGCTCTCCCCGAAAATGATCACACGATGAGGCTTTTGGTTGTAGAGGATGAGCCGGACCTGCTGACGGGGGTGGTGCGCGCCCTGCGGACGGACGGCTATTCCGTGGACACGGCCATCGACGGCCAGGACGGGCTCTTCAAGGCGGAGAGCGTGGACTACGATGCCATCGTGCTGGATCTCATGCTGCCCAAGCTGGACGGGTGGGAGGTCCTGGCGCGGCTGCGCCGGACCAAGCACACGCCGGTCCTGATCCTGACGGCGCGCGACCGGACCTCCGACCGCGTCCGGGGCCTCGACACGGGGGCCGACGATTATCTGGTGAAGCCGTTCGACGTCCGCGAGCTGCTGGCCCGGCTGCGCGCCCTCATCCGCCGCGGGGCCGGCCAGTCGAGCTCTGCACTCGAGCTGGGCGAAGTGAGGCTGGACCTCGCCGCCCGCACGGTGACCCGCGGGGGCGAGGCGGTCCAGCTGACCGGACGGGAATACGTCGTCCTCGAATACCTGGCGCTGCACCGGGGCGGCGTGGTGACGCGGACCGATCTCTACGACCATGTGTTCGACGAGAACGACAACACGCTGTCGAACCTCATCGATGTGCACGTCTTCAACCTGCGGAAGAAACTGGGGCAGGACTTCATCGTGACTCTCCGGGGCCAGGGCTACAGCATCCGATGAGCCCGTTCCGTTCGATCAGCTGGCGGCTGCAGTTCTGGTACGGGCTGCTGCTGGCGGCGGTGATCACGGCCCTGGGCGTCGCGGCGTTTCGGCTGGAACGAACGCGGCTCGACCGG
>CAIWXW010000224.1 GCA_903916755.1 uncultured Opitutaceae bacterium | reverse complement strand
GGGGGTGATTCCGGACACCGGGAGGTGCTGCGCCAGGCGCTCGAACGCATCCGTGACCGCGTGCTCGACGGGGCTCAGCTGGCGGGGGCGGGCACGCTGCTGGACCTCGGCTGTGGCGACGGGCTGATTGGCCTGGGCGCCCTGGAGCGGCCAGCTGGGCCCGCCCGGGTGATCTTTCATGACATTTCCGCGTCGCTGCTGGCAGTGTGCGAAGTGCAGGTCGTGGCCCGGAACTGGGGGGATCGGGCGGATTTCAGGCTGGGGTCCGCCGACCGGCTCTCCGGCATTGCCGACCTCTCGATCGACCGGGTGACCGCGCGGGCCTGCCTGACCTACGTCCAGGCCAAGGCGGCGGCGGTGCGGGAGATCCACCGCGTGCTGGCTCCCGGTGGCCGGGTGTCGATTGGCGAGCCGATCTTCCGGGATCCTTCGCTGCAGATCAGCCAGGTGCTGGCGGTGCTGGCGGCCCGGCCGCCGGATCGGGAGACGGAGCATTTGCGCCTGATGATGCAATGGCGGGGCGCCCAGTTCCCGTCGAACCGGGACGAGATTCTGGCCAGCCCACTGACCAATTTCTCGGAATGGGACTTGGTCCGCCTGTTTCAGGAGGCGGGATTCTCCGAGATCCACCTGGAGTTGCATATCGACGTGCAGGCCAGCCCGGCCATGCCTTGGGAGACTTTTTTGGACATTGCCCCCCATCCGCTGGCACCCACCTTGCGCGAGGTCATGCGGGACCGCTTCACCGCCGACGAGGCTGCTCGGTTCGAGTCGGTTCTCCGACCCTCCGTCGAGGCGGGTGGCGAATACGAGCGCAACGCGATCGCGTACCTGACGGCGGCCAAGACCGGGTGAGGGCGGGGGATCCCGAGCTCCGGGGCGCGTGCCTCGCCCTCACCCGGGGCTCCTTCCGCTACAGATCGCGGATCACCCGGGGAGGAAAGGCCGCCCGGAGGGCGTTCAGGACCGCCAGCACGTCGATCACCTCCTGCGTGACCGCGCCGTTTACCGGGCTCAAGTGGCCGCTGGCGGCGAATAGCATCCCGATGACGCTCAGGGCCATGCCGCCGACCGCGCTTTGGAGGGCGATGGTTCGCATGCGCCGGCTGATGTGCATGAACTCGTCCACCTTCTCGAGGGAGCTGTCCATGATCACGACGCCGGCCGCCTCCCCGGTGACGTCGCTGTTCTGGCCGATCGCGACGCCGACGGTTGCCGCCATCATGGCCGGGGCGTCGTTGATGCCGTCGCCGACGTAGAGGGTCTTGGCCTTCGCGGTTTCGCCGCGGACGATGGCGAGCTTCTCCTCCGGGCTCCGTTGGGCGTAGATCTCGGTGATGCCCACCTGGGCGGCGAGGTAGCGGACCTCCGACTCGCGGTCTCCCGACACGATCATGATGCGCTGGAAGTGATGCTTGGGCGCCAGGTGCCCGATGAACGAGCGGCTCTCCGCGCGCGGCGCATCCCGAAA
This sequence comes from uncultured Opitutaceae bacterium, assembly GCA_903916755.1. GTDB lineage: Bacteria > Verrucomicrobiota > Verrucomicrobiia > Opitutales > Opitutaceae > Palsa-1447. The sequence goes on along the minus strand of CAIWXW010000224.1, from coordinate 8,018 downwards.
TTGCAGGCAAGCGGCATAGCGGCCGTCGATTGCCACCATGCATTCCAGACCCGCGGCCACCGGCGGCAGCCGATCAATGTCCGCCGGCTTGAGTTCCAAAAGCCGGCGGCGGCTGGTGATCAGCAGCTCATGGCCGGAAACCGTGCCGCGCATGCCTTCGCCAGGTGGTTCACTGACGGCCGAAGCCTCCACCAGCGGCAGGGCCTGGTCCTGGGCGGCGGCCAGGATGGCGCCGGCCAGAGGATGCTTGGAATAGCGCTCCAAACTGGCGACCAAGGTCAGCACCCCGGGCTGGTCGAACCCGGCGGCGACCTGTTGCTCGGTCAATTTCGGGGTGCCGTAGGTGAGCGTGCCGGTTTTGTCAAAGATGGCGATCCGGCACCGGGTGATCTGCTCGAGCACGACCGGATGCTTGACGATGATCGCCCGCCGCGCACAGAGCGAGATGGAGCCGATGATCGCGACGGGAATGCCGATGAGGAGCGGGCAGGGCGTGGCGATCACGAGCACGGAGAGAAAGCGCACCGCCTCGCCGCTCAGGACCCAGGCCAGGACGGCGACCGCGAGCGCCACCGGGGTGTAGATCGCGCCCAGGCGATCACCCAGCCGCTGCAGCTGCGGCCGCCGGGATTCGGATTCGCGCATGACTTCCATGATCTTGGCGTAGCGCGAATCGGCGGGCCGCTTCGTCGTGCGAACGGTCAGGGCGGATTCCCCGTTGATCGCTCCCGAAATCACCGAGGATCCGGCGGTCTTGGTGATCTGAAACGGCTCGCCCGTCAGGTAGGATTCATCCATCACCCCGTGCCCGGCCGTCACCACGCCGTCGACCGGGCAGATGTCATGCGGAAATATCATCAGCAGGTCGTCGACGGCGACGTCCTGCAGCGCGACATCCACGATCTCTGTGCCTCGTTTCCGGTGGGCGACCGTGGGCATCCGCTGGGCCAGCGCCGCCAGGACGGAGGAGGCGCTGCGGAGTGCGTAGGCTTCCAGGGCTTCGCCGCCCGCGAGCATTAGCACAATGATGGAGCCGGCCAGGTACTCGCCGAGGAGAACGGAGGTAACGACGGAGATTCCCCCCAGAAGGTCGGAGCCGAATTCCCGCTTCAGCAGCTTGCGCAACAGGTCGTAAAGGAGCGGCAGCCCGCCGACAACCAGGGTGACGAGCAGGGGAATCCGGCAGGCGCCGGGCGAGGCCCTGAAGCCGAAGCGCAGGACCAGGTTCGCCAGAATGCCGGCGAGGGCGAGCCCAGCGATGGCGCCGGCTTTCCGGTCCCAGGCGCGGGTGAACGACCCTCGCGCCGGACCAGGCGCCGTCATCGGCGACCCCGAGTTTTTCCGCGACCTGATCTGGCCAGCGCGGCCAATTGGCTGGCGAGCTGGTCGGACAGCTTGCGGCACATCAGATCGCAAAGCTCGAACACCACCGGATCGGAAATCGAATAGTAGGCGAAATTGCCGGCCCGGCGCTTTCGCACCAGGTGCGCCGCCGCCAGCAACCCCAGGTGCTTGGAGACGTTGCCTTGGTTGCCGCGCGTGCGCGCCACCAGCTGGCCCACCGACAATTCCCCGTCATGCAGGGCCTGGAGCAGCGCCAGCCGCGTGGGATCGGACAGGAGGCGGAAGCGCCCGGCGACGAACGCCAGGGCGGCCGGGGACAGCAGGGCGGATGAAGGCGATGTTTTGCGTGGCATTGCTATATTACTAGATAGTAATATGCTAATGAACGATGAAACCTTCGCCATGGCAAGCAGACTGCTCGATTACCCCGGCGCAACTCGACCGGCTCGGATCGCCGGCCGACTTTGCGCTGGTCGATGTTCGCGGCTACGGCGAATTTGGCCGTCTCCGGCTGGCCGGGGCCACCTGCATTCCGCTGGCCGAGCTGCGCACCCGGGCCGCGGAAATCCCGGCCGACCGGCCGGTGGTTTGCGTCTGCGCGACCGGTCGCCGCAGCCATGAGGCGGTCCGTGAGCTTCGTTCGCAGGGCATCGCCGCCCGGCAACTGGAAGGCGGCATCGCGGCCTGGCGGAGCGAAGGGCGGCCGGTCTGGGTCAGCCCGGGCTGGGCGATCGAGCGGCAGGTCAGGCTTGGAGCCGGCTCCCTGGTCGTGCTTGGGTTCGCCGCCGCGCAATTTTGGGCGCCCGCGCGGTTCCTGGCGCTTCTGATCGGCGTGGGTCTGGTGGTCGCCGCTGTGAGCGACACGTGCCTGATGGGCGCAGTCCTGTTGAAAATGCCGTGGAATCGGCCGCGGTCGCCTCACATCTCCGGCGGCCCGGCTACCGTTGCCGGCCATGGAAAGTGAAGCCATTTCGCCTTTGGGTAATCGGAGCGGATTTTGGGGCGGTGGATGAGCCGGGATTGAGTGGAAATTGCTGAAACTCCGGTGGTCTTGGCGGGTTCTAGGTGATGGATGAGCCGTTGCCGACGCCACCATTGCCCTTGCGGAATGCCGCCCGCGGGCTGATATGGCGTTTGCGCCCAGCGAACCCCCGGCTCCCCATCACGCAACCCGACGGTCAACCGCCATGTCGGTACGACAGGTCTCTCTAAAACTCCATCGGTGGGTCGGCCTATTGGCCGCGATCTTCCTGTTCATTGAGGGGGTCACCGGCGGCATCATGGCGTGGGGCCCGCAATTGGGCCGGATGCTGGACCCGCCGGGCCCGCGCGTCGCTCCGCCAGTCTTTCACGTACCCATGGGACCAGCCACGCTTCCGCTGACTACGTTGGTTGCGAGCTTGGAGCGTTCCCATTCCGGGTTTCGGGTTGTCGCGATGAGGTTTCCGGCGAGTCCCGACCTTGGCTGGTCGGCTGAAGTCCAATCGCGAAATTCGGGTGCATTGACAGTTTGGTTCGACCCGCACACGGGTGGGGCGATGGGGGAGCGGGCATCGAATGCTCCGGCTGGCCGACTGGTGAAACTCATCCAGATCGCCCGACGGTTTCACGGTAATTTCGTGGCCGGCGTTGGCCTGCTGCTCCTGGCCTGCTCGGGACTGATTCTCTGGTGGCCCCGAAGGCTTTTCACGCTGCGCTTCCCGGCGTCCGCCGAGCGGGTCAATTTCGACCTGCATGCCACGATCGGATTCTACTCCTCACTTTTTCTAGTGATCTTTTCCGGAACGGCGGTGGTCATGTCGACCACGCGCCCGTCCATTGCCCTCCTCAATTTCATCACCCACACCCAGGCCGTTTCACCGGCCGGGGCGAATCCAACGGGAGCCCGATCCAATCACGGTCGCTGGGCGCGACTCGCCGTCCGGCTCGATCTGGATCAATCGCTGAGCCAGGCCGCTGAGGCGCTTCCGGGAGCGCACATCGCTGAGATGCGAATGTTGAATGACAGGGATGGAGTGATTGAATTCGCCTACCGGCCGGCGGACGCCCCTGCCGCCCAGCTGGGTTACCTCCTGGTCGATCCGGCCACCGGCAGAATTCAAGCGTTGGCGGACCCCAGCAAATTCACCTTACCGGAGAGGATCGTGCGGTCTTGGGTGCCCCGGATCCACCAAGGCGAAATCTTTGGCCGCGTGTCGCTCTGGATCGCCGGCTTCGTCAGCTTCATGCTCGCCGTCCTGGCCGTCACCGGTCCGGCCATCTGGTGGCTTCGCCGGCGGGGGCGTGTTTGATCCAACGGAGAAAGGGAAGGGGCGTTCCCGTGAAACCCCATGTCACGATTCCTGGGAATTGTGACATGGGAGGCTAGGCCGGTTGCTGCTGGACGCCGGCGAAGTCAGGCTGGGTATCCGGGGATGCAAAGACACCCGTTCCTCCCTGGTTTCCCTCGGTATCGGCCCAAAGGTGGGCAAGGCCCAGTCCGGCAAGCCATCCCGGGGCCGCCGGGCCTTTCAGCATTGCGATCGTCGACACGCTACCGGCCACCAGGCAACTTTCGGCAAGGACACTAGCGGCGGCCAAGCCGTGCACCGGCCAGCCGGTGCGTGGATTCAAGATGTGGCCATAGCGCCTGCCTTCAATTATGATGCACCGTTCATAGTCGCCGCTGGTGGCCAACCCCCCGGCGGCAAGCGGAACAACGGCGAGGGCCGGCCCCTTCGCCCGGGGATTGCGAATAGAGACCAGCCAGGGCGAGCCATCCGGCTGCGGTCCGATGACACGGATATCCCCACCGAGATCGACAAATCCGTGGACCGCACCGGCCGCGGCGCAGGCGGCCGCAGCACGATCGGCAGCGTATTCCTTTCCGATGCCGCCGAAATCAAGTTCGACTCCGGGAGTCGGAAACGAAAGGACGGGCTGCTCCCACGCTATCTTTTCGAGCCCGACCAGCGGCAGCAACCGCTCGATCTCCGCCGGGGCGGGCGGATGCCCTGAGGAAAAATCCCAGGCCTGGCGCAAGAGCCCGGTGGTGATGTCAAACAAGCCTTCACTTTTCCGGTAACAGGCGAAGGCGTAGTCGATCAGGGCGGCGGTCTCGTCATCCACCTCCAGCGAGCCACCGGCCGCCGCGACCCGGTTGATCTGGGAAAGGATGCTATCCGGCCGATAGCGGGAATAGCGGTGTTCAATCCGGAGGATTTCCGCCTCGGCTGCCCGAGCCGCTGCCGGGTCGGCGTCGCAGAGATAGAGCAGGCATTCCGTTCCCATCGCGGGAAAGGAAAACCGTCGCGTTTCAGCCATCGGATTATCGGGACAAGGTCGTCAATTCCGCGAGGCCGGGCCATGAAGCGGGCGCAAACCTACGCGAGCAATGGCGCCCGTGGCTAGGCGACCGAGTTGAAGATCGATCCGGAGCTGCCCGAACCTGCCAGAGAGCTGCTCGACGGGCCATCGTTCAGGCCGAGGGTCTCGAGTTGGCGGGCATTTTGCCCGAGCGCCTGCGCTCCCGTCAGGCTGGTGGCGGCTTGGCCGCGCAGCTCTTTCATCATCGAGGTCATGCCCGCAACAAAGTCCGATGACCGCACGCTGCCGGTGCCGTTGGGATCGAGCTTGTTCCAGACCGCTCCGGCCCCGGCCGCCTGGAAGGACGCCGGCGGATTCAACTGCTGAAAGGCCTGATTGAACTGATCTTGGGTGATCGCGCCTGAGCCCGTGGTGTCGATCTGGTCGAACAAGCCCGACATCTTCTGGGTGGGTGACATCGGCGTGCTCGCCCCGGACGAGACATGCCATGTTTTTGCCGTGGTCGCGCCCGAAATTTCCATGTTCATTTATTCATCCATCTTTTTTGACTGCATCCAGCGCATCGGCATCTCCCGCAGGAACTTTAGTCAATTCGTCGCATTTAGTCCGATCGGCGGGTGGTGAGCTCGCGCCAGTTGAGGCCGATGTCGACGATAAGCAACGAAGCCAGGGTAAAGGCGATGACGCCTACGGCGGCGAAGGTGTCGCCGAGGTGGCTCCAGTAGCGGGGCCAGAGGTTGAGCACGCGGCTGGAAACGAAGGTAAAGGTAACGGCATAGGAGCGCGCCATCCATTGGCGATGCTGGGCGATCTGGTGGTTGCGCGCGGTGATGAGCGCGGCCGTAGTGCAGACAATCCACGCCGCCGCCTGCATGGAGGTCCCGGGAAAGCCCGGACGGCCGGTGGCGAGGGCGACACCGGTGGCGGCGCCGATAAAGACGGAGATGACGTAGATCCGGCCGAGAACGCGATGGAGTTGAAGATGCTGCTGGCGTATCCGCGAGGAGAAATTGATGGGGCCGATGAGGAGAGCAAAAATTCCGGCGAGCGTGTGCGGGATGAGCAGAAGGCGGTCGGCGATGACCTGCAGCCGGTAGGCATGGTACATCGGGTAGTCCGTCATCAAAAGCACCTCTGAGGTGATGAAGACGAAGAGCGCAGTGGAACCCAGGCCGACCCAGAGAAGCGTCTTGAATCTGGAACGTAGGGCGGGGAGGGCAGGCAGGGTGGAAGTGGTCATGATTCGCCTCGCAGCGGGAAGGATGTGATGAGGTGTGCCGCAAGGGCGAGAGGCGCGAAAGGCTTCATGTTTCTTAGACTCTCATATGAGGGGATTGTGCGCCCATTATTAATGTGCCGGTTACCCGCTTTGGCGCGGCCGGTGGAGGGTGTCACCGGAGTTGGCCCTAGGGATCGACGCGTGACCGGCTTTGGTATCCGGAGGCAAAAATCGCCGAGATAACCTGTTTCGCAAGCGACCGAATAGGAATTAGATACAAAGAAGTGACGGGGCAAAAAGCTAGGGTGCCGGGCCGCCCAAAATCCCTGAGGTGCAAAATTACCGTTTGCCCGGCACCGCACGCCGCGTTCTTCTCCTGCCTCGCTCCGCTTCTGAGCCCGCCCCGCTCCTTTCCGGCCGTCCTCGCCGGCAACCCCCCCGATTGCGCCATGCCGTCCCCGTATTCCCGCCGCAGTTTTCTCAGGACGTCGGCCCTTGCGGCTGGCGCCGGTTTGACGGCGCCGCTCTTGCCGAACCGCGCGCTCGCTTCGCCCGGTCCCGCGGATGAGGCGTCCGGCTATCCGATTGCCCCGGGCCCGTTCGAGGCGACCCGGGCCTCCCTCCAGCAATACCGCTGTCCGGACTGGTTTCGCGACGCGAAGTTCGGCATCTGGGCCCACTGGGGCCCCCAGTCCGCCCCCGAGATGGGCGACTGGTACGCGCGCAACCTATACATCCAGGGGAACCGGCAGTACGAGCACCACCTCCGGACCTACGGCCATCCCTCGAAATTCGGGTACAAGGACCTGATTCCGACGTGGAAGGCCGAGAATTTTGACCCCGACTACCTGCTGGCGCTTTACCGCAAGGCCGGGGCGAAGTTCTTCGTCAGCATGGGCGTCCATCACGATAATTTCGATCTCTGGAATTCGCGCCACCAGCCGCGATGGAACGCGGTGGCGGTCGGTCCCCGGAAAAACATCGCGCAACTGTTCAAGGACGCGGCGGTGAAGCAGGGCCTGCGCTTCGGGGTGAGCCAGCACCTGCACGCCAGCTACGAGTGGATGTCCACCTGCTTTGGCCAGGACGCGAGCGGGCCGCTGGCGGGGACGCCCTATGACGGCGTCGATCCGCGGTTCGCCGACCTTTATCACCCCCGGCATGTCCCGGCGCCGCAGCCGGGCGACGTCAGCCGGGTGCCCGAGTCCTGGAAGCAGCAGTATCTCCTGCGCCTGCAGGACCTGATCGACCAGCTCCAGCCGGACCTCATGTACCACGACGGCGTGATCCGGTTCGAGCGCTACGGCCTGAAACTCGTGGCCCACCTCTACAACCGCAGCGCGGCCCGGCACGACGGCCAGGTCGAGGCCGTCTACACCAGCAAGGGCATGGAGGACTGCCAGGTGGGGACGGCCGTCCTCGACTACGAGCGCGGGATAGCCGAAGGCATTTGGCCCAATCCGTTCCAGACGGACACCTGCGTGGCCGGCTGGCACTATGATCGCAACGCTCGCTACCGTTCTCCCAAGGAGTGCATCGACCTCCTGGTGGACGTCGTCAGCCGCAATGGCACCCTCCTCCTGAACTTCCCACTCCGTTCCGACGGCACGCTCGACAGCAGGGAAATGGGGATCATCGCCGAAATCACGACCTGGATGGCGGCGAACAGCGAGGGCATCTACGGCAGCCGCCCCTGGAAGGTCTGTGGGGAGGGCCCCAGTGTGGCCGGCACCGTGCTGGACAGCAGTGTATTCAAGCTCCTGCCGCCGATCCCGGACACCTCACCTGGCGCTCGGCGGTCGGTCGGCGCACGCGACCGCAAGGATCCCCTGACGGCGCGGGACGTCCGATTCACGACCAAGGAGGGATTCCTCTACGCGTTCGTGCAGGGCCGCCCGCCCTCAGGTCATGCGCTCGTGACGACCCTGGCGACCGGCTCCCCGCTCCTGGAGGGGCGAAAGGTGGCCGCGGTCACGCTGCTCGGGCAGGGGCCGGTGCCGGCCTGGAAGCAGACCGACCAAGGGCTGGAAGTGACCTTGCCGGAGCGCCTGCCAAGCGAGCATGGCATCGGGCTGAAAATCGCGGGCGTTGTGAGCGCGTGATTTTGGGGCTTCTGGGCGGAAAGTTTGACGTCGGAGTTTCCCCTCAG
>CAIWXW010000223.1 GCA_903916755.1 uncultured Opitutaceae bacterium | reverse complement strand
GGCAGGCGCGGACGGCGTCGCGGTCGCGCATGGCCGCCTGCATCGGGCACAGCGAGATCGCCGAGGCGCGGCACGCCTCGCGTGGTGTTGCGGGCGGGCTGTCGGCCTGGGCGACGCCGGCGACGACGGCGCCCACGGTCAGAATCGCGGCGAAACGGAAGCGCATGCGCCAGCCCCTCTTTCTTTTGGCGTTGCCTGCGCCACTATCTGTTGTTTGCAATTTTTTCGCAATCCGGGCCTTTCACGATGCGCCCTGACGGGCGTCCCTTTCCAGTCGAAGCGGTGCGTCCTAAGTCTCACGAAGCGCCGTCCGGGCGGCGAACCGCAAACCGGGGATCCGATGGCCTCCCAGTCGGCCAATTCCAGTCCAACGCCCCGCGGCCGCATGGTCGACATCGGCGCGGGTCGCACCCTGCACGCCGTCTTTGCGGGACCGGCGCACAGCGATGCGCCGCTGGTGATTCTCGAGGCGGGCGCCTTCGGCTTTTCCGCCGACTGGGCGGCCGTTCAGGACAAGCTGGCCCGTCGCGGCCTGCGCTCCATGGCCTACGACCGCGCTGGCCTGGGCTTTTCCCGGCCCGGCCCGGAGCCGCGCGACGGCCGCGCGGTGACGGAGGATCTCGAGCGGCTGCTCGCTCACGCCGGCGAACGCGGCCGGTGGATCTTCTGCGGCCATTCCATGGCCGGCCTGCACGCCCGCCTGTTCGCCGCGCGCCACCCGGGCAAGCTGGTCGGGGTGGTTCTGGTGGACGCCACCACGCCCGAAGCCATGGACTCCAAGGCGGTGAGCGGCTTCGTCGAGCACTTCGCCCGGGCCTCGCGACTGGCCGCCTGGGGCGCCGGTGCGGGACTGTTCGGGCCGTTGTCCGGCACGGCTCTTGGGGATTTCATCGGCCTGGATGGTGCGGCGGGGGCCGAGAAGCGCTGGGCGTTCGCCCACGCCGGTCACAATCACTGGGCGGCGCGCGAGGTGGAGTCGTGGGCCGACACGGCGCGCCAGGGCCGCGAGGCGGGCCCGTTCGATCCGCGCTTGCCCGTGGCGGTGGTGCTGGCTGGGGCGCCGGGCAGCGCCGGCGGGACGGGGAGTTTCAAGGCGGTGCAGACGGCGCCGGCGCGGGCGTCATGGCGCGGCAGGGTCGACCATGTGGCGGGCGCGTCGCACGCCACCATGCTCAACGACACTTTCGCCGACGCGGTGATCCGCGCCATCGAACATGTCAGGGATTCAAGGGAGGGCTGATCCGGCCGCCGCCGGGGCGGGGCCAGTCAGGATCGATTGGTCGCCGGCTTCGTCCAGGCGACCGGGTCACTCCGGTATCTAGGCCCGGACGACCTTCTTCGGCGCGGCGATCAGACCTTCGCGCTGCATGCGCTTGCGGGCCAGCTTGCGGGCGCGGCGCACGGCTTCCGCCTTCTGGCGGGCGCGCTTTTCCGAAGGCTTTTCATAGTGGACGTGCCGCTTCATTTCGCGGAACGAGCCTTCACGTTGCATTTTCTTCTTCAGGGCCTTGAGCGCCTGATCAACGTTGTTGTCACGAACGAATATCTGAACCACCGGTCCTCCTGTGGGCTCCCGTGAGGGCACGGGACAGCGATTCCGGAAGGGCCCCTCCGGAACAAGGCGCGGCAATTAGCAGGCAGTCGGGCTTTTGTCCATGCGGGGCAATGGGTGTAAATGGCCCCATGAGCAATGAATTTGACTGGGCCGAGGCGACCGAGACGCAACTGTTGTCAGCGGCGCTGGGTCATGTGGAAACCCTCGGCTGGACTCCCCGCCTGGTGGCCGCCGCCGC
>CAIWXW010000222.1 GCA_903916755.1 uncultured Opitutaceae bacterium | reverse complement strand
GCTGAGATTAGTAGCAAGTTGCTATTGCCGTATAGTAGACACTTTATACTACCGGAAATCCGGGTGTTTCCCTTGCTATAAGGCGCATGGTGCTAGAATGTATAGCACTATGGTCACTCATAAGATCAAACAACTGGAAGCGGCAAAGGCCCATCTGGCCCGCCTTCAAACTTCCATCACCAAGCAGCTCCAGAAGGAACTCGCGGGCTTGCCCGCGGCCTATGGCTTCTCCACCCCGGAGGAGTTCTTTCACGCCGTGACCGCCGCCGTCGGCGGCAAGCGCAAGGGCCGCGGCCCCGCCGCGGGGCCCAAGCCGGCCGCCGGCAAGAAGCGCCGCAAGCGCGCGGTCATAACCGACGCGACCCGGGCGGCGGTCAAGAAGCTGGCGGAGGCCGGCAAGTCCGGCGCCGAGATCGCGCGGGAAGTGGGCATCTCGCTGCCGAGCGTGCAGAACGTCAAGAAGGCCCTGGGCCTGGTCAAGGCCCGCAAGTAGGCGCCGGGTCCCTTTCGGCCCCGTCCGCCCGCGGACGGGGCTTTTTTGTTGGCGAATTTCGCCCGTGAAGCGAGGGTAGGGCGTCCCGTCCATGTCTCCGTCCTTCATCCAGGCCAACACCAATGGCCGCCTGCACCCGGCGCATGAGCCCTCGCTGTCGCCGCTGAATCGAGGGTTCCTTTATGGCGACTCGATCTACGAGGTCTGGCGCACCTACCATGGCGTGATCTTTGCGTGGGACGAGCACTGGGAGCGCCTGCGCCGCTCCGCGCGCGCGCTGCATCTCGAGCTGCCGTTCGATCCCAGCCACATCCTCGCCGAGATCCGCCGGACGGCTTCCGCCCACCGCGAGGCGACCGGCTTCGCCGGGGACCGCTATATCCGCCTGCAGATCACCCGGGGCAGCGGCCCGATCGGCCTCGATGTCGCCCTGGCGGAGCATCCCGATTTTGTGCTGCTGGTGCAGCCCTGTCCGGTCCTCGCGCCGGACAAGGCCCGGGCGGGCCTGCGGCTGTCGCTGGCGACGGAGCTGCGGCGCAACCCGGCGGCCAGCATGGATCCGGCATGGAAGACCGGCAACTACCTCAACAATCTCCTGTGCCTGCGCGAGGCGAAGTCGCGCGGAGCCGACGAGGTCGTGATGCTCAATCTGAATGGCGAGGTGACCGAGGCGGCGGTGTCGAATATCGCCTTTGTCCGCGACGGCGAGGTCCTCACCTCCCCGCTGGCCGCCGGCATCCTGAGCGGGGTCACGCGGCGCGTGCTGATCGAGCGGGTCGCGGCGGCGGCCGGCGTGGTGGTCCGCGAGGCGACGCTGCGGCCGGGCGACCTCATGGGCTGCGACGAGTGCTTCCTCCTTTCGACCACGCGGGACCTGGTGCCGGTGGCGGCGATCGACGCCCTCGCGTTCCGCGTGGGGGCCGACACCGTGACCACGAAGCTCAAGGCGGCCTTTGCGGCGGCGGCGCAGGCCTATGCCCGGGCTCATCCCGAGCTGTCGCTCGAGTGACGACCGGCGCGACCCGCGGCATGCGCTGTCTTGGCATCGACTATGGGGAGCGGCGCATTGGCGTGGCCTACGGCGACGAGCTGGGCGTGGCCACCCCGCTGCCGGCCCTGACCGCGCCCGACGACGCGAGGCGGTGGGCCGCGCTCTGCGAGCTGGCCCGGCAGCGGCGGGCGACGGACCTCGTGCTCGGCTATCCGTTCAACATGGACGGCTCGGTGGGCTTCAAGGCGAAGCAAGTCGATGTCTTTGCCGCGCGGCTCCGGGCCGAGCTGGGCCTGCCCGTCCACCTGGTCGACGAGCGGCTGACGAGCCATGAGGCCGAGGCGTCGATTCCGCCCTCGCGGCGCCGGCAGGTGCGCGCGAGCGGGATCATCGATTCGCGCGCGGCGACGATCATCCTCCAGGATTTTCTGAACGAGCGGCTCGGGTTGTTATGATGACGGCGATGACCCAACGCTGGAAATGCGTCTGCGCCTACGACGGAACCGATTTCGCCGGCTGGCAGAGCCAGACGGGCGGGGGGGCGATCCAGGACCTGATCGAGGCGCGCCTGGGGGCCATGCTGGGGGCGCCGGTCCGCATCCACGGCAGCGGCCGCACGGACGCCGGCGTGCACGCGCGCGCCCAGGTTTTTCACTTTGACGCGGCCTGGCGGCATGGATCGGAGAAGCTGCTCGCCGCCTTCCGGCCCGGCCTGCCGGACGCGATCCAGATCAAATCGGCGCGGCCGGCGCCCGCCGGCTTCCATGCGCGGTTCTCCGCCACGGGAAAAATCTACACCTATCACATCCAGCTCGGCGACGCCGATCCCTTCTCCCGGCCGTACTGCTGGCCGGTGTTCCGCCCGCTCGACCTGGACGCGATGGCGGCCCTCGCCGCCGCCCTGCGCGGCCGGCATGACTTCCGCGCGTTCTCGGCCGGGCACGGCGGCACGAACGAGGACACGGTCCGGCACCTGCGGCGGCTCGAGCTCGCGCGGATCGGGCGCAAGCTCCGGATCACGGCCGAGGCCGACGGCTTTCTCTACAAGATGGTGCGCACCCTGGTCGGCGCGCTGGTGGCGGCGGGCCACGGCCGGCTGACCCTGGCGGAAGCGCGCGGGATGCTCGCGGCGCCGCCGCGCGCCCCCAAGGTCGAGGCGGCCCCCCCCCAGGGGCTTTTCCTCGACCGCGTCTTCTATTGAACCCCGCCGGGCTCCTGAGCGGGCTGGGCGACGTCTTCTTCCCGCCGCGCTGCGTGCATTGCCACGGCCTGGTGGAGGAGAGCGGCTACCGCCATGTCTGCGCGCGGTGCGCCCGGCAGATCGAGCCGGTGCGGCCGCCGCACTGCACGGTCTGCGGCTATCCGTTCTTCGGGGTCGTGGCGGAGGCGGGCCGCGCCTGCCCGCAGTGCGCCGCGCTGGAGCCGGCCTTCCAGGCCGGCTGCACGGCCGTGCTGCTGCGGGGGCCGGCGCGGTCGCTTGTCCTCGAGCTCAAGTACCATGGCGGCCGGCATGTGCTCGGGGATATGGAGGCCATCTTCCGGCGTTCGCCCGCGCTGCTCGGCCACGCGCGCGATGCCGTGCTGGTGCCCGTCCCGCTGCATCCGCGCAAGCAGCGGGAACGCGGCTACAACCAGAGTGCCCTCCTGGCGTCCGCGCTGGCTCGGGCGGCAGGTGGCTCGACGCGAATCCAGAGCCTATTATGCCGGGTGGTGGACACCCCCACCCAGACCGCCTTTGACCGCAGGGACCGGGCGGCCAACCTCAAAAATGCCTTTGCACTCCGGCGGCCCGGGAGCCTTAATCGCTCCCTGCGCTACATTCTTGTCGATGACGTTTTCACGACTGGTTCCACGCTTAACGGCTGCGCCCGAGTGCTTCGCCGGGCCGGTTGCCTGAACCTGGCTGTGGCGACGTTTGGCCACGGATGACTGACGATAACAACTCACTTGCTGCCAGTAACTTCCATGCATTTCGACAAGCCCACCTATAAGGTCAAGAAGACCAAGAAACGGGATATTCCGCAGGGCCTGTACACCAAGGATCCGGTCACGGGCGACATCCTTTTCAACAAGGAAATCGAGGACAACCAGATGGTGGTCCCGAAGAGCCATCACCACTTTCGGATCAGCGCGCGTGACCGGATTGCAAAGCTCTTGGATGAAGGCACTTGGGTCGAATCTGACGAGAACGTCCGGTCGAGTGATCCCCTCAAGTTCGTCGATTCCCAGCCCTACCACGAGCGGCTTAAGCGCTACGAGCGAGACACGGGCCTCAAGGAGGCCGTCGTGACCGGCGCGGGCCAGATCCATGGCATTCCCGTGTCGATTGCCGTAATGGATTTCCGGTATTGCGGCGGCGCGATGGGCGCCGCGGTCGGCGAAAAACTGACCCGAACGATCGAGGCGGCGCTCCGCGAGAAGACGCCCTGCATCATTTTCAGCGCCTCCAGCGGCGCGCGGATGCAGGAGGGCATCTACTCCCTCATGCAGATGGCCAAGACGAGCGCGGCTCTGGCCCGGCTCGCGGCCGCGAAGCTGCCCTATATCTCGGTCCTGACCGATCCGACCACGGGCGGCGTCTCAGCCAGCTTCGCGATGCTCGGCGACGTGATCCTGGCGGAACCGGGCGCCATGATCGGTTTTGCCGGCGCCCGCGTCATCAAGGACACGACCAAGCAGACCCTGCCGGCCGGTTTCCAGACTTCCGAATTTCTGCTAAAGCACGGCCTGATCGACCAGATCGTGAGCCGGCTCGAGATGCGGGACCGCCTGGGCGACCTGCTGCGGGCCCTGCACGTAAAAAAGAAGTGACGGGAGGCGCCCGATGGCCGCTCGTCCATCCGCCTACGCGGAGATCCAGGATTATCTCTTCAGCCTGAAGGCCCGCGGGGCGAAATTCGGGATCGACCGGATGCGCCTCTTCGCCGCGGCGCTCGGGCATCCCGAGCGCGCCGTCCCCTGCCTCCATGTCGCGGGCACCAACGGCAAGGGCTCCGTGGCGGCGATGCTCGAGGCGATTTTTCGGGCGGCGGGCTGGCGGACCGGCCTTTACACCTCGCCGCACCTCGTCCGGCTCGGCGAGCGCGTCCGGGTCAACGGCCAGATCCTGACCGAGGCCGAGATCACGGCCTACACCGCCGAATTGCGGCCGATTGCCGATCAGCTCGCGGCGACAGAAGGCGAGGACGACCGACCGAGCTTCTTTGAGTTCATGACCGCGATGGCGTTCCTCCAGTTCCAGCGCCGCCAGTGCGACATCAGCATCATCGAGGTCGGCCTGGGCGGCCGGCTGGACGCCACCAACATCGTCGACCCGGTCATCAGCCTGATCACGTCGATCGGCCTGGATCATGGGGAATTTCTTGGCCACACGCTGCCGGAAGTCGCCGCCGAGAAGGCCGGCATCATCAAGCCGGGGCGGCCGGTGGTGGTGGGCCGCATGCCGGCCGAAGCCGAGGCCGTCATCCGCGCCATCGCGGTGGAGCGCGGGGCCCTCCTCGTCAGCATCGGCCCCGCCTATGGTGAGGCGCTGGAAAATTATCCGCAGACCAATCTGGCCGGCGATTATCAACGCTGGAACGCCGCCACCGCGACAGCGGCGACACGTCTCATGCCCGCCCGCTGGCAGCTGACCGAGGCTCGCGTGACGCAGGGCCTGCGCTCAGTGGACTGGCCGGGCCGCTGGCAGCGGGTGCGGCTGGGGGGAAGGCTGGTTATCCTCGATGCCTCCCATAATCCGGAAGGGGCGCAGATGCTGGAGGTCAATCTCGCCCGGCTGGTCGCCGAGATCGGCCGCCGGCCGGTCATCGTGGTCGGGGCGCTCGGGGCCGCCCGGGCGCGGCCGCTCCTGCAGACGGTGTGCCGGTACGCGGCGGAGGTGCACCTCGTGGTGCCGGACCAGGCGCGCGCCTGCGGGCACGAGGAATTGGTCGCGCTCCTGCCGCGGGATTTCACCGGCCGGGTGGTGCGGGCGACGGTGGCCGGCCTTTTCCCGGGCCCCGGCGTGTGCACCGCCGGCGGGCCCCACGACACCGTGGTGGTGACGGGATCGATCTATCTGCTCGGCGAAGTCCTCGCGCGGCTCGAGCCGGAACGCGGCGCAGGCGAGGGGCGGCTGCAGGACTTCTGATTTTTGTTTGCCCTCGGTTCCCCCCTCGGCTTCTCCTCCTCTGCAACAGGGGTCTTGGCTTCCGTTGCGACGAAAACCATGTCCCTGCCCACCTTTTCCAGCCAGCTGATCGCAGATGTCGGCATTTCCCTCGGCGACGAGGGCAAAGGCCGCCTGATCCCGGAGATCGCCGACGAGCTGCGCGCCACGCGCGCGCCCGTGTCGGTGGTCCTCAAGGTCAACGGGGGCGCGAACGCGGGCCACACCGCCGGCGGCATCAAGCTGAATCTCCTCCCCTCGGGCGTGGTGGTGAAGGACGTGGCCCACCTTTGCATCGGCAGCGGCGTCGTGGCCGACCCCCGGAAATTCTGGTGGGAGGCGAAGCCGCTCGAGCACAAGGGCTATGCGGTCCTCGACCGGCTGCTGATCGACGAGCGGACCATGATCTCCGACCTGACCCACCGGCTGCTGGACCTGGCCGAGGAGGGCTACCGCGTGCAGGTCCTGCAGGAGGAAACCCGCGGCTCGACCGGCCGCGGCATCGCGGGCGCCTACATCGAGGAGGCGGCCCACTGGCAGATGCATTTCTCGGATTTCCTGGCTGGCCCGAACTTCTTCGCGCGCAAATTGGCCCAGCGCGCCGACCGCGCCTGCCGCACGATCCAGCACGTCTTCCGCTCGAGCCCGGAGGCCTGGCACGGCTTCTTCGACCGCCTGACCACGGCCGAGCA
The DNA here is from genome assembly GCA_903916755.1 of uncultured Opitutaceae bacterium. Taxonomy (GTDB): domain Bacteria; phylum Verrucomicrobiota; class Verrucomicrobiia; order Opitutales; family Opitutaceae; genus Palsa-1447. The sequence continues at coordinate 20,358 of CAIWXW010000222.1, read as the reverse complement.
GCGGGCGAACCAGGAAGCGGTGGAGATGGGGGTCTTTGGGCTCGAGGAATTCGACTTCTCCGGCTTCCGCGGGCGGGAACCGTTCACCCTCAACCTCGAGCGCCTGACCGAGGTCTATTGGAAGGCGGGCACCGCGCTCGCGCGCAACATCGGCGAGGTGCGCGAGCTCATCCTGCGCGAGCTGCGCGCCGGGCACACCATCGTGGGCGAATTCGGCCAGGCCTACTGGCTGGACAAGCGGCACGGCTTCTCCGGCACCTCGTCCCACACCTATACCCCGGAGTTTTTCGAGAGCGCCAATATCCCGGTTCAGCGGATCCACACCTTCGGCGTGGCCAAGGCCTACGACACCAAGGTCGGCACCCACACGTTCATCACGGAGATGAACGACGCGGACCCGCTGACCGTGAAGCTGAAGCAGCTGGAATTCGGCTCGACCACCGGGCGCCAGCGCATGGTGGGCTGGTACGACGCGGTGGAGAAGGGCGACACCCTGCGGTACGGCGGCTTCCAGGACCTGATGATCAACAAGCTCGACGCGCTGACGTTCTCGGGCGCGTGGAAGGGCGACCTGCTGGTCTGCACGGCCTATGAGGACGCCGCCGGCCACCGGATCATGCACGTGCCGCGCAACGAGGCGGTGCGCAAGACGCTGCGGCCGGTCTACGCGCGGTATCCGGGCTGGAGCGAGGACGTCTCGCAGATCCGCCACTTCGGCGAACTCCCGGTGAATGCCCGGCGCTACGTGGCGGGGATGGTCAAGGGCATCGTGGATGTCGCCTATGCGGGGGAAACTCCTCCGCCGGTGCTGCCCAACCTGCGCTATCTCGGCGTGGGGCCGCTGCCCTCCCAGATCATCAAGGACGTGCCGTCGACCGAGGCGCTGATCAAGCTGGCCCAATAGGCCCCGCGGCGCCCGACGGAACGAGGGCTCACTCGGCCACGTCCACGGAATTCGTCATGTGATAGGCCGGCTTCAGGCCGGCCGTGGTCAGGACGCCTGCGAACCGGAGATCCCGGCATTGGTCCACCTCTACGGTGGCGCCCGCCGGCAGCCGGATATTCGCAAAGCGCACGTGCTCGGTCCGATGGGCTCCGTTGTCGAACCCGTGCACCACGATGACCGGCTCCTTCACGTCCGCCTGGCGCAGGTCGAGGTCGCGAAAGGTGAAATTCCGGAAATGGGGCGCCTCGGGCGCGGGGGCGCCGTCATTGTTGTAGGGCAGCTGGGTGAGGACCTGGATTTTTCGCAGTTCGCAGTCCTGGACCCACACGCCGTCGACATACGCGCCCCGGTCCTTCGTGGCCTTGATCTGGAGCCCATGGATCAGGTTGCCGGTCTGGCAGTCGCGGACGAAGACGTTGCGGATGCCGCCGGAGGTCTCGCTCCCGATCGAGATCCCGTGGCCGGCGATGAAATTGCAGTCGGTGATCCGTACGTTCTCGGTGGGCCGGCCCACGAGGCCGCCTTCCGGATTCTTGCCCGACTTGATCGCGATGCAGTCGTCGCCGGTGGAGAACGAACAGTTGAAGATGAAGGAATCGCGCGAGGAGTCGGGATCGATGCCATCGCCGTTTTGCACCGTGCTGCGGATCGTAAGGTCGTGGCAGCTCACCTTTTCGCTGTAAATGTAGTGGATTGTCCAGGAGGAGGACTGCTCGACGGTCAGGCCCTGGATATCCAGGCCGGAGCAGTTCATGATGCAGAAAAGGCGGCCGCGGGACCGCAGGCCGTGCGCGGCGATCTCGGCCTGGGCCAGCGCGCGGCCGCCGCCGGAGATCGTGCCCTCGCCCCGGATCGCGACGCCGTGGACATTGGGCGGCCCCGCGTGATCGAGCCGGCCGGCATTGACCAGGCTGGCGTAGGTGTCCATTTCCCAGCCCTCGAACCGATTGCGGATCATGGGCTCATAGTCGGCCCGGTCGGTGCTGCCCTGGAGGACGCCGCCGGCCGCGATCTCCAGGGTCATCTCGCTTTTGAGAAAGAGCGCGCCCGTCAGGAAGACGCCGGTTGGCACCAGCACGGTGCCCCCGGCGGGGCAGGCCGCGATGGCGCGCTGGATGGCCGCGGTGTCTTTGGTCCGCCCGTCCCCCTTGGCGCCGTAGGCGCGAATGTCGAGCCGTGCGGACATCGGGCGCGTGCTGACGGCGAGGGCCTCGCTCGGATGCGAGAGGCGTCCCTGGGCGTCCCGCGCCGCGACCGTCCACGCATGGCGCTGGTCGGGGATCAGTCCCTGGGCCGTGAAGTGGGTCTGGGTAGTTTCCGCGATCTCGCGCCCGTCGCAGCAGACCAGATAGTCGACGATGTCCGCGTAGCTCTCCGGCTTGTCCCACATCAGGGTGATCGTCGTCGCGGTCTCGGTTTCGGGCGGGGCCAGCAGCTGGCGCGGTTGGTCCGGGCCGAGGGGACCGGCGTTTCCAACCAGAGCGCTCGCGAAACCGGCGGTGAAAAGCGCCAGATGACGGACGCCGCTGAGACGGGGATACTTCATTGATCTTGCGAGACTCTCGCCGTTGACGGCTGGGCGCAACTGCCTGCAATAGGGAAATTTTCCCGCTGCCGGCTCGGGGAAAACGAGCTGGTACGGGTTGGAATCGCCTGAAATTATCGAGCGACGGGCCATCGACATTGATTCGATTGCGACCCGCAACAGGGATAGGCCATGAATTTTTTATCCGATCGGTCCCGCGGCTGGTCCTTGCTCGGCCTCCTGTTGCTCGGAAACCTCTCGAGCCTGTCGGTCGCTGACGGCTTCCCCGCGCAGGCGCCGCGGCCCTGGAAAAGCACCGCGCCGATCGTGCTTTCCTGGCGCCGCCCGGAGTATCCCCCCCCGACCTGCTCGCCGAGCAGCGCAGCGGAAACGTCTCGGTCCGGATCGTGGTCAACGATCTCGGCGTGGTGGCCGAGGCGCAGGTGCTGCAAAGTTTCGATCCCCGCGCCGAGCAGGCCGCCTTGAATGACATTCGACAGTGGAAGTTTCGGCCCGCCCTGGTGGCGGATCTCGAGGCCCCCTGTTCTCTGGATGTGAATATTCCGTTCCGGCTGCCAATTTCAACCGATCCGCTGCCGGTCCTGCCGACTCCGCCGGAAATGCCCGTGGAGGTAAAGGCGCTCCTTCCCAAGCCGATCTTCACGCCTGATCCCGACTACCCGCCCGAGCTCGCGGACCAGCGCATCGGCGGATCCGTGCAAATGATGCTCCTGGTCAACAGCAAAGGGAACGTGGTGGATCATCAGCTGCTGAGTGCCGGTCAGCCGGGCTTCGGTCGGGCGGCGGCGGAAGCCGTGACCTTCTGGCTTTTCAAGCCGGCCCATCAGGGATTGCTCGATATTCCGGCCCTCTATGAGGCCGATCTGAACTTCACGCCCCGCTGAGCCGACGGTTAGCGCTCCCGGACGTAGACGTTGATGATCAGGCTATAGTCGGCGGTGTACTCCGCCCGGCCCTGGCCGGCCGGCCGATAGTGCTCGGCGAGCAACCGGGCCAGCGCCGGAAAGGTCTCGGGACCGGTGCGCCGCTGCCCGCGCCAGATATAGTCCTCGACGTCCACAATGGTATCGGGCGCGGATTGCTGGAGATCCCGCATGAAGCCCTCGCGCAGGAATTCCTGGGCGGGATTGCCGTCGTGGAGGTAGACGAAACCGGCGTTGCGCACGGCGGGGGCGACGCCGAGATCGACATAGAGGCTCGGCTTCCAGCCCCAGACGGCGAGCGACTTGGTCTGCGGCGCATAGTAGCGGACGGCGTGGGCCAGGAAGGCCTGGCCGTCGAAGCTATGGCTGCTCTCATAATGCCAGGTCCGGAGGTAGTCCCTCAGGTCGTTGTCGCGCACGAAATACGCGACCGGCAGGGGGACGAGGCCGATCACGAGGACGGCCGCTCCGGCCCGGCGGCGGAGCCGTTGCCTTGCGGCCAGGAGGCTGCGCGCGGCGACCGAGCTGCCCAGCACCAGCGCGCCGAGGCAGAACAGGGCGTAGTGCGCCCACTGCGTGATCGGGCGCAGCGTCGCGTAGGCGCCCGCGAGCAGGAGGACGGCGACCAGGCCCAGGGTGCGGCCGGCCACCGCTCCGTCCGCTTTGCGATGAAGCCAGAGGGCGCTGACGGCCAGCAGCGCCGTCCCGCAGAACCAGGGTGAAGCCGGCTGCAGAAACGCGAGGTCCCGGATGTAGCGCAGGTGCTCGAGCCAGGTTCGCGGCGCGGTGTGGGCCAGGCCCGCGATGACATAGGCCCGCCACATCTCTTCGCCCGCGCCCGCGCGGATCACCCACCCGAGCAGCAGAACGCTCGGCCCAATCGCGCCGGCCAGCAAGGCGGCGGCATAGCGGCCGCGGCCCGGTAGGCGGACCGAGGTGAAGGCGAAGGCGTCCACCAGCGCCCATCCCCCCAGCGCGAGGGCGACGGGGGCCGCCTGCAGTTTGCCCCAGGGCATGAGACCCAGGAGCAAGCCCGCCCCGAACGCCCGCCGCACGGAAAGCCGGCCCGGCTCGCGCGTGGCGTTGACCAGCAGGGCCACGGCGCCGCTGAGCAGCAGGCAGGGAACGAGCTCGCTCGCATAGTGTTCAAATTCTTGGACGGGGGCCCAGGCCAGCCACCAGCAGCCGGCCGCCAGCCCGATCAGGGCCGCCGCGTCGCCCGCGAGGCGGCGGCCCGCGTGGTAGGTGAGGAGGAGAATGGCGGCGAGCAGCAGCGCCGCTGTCCCGTGCAAGGTGCGGTAGCCGTAGGGCAGGCCGAGGTCATGGACGGCGAGCAGCAGCCAGGAATCCAGGGGCCCGTTGCTTTCGCCCTCGACCGAGCGCCAGGGCGTCAGGTCATGCGCATAGCGCATCGCCTGCGCCGCCATCTGGCTCTCATCGACATTCAGCTCGTTGGGGCACCAGATGATCGGCGCCCGGGAAAGCAGGAAGAAACCGAGGCAGGCCCAGACCCACGGGGATATCCGCCTGTGCGTGAGAGGGCCGCTCATCGATGCAGCGAACCGGATAAGGTCGCACCCGCGAAGACAAGAGCCGATTTTCCCAATGGACTGTCGGCGTCGGTTGGAAAACCATGCCGTCCGCCCTTCTCGATGCCCGCCCGCTTTGCCTTCCGACGCTACCGTCTGCCTTTCCGGGCTCCCGTGCGTACAGCGCACGGCCTTTGGACCGAGCGCGAGGGGCTCATCCTCCGCCTGGAAAACGAGGCCGGGGCGATCGGCTGGGGCGAGGTGGCGCCGCTGCAGGGTTTCGGGACCGAGGGCGTCGAGGCGGCCGCGGAGGCCTGCGCGCGCCTCGGCGACACTTTCGGCGCGGAGGAGCTGCCCCGAATTCCGCCGGCATTCCTCTGCCTCCGCAGCGGGTTGGCCACTGCGCTGGCGGAACTCGACCGGCCGGAGGAGCCGGAGACGGGCGCCGCGCGGGACGCGTACCTGCCGGTCGCGGCCCTGCTCGCCGCGGGCCGGTTGGGATTGGCGCAGATCGGTCCCAAGGCCGAGGCGGGATTCCGGACCTTCAAGTGGAAGGTGGGGGTGGGGGACGCGGCGGACGAACTCATCCTCCTCGATGACCTGTGCGCCGCGCTGCCGGCCGGGGCGCGGCTGCGGCTGGACGCCAACGGCGCCTGGGACCGCCGGCGCGCCGAGCTCTGGCTCGAGCGCTGCGCCGATCGCCCGGTGGAATTTGTGGAGCAGCCGATCGCGCCGTCGGCGCGGCGCGCCGACGACCTGCTGCTTGGGCTGGCGGGCGATTATCCCACGCCGATCGCCCTCGACGAATCGCTGTCCGGGGGCGAGTCGGTCGAGCGCTGGCTCGGCGCCGGGTGGCCGGGAATCTTCGTCGTCAAACCGGCGCTGCTCGGGGCGGCGCCGGCGGCGTGGGCGCTCCTGGCCAAGGCGGCGGCGGACCGGGTGGTCTTTTCCTCGGCGCTGGAGACCGCCGTCGGCGCCCGCTCCGCGCTGCGCCTGGCCTTTGGCTGGCCCGCGACCTCGCGCGCGCTGGGCTTTGGCGTCTGGCCGCTCTTCGTGGACGGTCGCTTCGACGGGCCCGCGGCGGGCCCGTTTCTCTACGCCGAAAGCATCCGCCGACTGAACGTGGAGGTTCTATGGACCGCCTTGAGCTAGCCCGGCTGCTCGGAGCCGCGCCGGCGGCGGCCGCGCCGTCCGGCCCCCAGGTCGTCATGGAACGCGATCCGGAGCGTTTCATGCGCGCGTTTGTCACCGCGGTCGGCGCCGGCGGCCTGGTTTTTCTGGCCGACCCGGCCTGGGGGGAGGCCGAGCGGGCCGCCCTGGCCGCCTGCATCGCGCAGCCGTCCCTCGCGCCGGCCGGTCGCGGCTGGCTGATGATCCCAAGCGGCGGCACCAGCGGCCGGCTCAAGTTTGCCCGGCACGACGAGGCCACGCTCTCCGCCGCCGTGCGCGGGTTCAGCGCCTTTTTTCAGGCGGGGCGGGTCAATTGCGTGGGCGTCCTGCCGCTGCACCACGTCAGCGGCCTGATGGCCTGGCTGCGCTGCGCCCTGACGGGCGGCTCCTACCGGCCATGGGACGCGAAGCGCCTCGAGGCCGGCGACTTTCCCGCGCGCCATCCGGCGGAGGGTCCGAGCTTTCTCTCGCTCGTCCCAACCCAATTGCAGCGGCTGCTCGCCTCCGCGGCGGCGGTCGAGTCGCTCCGCACCTTCGAGGCGGTGTTTCTGGGCGGCGGGCCGGCCTGGCCGGAGCTCCTGGACGCGGCCGCGCAGGCCGGGCTGCCGCTGGCGCTGAGCTATGGGATGACGGAGACGGCCGCGATGGCGGCGGCCCTGCGCCCGGCCGAGTTTCTGGCGGGAGCCCGTTCCTCGGGCCGGCCGCTGCCGCATGTTGAAATCTCCCTGACGGACGCCGGCCGCGTGCGCGCGGCGGGCGAATCCGTCTTTCGCGGCTATTTTCCGGCCTGGCAGGACGAAAGGGCCTATGTGACGGAGGATCTGGCCCGCTTTGATCCCCGGGGCGGCCTGGAAATCCTGGGACGCGGCGACGCCCTGATCATCACCGGCGGCGAGAAGGCGGACCCGCTCGAGATCGAGCGCGCCCTGCGGGCCACCGGTGAATTCGCCGACGTCGCCGTCATCGGCCTCCCGGATCCCGTCTGGGGCCACGCCGTGGTGGCCTGCTTTCCCGCCGCGGAAAGAAGGCCGGATCTGGGCCGGGTGGCGGCGGCCCTGCCGGCTCTGGCGCCCTTCAAGCGCCCGCGGCATTATCTGGCGTGCGCCGAGTGGCCCCGGAACGCCCAGGGCAAGCTGAACCGCGCCGAACTGGCCCGGGTGGCGGAAGCGGCGCGGCGCGCCAAACCGCTCTGAGCCAGCGGGTCCCCGGAGCCGGATCGAGCCCGTCGCATCCCACCCAAATGCTTGCCGCTCAACTCGGCGCTTGTCTTTCCGTCCCCTGAGCCTAATCCGTTCACGGCAACTCATGAGTGAGTTTGCCACGCCTTCCCCCGCCTCCTCGGATGCGGATTTCTATCTTCCCGCCGACGCGTTCTTCCGCGCCAATCTGCCGACGGCGTTGACCTTCGACGACGTGTCGCTGGCGACGCTCTATTCGGATATCCTGCCGCGGGACGCGGACGTCTCCACGGCGCTCTCCGCGAGCCTGCGGCTGCCGATCCCGATCATCTCCTCGGACATGGACACCGTGACGGAATCGCGGATGGCGATCGCGATGGCGCTCAACGGGGGCCTGGGGCTGATCCACTATAACATGGCGGCCAAGGACCAGGTGAAGGAGGTCGCGCGGGTGAAGCGCCATATCCATGGACTCATCCAGGATCCGATCACGGTGGGGCCCGACCAGCTGATCGGTGACGTCCTCGCCATGATTGATGCGAAACGCTTCGCGTTTTCGACCTTCCCGGTGGCCGATCCCTCGGGCCGCCTGGTGGGACTGCTCTCCGGCAACGTGGTCAAGGACCGCTACAAGTCGAAGAAGGTCGCCGAGGTGATGACCCCGCGCGCCCAGCTGGCGACGGAGCGCGAGAGCGCGGTGGCGCCGAATCCGATCGCGGCGGCGGACCGTTTCTTCACCAAGAACGTTGGCATCCACAAGATGCTGGTGGTCGACAACCACGACGCCCTGCGCGGCCTCATCACCGCCTCCGACGTCGAGCGGATCACCGGCGAGGCCAAGTCGCGCCGCAAGCCGGCCCGCGACGAGCAGTTCCGGCTGCGGGTCGGAGCCGCCCTTTCCGCCACCCGCACGGCGGACGGCTCGCTGGAGCGGGACAAGATCATCACCCAAATCGGCCACCTGGTGGACGAGGACATCGATGCGGTGGCGATCTCGACGGCGCATGGCCACACCGCCGGCGTCGGGGAGACCGTGAGGCTCGTGCGCAGCGCCTTCCCGAAGCTCACGATCATCGCGGGCAATGTGACGAGCGGAGCGGGCGTGGAATTTCTCGCCGACTGCGGGGCCGACGCGATCAAGATCGGCCAGGGTCCCGGTTCGATCTGCACCACCCGCGTGGTCGCCGGGGTGGGCATTCCCCAGCTGACCGCGCTGCACGTCGCGGGCCTGGCCGCGCGGCGCAAGGGCGTCCGGCTCATCGCCGACGGCGGCATCACGAAATCCGGCGACATCGTCAAGGCCCTGGCACTGGCCGATGCCGTGATCTGCGGCGGGCTCCTGGCTGGCTGCCGCGAAGCGCCGGGCGAGATCGTCGAGATCAGCGGCAAGGTCTACAAGCAGTACCGCGGCATGGGATCCCTTTCCGCCATGAAGGCCGGCAGCGCCGCGCGCTACGGCCATGAGAAGAACGACGCCACCCGCAAGGTTGCGGCCGAGGGGATCGAGGCCCTCAAGGAAGTGAGCGGCTCGGTCGACGACGTCCTCGACACGCTGATCGGCGGCGTCCAGAGCGGCATGGGCTATCTCGGGGCGGCCACGCTGCCCGAGTTGCGGGCCAAGGCCCGGTTTGTCCGGGTGAGCCCCGCCGGCCAGAAGGAAGCGGCGACCCACGACGTCATCGAGGTTTCGACGCGAATAAATTGACGTCCCCCCTGCGCACATCGCTTTGGGTGTGGGGCTGCCTGGTTTTCTTTCTGCTGTCCCGGGTGCCGGCCATGCGGTGCCCTTTCCAGCTGAACGTGGATGAGGGGCAGATCCTGGCACAGGCGATGCGCTATGAGACCGACCTTACGCCCTGGCGGGCGGTCGACGGTGAAACCGGCGGCCCGATCCTCTCGTGGGTGGTCCTGGCCGCCCACAAGGTGGGGCTGCCCTACACCTTCTGCACGCTCCACGTCCTGGCCGCCTTCTGCCTGGCGGTGACGCTGCTTTCGGCGTTCGTGGCGATCGAGGGACTCTGGGGCGAGGCGCCGGCGCTGGTGGCGCTCGCCGCCGGCACCTGGTGGCTCGGCCTGGTCCCGGACGCCGATTTCACCCATTACTCCAGCGAGCTCATCCCGGATCTCCTGATCGCGACGGGCCTGGTGGCGCTGCTCAATGCCCGCCGGTCGGAGAGCGGGGGCGGCGGCTTTGCCGCGCTGACGGGACTGCTGCTGGGCCTGGTCCCCTGGGCCAAGCCGCAGGCCGTCCCCATCGCGTTGGTCCTGGGCCTGGCAGCGGTGCTCATGCTGGGCGGCGATCCGGCCCGCTCGCCGCGCCAGCGCGGCCAGGCGGTCGGCTGGCTGCTGGCGGGCGCCCTGCTGCCCAGCGGGCTGCTCCTCGCCTGGATCCACGGCGCCGGCGCCTGGGATCAGTTCTGGAATTCCTACATTGTGGCCAATCTGGCCCGCGCGGGGGCGCGGCCCTGGGCGGTGCATCGCGCCAACCTCGGGCGGCTGCTGTTCTTTCAGGAGGGCGCCCCGTGGTTTCTTGACACCGCGCTCCTCCTGCTCGGGGCCGCCTGCCTGGCCGGCCGCCCCGGCTGGCGGGCGCTGTCCAAAGGGCCTGCGCTGCTCGCCGCGTCGCTACTGGCCGCTGCGCTTTTCGCGGCGCTGCGGCCCCTGACGCAGTATTCCCATTACGAGCAGCTCTGCCTCCTGCCGCTCCTGCTTTGCGTCGGTGGCGGTGCGCAGCTGCTCCTTGGCCGCGCGGCCACGGCGCCGCTGCCACCGAACCGGGTGGCGCTCGCCGTCCTGCTCCTCGCGCTTATCCCGCTGCCGGTCGCCTACTTTTTCCACAACGAAGGCCCGCGGGTCGTGCGCGAGACCTGGAATTACAAGCGGAGCAAGGCCTTTGAAGCGCAGGCGTTTGTCGACGACTCGGTCCGTCATTTCGCGATCGATCCCAAGTCGCTGGCGGTCTGGGGCTGGGCCCCCTTCCTCTATGTCGACCTGGGCCTGCCCCCCACGACGCGTGACGCGGGGTATACCTCGCTGCATGACGGCAACCCGAGCCAGGCGTTCATGCGCGCCGCGTTCCTCCGGGACCTGGTCGCATCCGCGCCCCAGGTGATCGTGGACACGGAGGACTATATCGCCAACGGCGTCCGGCAGACCGCCCCGGCGACCTTTCCGGCGTTTGCCGCCTTTCTGGCCCAGCACTACCAGCTGATTGGCCGCGGCACCGCCGGCCGGGGGGGCTCTTTCACCCTCCTGGTCGACGTCTACTACCGCCGGCCCAGCCCCTAGCCCGGCAGCGCGAGCCAGGCCGCCAGCGGCGGAGGCAGCGGGCGGCGCCGGCGCGCCACCGCGTCGAGGCAGACGTGCTCGGTCCGCACCCGCGCGGCGAGCTTCTCGGGCGGCCCGAGCTTTGTGATCTCGTAGCGGACCGCGTAGGAATTCTCGGAGACCAGGGTGGGGACGACGGAGACCCGGATCTTTTCCCCGGCGGCGAGCGGCCGCAGGTAGTCGGCCTCGGTGCGCGCGATCGGAACGATGACGGACTGGGCGGAGAAGAACGCCTGCAATTCCACGCCGGCGGCGATCAGCGACTCCTCGTAGGCCTCGTGGCAGATGGCCAGGGTATTGGCGAAGAAGACCACGCCGGCGGCGTCGGTGTCGCCAAAATGGATCGTGCGGTGATAGAGGAAGGCCACCGGCGGAAGGAGAAGGCGATCGCCGGGGAGCGACAAGCTCCAAAGCCCTTGTCCATTTTCGAATTCACGCTTTCCCTTGCGCGGTGAACAAGGCCCAGATCGCGGACATCCTCGACGATATTGCCACCCTCCTCGAACTGAAGGGGGAGAACCCCTTCAAGGTCCGGGCGTACCGCAGCGGGGCCCGGCTCCTGGAGTCGGTGGAGGAAGCCGAACTGGTGCGGCTCGTGGCCGAGGACAACCTGCGCAGCGTGCCCGGCATCGGCGAGGCCCTGGCCCAGAAGATCACGGAGCTGCAGCGGACCGGCCGGCTGGAGTTCTACGAAAAGCTCAAGGCCACCGTCGAGCCGGGCCTGGTCGAATTGCTCCAGATTCCGGGCCTCGGGCCCAAGAAGATCCTGGCCCTGCACCGGCAGCTCGGGGTGACGAGCGTCGCGGACCTGGCGGCGGCCTGCGCGGACGGCCGCGTGGCGGAGCTCGACGGCTTCGGGGTCAAGACCCAGGAAAAGCTGCTGGCCGGCATCAGGAACCGCGAGGCCTATGGCCGGCGGCACATCTGGTGGGAGGCCGCGGCGGTGGCCGATCCGATTCTCGCCGGGCTGCGGGGGCTCCCCCAGGTGAGCCGGGCGGAAGCGGCCGGCAGCCTGCGGCGCGGCCTGGAGACCATCGGGGACCTCGACTTTCTGGTGGCGGCCGCGGATGGCGCCCCGGTGATGGACTGGTTCACGACGCGGCCGGGCGTGGTGGAGGTCACGGCCAAGGGCGAGACGAAGGCCAGCGTGCGCTATGACGACGGGCTGCAGGCTGATCTGCGGATCGTGCCGGCCGAGCAGTTCGTCTTTGCGCTGCATCATTTCAGCGGCTCCAAGGACCACAATGTCCAGATGCGGCAGCGGGCGCTGGCCCGCGGACTGAGCCTCAGCGAGTGGGGCCTGGTCCCGGCCGGGGGCGAGGAGACCGTCAAGGCCAAGGTGGCCGCCGCGAAGGGGCCGGCCCTTCGCAGCGAGGAGGAGCTGTTTGCGCAATTGGGCTTGAGCTACATCCCGCCGGAGCTGCGCGAGGGCGCCGGCGAGATCGAGGCGGCGGAACAGGGGAAGCTGCCCCGGCTGATCGAGCTCGGCGACCTGCGGGGCGCGTTCCACTGCCACACGACCGCCTCCGACGGACGCAACACGCTGGCGGAGATGGCGGCGGCGGCCGCCGCCCTGGGCTGGGAATATCTGGGATTGGCCGATCATTCCAAGTCGAGCGTCCAGGCCAACGGGCTGAACGAGGAGCGCCTCCTGCGCCAGGCGCAGGAGATCCGGGCGATCAACGCCGCCCGGCGCTACTCGACCCATCTCTTCGCAGGCGTGGAATGCGACATCCGGGCCGACGGCCGGCTGGACTATGACGATTCCGTGCTGGCGGAGCTCGATTATGTCGTGGCCTCCGTCCACAACGCGATGACCCAGGACGAGGCCGTCATGACCGCGCGGATCATCCGCGCGGTCGAGAACCCCCACACCACCATGCTGGGGCACCTGACCGGCCGCGTCCTCCTTCGCCGCGAGGGCTACCGGGTGGACGTGGCCAAGGTGGTCGACGCTGCCATCGCCCAGGGCGTGGCGATCGAGCTCAACGCCAGCCCGTGGCGGCTGGACCTGGACTGGCGCCATTGGCGCAAGGCGGCGGAGCGCGGCCTCATCTGCGCGATCAATCCCGACGCCCACGACACCGAGGGGCTCACCCACGTGCGGGCCGGCGTCTATGCGGCGCGGAAGGGCTGGCTCACGCGGGAGCAGGTGATCAACACCCGGCCGCTGGCGGAGGTGCAGCAATGGCTGCGCCTCCGTCGCGCCTGATCAGAAACCCTTCTTTAGGCAAATCAACGCCACCGAGCCGGATGCGGCCACCCGCGGCCATGACGCCGAAGAACGTGTCCAGGCCGGAGGTTGCCAGGGCAGGCCGCCAACCCAATGGCGGGTGGGTGGAGGCTTGGCGCATCCTTGCTTCGCCCGTCAAATCGGGCAGGTTGTGCGGGACTCCCATCGCCATGGCCATCTACGAGTATTACTGCCGGGACAATCACACGATCTACCAGTTTTACGCCAAGACGCTGGCGCAGGGCCGGTCGGCTCCGCGTTGCCCGGATGATCCCCGGCTGCCGCTGGTGAAGCTGCTCTCGCCGTTTGCGGTGGCCCGGCGCGCACCTGCGCGCGGCCACCCGGAAGCCGCAGCCCACGGCCCGGGGGGCGAAGGGGACGATCGGATGGCGTCGGCGGTGGCGGCGATGGAGGGCGAGCTGGCCGGCGTCGATGAGAACGATCCGCGTGCCATGGGAAGAATAATGCGGCGCATGGCCGAACTTTCCGGGGAAAAAATGGACGGCACGATGGAGGAGGTGGTCCGCAAGCTGGAGGAGGGCGCCGATCCGGAATCACTGGAGGCGCAGCTGGGGGAGACGAAGGCCGACGCCGAGGCGGAGCCGGGCATCGCCGCCGGCGCATCCCGCCATCGTTTCCGCGCCCGGGCGCGCCCGCCGGCCCGCGATCCGCGCCTTTACGACTATGAATGATCTCACGAGCCGCATTGCCGCCGCCAAGCAGGCGGTCCTGGCCCAGACCGAATTCCTGCACCGCGAGTTCGGGCGCGTCGAAAGCAAATGGAAGTCCGACGGCACGCGGGTGACCGCCGCCGACATCGCGATCTCCGAGGGCATCTTCGCGGAACTCGCCGCCGCCTTTCCGGACGACCAGTACTTCAGCGAGGAGCTGGCCGACGTCACGGCTCCGATCCCCGTCACGGCCCGCTTCGCCTGGGTGCTCGACCCGATCGACGGCACCAACAATTTCGCGCTGGGCATTCCCTACTGCGCCATCTCGCTGGCGCTGGTCGAGCATGGGGAGCCGGTCTACGGGGTGGTCTACGACCTCAGCCGGCGCGTCCTCATGCACGGCGGGCCCGGCTTCGGCATGCATGACGGGGAGCGGACGACCCACGTGACGGACGGCGTTCCGCACAAGGAAAGCCTGGTCGGCTTCCACAGCCCGTCGGACAAGACCCGCCTGCAGCTGGCCCAGGGGATCCTCTCGAATTTCAAGATCCGCGGGCTGGGCAGCGCCACGCTGCATCTCGCCTACGTGGCGGCGGGCATCCTCGACGGCTGCGTGGACTACAACGTGAAGATCTGGGACCTGGCGGCGGCCATCCCCCTCTGCCGGGCGGCCGGCGGAGAAATCCATTTCCTCAACGGCCCGCAGCTGCCGATGCGGCAGTTCGACCTGAAGATGGGCCGGATCGTCTACGTGGCGGGGAGCCCGGCCATGTGCCGGATTCTCCAGGGCCTGACCACGGTCAGTCCTGCAGCGTGATCTCATTGTTGTCGCGCAGGCTGAACTGGGAAAAGAGCTGCGCCGTGGCCGCGCTCGGGCCGCGGTAGGCCTGGACCAGGCGGCCGAAGAGCACGTTGGGGATCACCATCGTGCCGCTGTTGGCGGGGATCGTCGCGGAACTCCCCGCCACCGCCCCCTGGAAGTTATAGTAGACGTACCCGTTGTCCGTCGGGTGGGTGTTGTTGATCGTGATCGTGTATTTCGGGCAGACGATCCGCTGCACGCACAGCTGCCAGAGCCGGCGCCCGCCCGCCCCGCCGCCCAGCCAGGCCTGGGCTTGCGCGGGGCTCAGCGCGGCCGTCCAGGAGGGAGGCAGGACCGCTGCCGGGCTCGTCCAGCTTGTGTTCCAGAGGTCATTGAAGAGGGCCAGGTTGGCCGGATCCTGCGGGTTCGCGGGGTTGGGCCAGGGCGGCAGCGCCAGCTGCTCGGCCGGGGCCACGAGGGAGACGAGGAGGAAGCGCTGCTGGGCCGCCTCGTTCGCCGGCCCGAGCAGGAGGAGGCGCGGGTTGCCGCATCGGTTCAGCAGAATGTCCGCCAGCTGGGGCTGAAGGGCGGGCGTGGGGGCGACGCCGATCTGGGGCAGGCCGCCCATCTGCCGACCCAGCTTGGCGAACCAGTCGGCCGCAGTCGTCGTGCCCGGCAGCGCGGAAGGATCGGTGGAGGTTGAAAAGACGGTGGGATCGACCCCGGCGCCGATGCTGCCCGGCAGGGCGGCCAGGTTGGTGCCTTCGAGATCGGACGATTCGAACGATGCCTGCGCCGCGATCGCGAAGGTCTGCAGGGTGGCGGTTTCAGCGGCGACCCGCGCGAGCCAGACCTGCCGGCCGATGCTGGGCGTGGCGGTCGCGAGCAGGATGCCGATGACGGCGCACACGCACACCAGTTCGATCAGCGTGAAGCCGGCACGGCGGGGGCTAGTGGACGGCATAGACGACCTGATAGATGGCCTGGAAGAAGGAGAGCAGCGCCACGCCGACGCCACCCACGACCGCCAGGGTGAGCACAGGATTGATGACGGCGATCGCGGCGCCCAGGCGCTCGCGCGCCTGCGCGGCATAGTAGAGGGCGACGCGGTCCAGCGAGGCGGCGAGCTGGCCCGACTGCTCGCCGACGTCGATCGCGAGGCAGGCGAGAGGCGGGAACAGGCCGCTCTGCGCCAAGGCCTCGGCCAGCGAAGCCCGGCCGGCCGCGAGCTTGGCGCCCGCTTCCCGCAGGCCCTCGCGGAAGCAGGCATTGCCGGTCAGCGGGGCGCAGAGGGCGAGGATTTCGGGCGCGGGCTTGTTCGCCTGGTAGAGGGAGCGGTACACCTTGCAGACCAGGGCGACCGTGAGGTCCCGATAGATGGCCCCGATCAGGGGAAAAGCCAGGAGCATCCGGTCGAGGGGCCGGACGGCGGCCGGCCACTGCCGCAGCGCCGCCACCAGGGCCGGGCCGGTCACGGCCGCCGCCACCGCGAACGGCCAGTGGCGCCGCGCGAGCGCGGAAGCAGCGATCACCGAGCGGGCGAGCGGCGGCAGCTGCGAGCCCAGGGAATTCAGGACGTCGGCCAGCCGCGGGAAGACGACCGCCAGCAGCAGGAGGTAGAAACCCGCCGCCAGCATGATCACGAGCGCAGGGTAGGCGCAGGCCTTGCGGACTTCCCGCCGGTTGGCCTCGGTGTAGGCGATCCGCTCGGCCAGTTCGCCGCAGCGCTCGGCGAGCTGGGCGGTGCCGCTTTCCTCGCCGGCGGCGAGGGCGGTGACGACGCCCGGGGGAAAGCTGCGGGGGAACAGCGCCAGCGCGCGGGACAGGCTCGTGCGCGACTGGGCCACCTGCGCGTGGACGATGGCCAGGACCCCGCGGGTCCGGCGGTCGGGGTAGCGCTCCCGCAGCCGGGCCAGCGCCGCGACGATCAGGATGCCGGAGGAGAGCAGCATCTCCATCTGCCGGAAAAACTGCACCTGGTGGCGGGTGGCGATCCGGGTGCGCCGCAGGCGGCGCGCCGGATGCGGGGCCGGGAGGGGCGATCTCATCGGGTCAGAAGCCGGATGGTCGCCGGCCGGCCCTCCACCGGCACCTGCAGAAGAAAGCCCTCCGCCGACAGCTCCAGCATCTCGGGGTCGATCCGCGTCAGACTCAGGCCCTCCCACGTGTCGCCCGGCGAGTAGAGCCGGCCATTGATCAGGACGGTCGCCGCCTGCGGCCGCGCCGGCACGGCCACCGCCCGGATCGTCAGCGTCACTTCACGGACGGGCGCGGCGGGCCGGTACCGGACGCGGAAGGGATTGGGGAGCTCGTCAAAGGTCTCGGCCTGCTGCGCGGCGGCGAGATCGAGCACGCCCGCGGCGTCGGCCCGGATGAGACGCGGGTCTTCCGCGCGTGCCGGCAGGGCCAGCAGGCCCAGGATCAGTGCGATTCCGCGCATGCCGCCGATGATAACAACCGGCGGCGGAGGATGGGCTTTAGTTGGGGTTCGCGGGCGCGCCGACCTGCCAGAGCGGCGAGGGGACGTGGGCGTAGTCCATCAGCGCGCCGGTTTCGCGGACCAGGTCCGGATGGGCGGCCGCGAGGTCGTGCCGCTCGCCCAGGTCCGAGGCCAGGTCGTAGAGCCGGATCGGGCCGGTCACCATGGGAATCCGGATCGCCTTCCAGTCGCCCATGCGGACCGCCTGCGCGGATTCCCCTTCGTAAAACTCCCAGTAAAGGTATTCGTGCTCCCGCTGGGCGGCCGGGTGGCCCAGCAGGGTCGGCAGAAAGCTGATGCTGTCGAGATGCTCCGGCGCCGGCCGGCCGGCCAATTCGGCCGCCGTCGTCATGAAATCCCCAAAATAGCCCACGTGGGTCGAGACCGAGCCGGCCGCCACATGCCCGGGCCAGCGCACGATCATCGGCTCGCGAATGCCACCCTCGTAGACCTCGCGCTTGATCCCGCGCAGGGGGCCCCGGGAATGGAAAAAATCGGGGTCGTGACCGCCTTCATGGTGCGGACCGTTGTCGGAGGTGAAGATGACGACCGTGCTGTCCTCCAGGCCGAGGGTCTTGAGCTCGGTCAGGACGTCGCCCACCTCCCGGTCCAGCAGGGTGACCATGGCCGCATACCCCTTTTCCGGGGTCGGCCAGGATTTGTGGGCATAGGCCCCGTAGTCGGGTATCTCCATGCCGTCCGGCTTCCGCTCGTCGTTGGCGTGGGGGAGGGTGGGCGCCAGGTAAAGGAAGAAGGGCTGCCGCGCATGCTCCCGGATGAATTGCAGGCTGTCGGCCGCGATCAGGTCGGCGGTGTAGTCCAGGCGCACCGTGGCGACCCCCTGCCCGTACTGGCCGGGATGGGGCACGACGTTGCGCAGCGGCACCCGTTGGTCGTCGCGGACCAGGTAGGTCGGGTAGTAGTTGTGGGCCATCGTCTGGTCGACGTACCCGAAGAAATGGTCGAACCCCTTCCGGGTCGGCGCCCCGATCGTGCCTTCGCTGCCCAAGCCCCACTTGCCGTCGAGCCCCGTCGCGTAGCCGGCTCCCTGCAGCACCTGGGCCACGGTCACGTCCTCGGGCCGGAGGTCCACCTTCGCGTTGCCGCGGATCCGGGTGTGACCGGTGTGCTGCCCGGTCATGAGGACGCTGCGCGAGGGGGCGCACACGGGAGCGCCCGCATAAAACTGCGTGAAGCGCATGCCCTCGGCGGACAGCCGGTCGATGTTCGGGGTCAGGATCTCGTGCTGTCCGTAGCAGCCGAGGTCCCCGTAGCCGAGGTCATCGGCGAGGATGAACACGATGTTGGGCGGCCGCGGGGCCGGCTCCGCCTGGGCGCGGGCGGCGGACCCGGCGCCATAGGCGACCAGGCCGGTCAGCGACGCCATCAGCCGGGTGCCGAATGCGCCCATGCCTCAGATCAGGCCCAGCTTCATCTTACCCTCTTCGCTGATCATTGATTGGTTCCACGGCGGTTCCCAGGTGATCCGGACATCCGCCAGGGACACGCCCGGCACGAGCAGGATCTTGCTCTTGGCGTCCTCGGCGATGGCCGGGCCCATGCCGCAGCCGGGGGCGGTGAGGGTCATCGCCACGTTCACCTGGTGGCCGCCGTCCTTCGCCTCGACGTCCATCGAATAGACGAGCCCGAGGTCGACAATGTTCACCGGGATCTCGGGATCGAACACCTTGCGCAGCTGCTCCCAGACCGCCGCCGGGTCGGGCGCGCCGCCGGCCAGGGGGCTGGTCTTGACGGCGTGGTCGGCCACTTCTTCGCCGAGCGCGTCACCGTCCCGGCCGTCGATGCGGAAGAGACCGAAGTCGGTCTGCACCGTGAAACTGCCGCCGAGGGTCTGGTGGATCATC
The DNA here is from genome assembly GCA_903916755.1 of uncultured Opitutaceae bacterium. Lineage (GTDB taxonomy): Bacteria > Verrucomicrobiota > Verrucomicrobiia > Opitutales > Opitutaceae > Palsa-1447. The sequence goes on along the minus strand of CAIWXW010000222.1, from coordinate 1,689 downwards.
ACCGTGGTTCCGGCGGGGAGGGCCTGCTTGTCGCCCGAGGGGATCTGGGTGGCGGTGACGTCGCGGGAGAGGATGCGGTCTTTGGTCAGCATGGCGCGAAGGGCGTTCAGGGCTGGAGCTTGGCGCGGATCTGGGCCTCCAGCACGCCCCGGAGGCCGGCGTGCTCGACCTTGGCCAGGACCTCGGCGAAGAAGCCGAAGGTGAGGAGTTCCTGCACGTCGGCGGGACGGATGCCGCGGCTTTCGAGGTAGAATTCCTGTTCCGGATCGATCCGGCTGCTGGTCGCGCCGTGGGTGCAGCGGACGTCGTTGGCCTGGATTTCGAGGCCGGGCAGCGAGTTCGCCTCGGCGTCGTCGCTCAGCATCAGGTTCCGGTTGCTTTGGTAGGCGTCGGTCTTCTGCGCGTCCGGGTCGACGATGATCAGGCCGGAGAAGATCGTGCGGGAATGGTCCTTGAGCGCATTCTTGTAGAGGAGATCCGACTTGGTGTTCGGCGCCTGATGGATCTGCAGTGTCCGCTGGTCGAACTCCTGCTTACCCTCGGCGACCGTCAGCGCGAGCATCTCCGAGAAGGCGCCCGGCGCCTTCAGCTGGGAGAGGGACTCATGGCGGGCCTGACGCGCGCCCAGGTGCAGGTTCAGGGACTGCACCCGCGCGTCCCGGCGGACCACGGTGGAATTGAACTGGAAGGAGAGGGTCTCGCGGGACCAGGCCTGGGCGGCCAGGTAGGTGACCTGGGCCCCATGGCCGGCATAGAGGTCGTTGGCGCCGCAGGCGAAGTGCGCCGAGGCGTCCGCGGAAACGAAGTAATCGGCCACGGTGACCCGGGTGTTCTCCTCGGCGATCACCAGGGTGTGCGGGAAGACGGTGGCACCGGCGCCGCTGGCGACGTGGGTGATGACGATCGGGGCGGCGACCTCGACCCCCCGCGGGACGTAGACGAAAGCCCCATCAAAGAGGAAGGCGGTGTGCAGGCTGGCGAACTTCTCGGAGCCGAGCTTCTGCGGCTGGGCCATGAAGTGCCTTTTCAGCAGCTCAGGATGCTGGGCGGCCGCGGTCGTCAGCGTCGTGACGACGACGCCCTGGGCGGCCAGTTCGGGGGCCAGGCTGCCCGCCACAAACCGGTTATTCAGAAAGCGGAGCGTCGTCGCGCCGGGGAGGCCAAAGTCCATCCCGGGAAGGGCCGACGGGTCCGCGGCCGGCCGCGACGAGGACGTCGGGACGACCCCGTCGAGCGCCAGGGTGCCGATCGTGCTGAAGCGCCAGGACTCGTCCGTGCGCTTCGGCAGCGGCAGGGCGGCAAATCTCTCGTAGGCCGCGCGCTTGCGCTCCAGCCACCAGGCGGGCAGGGACGACTGCTCCGCCAGCTGGGCCTGGAAGGCCTCCGCGGTGAAGCAGCCGATCGTGGGCAGAGGGGACGAGGAAGTCGTGCTCATGGGCGGATCCGGGTCAACCGACGCTGCCTTCCATCTCGAGGTCGATCAGGCGCTTGAGCTCGACGGAGTATTCCATCGGGAACTGGCGGGCCAGGTCGTTGATGAAGCCGTTCACGGCCAGGCTCATCGCCTGGCCCTCGGTGAGGCCGCGGGACTGCATGTAGAAGATCATCTCCTCGTTCACCTTCGAGACGCTGGCCTCATGCTGCGTGGCATTGCGGTCGCCCCGCACGGTGATGGCCGGATAGGTGTCG
>CAIWXW010000221.1 GCA_903916755.1 uncultured Opitutaceae bacterium | reverse complement strand
TCCTGGCTGGTCCAGAATTGATCGGGGTTCATATGGAAAAGGGATCGAGCGTGCAGCCTCGCCCGGCCGGAGACAAGAATGGAGTCCGGCCCGCGGCCCGCCAAACGGGGATTGCTTCGGGACCTGAAAGGGGCATTTTGGGCGTTTATCCTATGAAGATCGCTTCCTCCCTCACCGCCGCCTTGCTCGCGTGCGCCGTCGCCGCCGCCGCCCGTGCCCAGGATATTTCGTTTCCGTCCCCGGGCCAGCCCGCGGCCGGCAGCGCCCCGCCCGCGGCTTCGGCCGCGCCCGCCGCCACCTTCACCGACGCCCAGCTGGCCGAGGAATTCGGCTGGTTCATGGCCAAGCGCGTCGGCATCGCCGACCTCCAGTTCACCGGCGCCGAGACCGACGCCCTGGTCAAGGGCATCTCGACCGCGGTCGCCGGCAAGGATTCGCCCTACGACCTCCAGCAGGTCGGCCCGCAGATGGACGCCTTCATGCAGCGCAAGCAGGCGGTCTACCTCGCCAAGCTGAAGACCCAGAGCGCCACGCAGTCCACCGCCTTCTTCGCGGAGCTGGCCGACAAGTCGAAGCACCCGAACGTCATCCAGCTGCCGAGCGGCCTCCGCTATGAGATCGTCCAGCCCGGCACGGGCGTGACCCCGAAGCTGTCCGACACCGTCACCGTGAACTACACCGGCCGGCTGATCGACGGCACCGTCTTTGACACCTCGCTGCAGCCCCGCCAGGCCGGCGGCACCGCGGCCCCCGCCTCCTTCGCGCTCGACTCCGTCATCGACGGCTGGAAAGAGGGCATCCAAAAGGTGGCCAAGGGCGGCAAGATCAAGCTCTACGTCCCGGCGAACATGGCCTACGGCGACGACGGCCGCGCGGGGATTCCCCCCGGCTCCGCCCTCGTGTTCGACATCGACCTGATCGACGTGCAGCCGACTCCGGCCGCCGCGGCGGGCACCGGCGCCCCGGCGTCGGGCATGCAGCTCGGCCTGCCGAGCGGCAAGTAGTCCCCGCGAGGGGAAATGGGATTGGCAACGGCGCCTCGGCGCCGTTGCATCCGTCCGCGATGAACGCAGCGGACGTGAACCTCTATCTGGTCGGCTTCATGGGTACGGGCAAGACCACCGTCGGTCGCGCCGTGGCCCAGCGGCTGGGCTTCGCGTTCATGGACAGCGACCATGAGATCGAGCGCCAGGAGGGCCGGTCGATCGCCGACATCTTCGCGAGCGCGGGCGAGCCGGCGTTTCGCGACCTGGAGCGAGCGTTTGTCGAGGGCGGCCATCCGCCGTCCCGCACGGTTGTCGCCTGCGGCGGCGGCCTGGTGGTGCAACCGGGGATGCCGGCGCGCCTGGCGGAGCGGGGCGTCACGATCTGCCTCCACGCCTCCCTCGAGACCATCCTGGAGCGGACGGGCCGGCAGAACGACCGGCCCCTGCTGGATGTGCCCGATCCGGCGGAGCGGATCCGGGCGCTGATGGCCATTCGCGAGCCCATTTATCGTTCGGTCGGGACCCTGGTCCTGACCGATGCCCGGCCGCTCCGCGACGTGGTCACCCACGTGATCCGGATCTGGCAGCGGGAGGCGACGGAGTTCGCCCGGGCGGGCAAGGGTGTGCCGGCCTAAGCCGGACCGTCCCGGTCTATCACCTCGGCAAAGCGGGCGACGACCCAGGCGGGCGGGCGCATGATGCCGCCCTCGTGATTGATGAAGGCATGGACCGTGCTGCCGGTCGCCAGGAGCTCGTCGCCGCGCCGAACCTCGTATTCGAGCCGGATCCGGACCAGCGGGCGGTCCTTCAGGACGGTCGTGATTTCCAGGACGTCGTCATAGCGGGCCGGGCGAAGGTACTTGGCGCCCAGTTCCAGCACCGGCAGCCGGTAGCCCTGGGTTTCCAGCTCGCGATAGGAGATGCCGATCTCCTTCAGCAGGGTGGTCCGGCCGATCTCGAACCAGGGCATGTAGTTGGCGTGGTAGACCACGCCCATCATGTCGGTCTCGGCGTAACGGACGGTGACCGAGCTGCGGCTGCGAATCATGCCGGGGACGCTGGCGAGGAACGAAGCCGGCTCAATGCCGTTCTTCAAACGACCGTCGCAGCGACTTCCTCTTCCTCGGTCCGGAACAGGGCGTGGGCGGACTCTTTCCAGCAGTTCCGCAGCGCCCACTCGCGGCCGGCGGCCCCGAGCTTCTTCCGGAGCGCCTCGTCATGGATCAGCTTCTCAAAGGCGGCGGCGAGCTGGGCCGGGCGATCCGGCGGGACCAGCAGCCCGGTCAGGCCGTCGAGCACGGCCTCGGAGACGCCGCCGATGTCATGGGCGATGACCGGCAGGCCGTGGGCGGCGGCTTCCAGATAGACGAGCCCGAAGCCCTCGATGCTGTTGCCGTGGTTGACGCTGGTCATGGCGAAGATGTCGGCCCGGTCATAGATCTGGGACAGTTCCTCGTCGGGGATCGCAGTGAAGAAACGGACCGTCAGGTCGGGATGGGAGGCGGCGGCGGTCCGCAGGGACGACTCATAGCCGCTCTTGCTCTGGCCGCCGACCACCCAGTACTCCAGGCGGGAGCGGACCGCGGCGGGCAGCATCTGCAGGGCCTCGAGGGTGCGGAGCTGGCCCTTGCGGGGGTGGAGCCGGCCGACCGTCAGGATGACAATTTTCTCGCTCCGGCCGGCGGGGCGGGGGGCGACCACCACGAATTCCGAGCGCAGGGCGCCGGGAGTCAGGAAAATCTTGTCGGCCGCCTCTGGGAAGTGCTCCAGGAGCAGCCGCTGGGTGTACCGGCTTAAGGTGCTGATCCGGGTCGACTTGCTGATCAGCCGCCGGGCCAGCCAGCCGCGGAAGGGGCTTTGGGCGAACTTGAGGATTTCGGAGCCGTGAAAAGTGAGGACCAGCCGGCGGGGCCGGAAGGCATGGAAAAACTGGAGCAGCATCATCGTCAGCATCGGCCCGGGCTCCGGGAGGTAGACGATGGCGTGGCGGAGCTGCCGGCGGGCCTTGATCACCTTGTAGGCGAGGCGGAGCTGGCAAAGCAGGTCGTGGGAGCCCTTCAGGGGCAGCCGCTGGAGCCGGAAGGGCCACTTCTTCTCGACATCGGCCTTGGAGGACTGGGCCCAAACCTCGACATCGTAGCCCAGGCTGGCGCTGGCCTTGGCGATTTCCTCGGTGAAGGTCGCAATCCCGCCGCGCACCGGGTAGAACTCGTGCGTGATCAGATAAACGGAACGGACAGGCAGGGTAGTGGACGATGCGCTCATGCGCCGGCAATAACCATGACGGCGTGGAGGATAGGAAAGTAACCGCGATGCTGCAAGTACGTCTTGGACCGCAAAACGGGCGTTTCGAGCCGAGGGAACATAGTTTGTTACCACCTGACCTAAAGGAGCGTCTGAGACCCAGTCCACGCCCCCTGCCGCAGGCAGAAAGGGATTTACTTTCACCCCCCCGCGGCCATAAACGAAGGGAACATGCCAGAACAAGCACTCTCGAATCAGGGCGGCAACAAGCCGTTCGTGGCATTGGCCCGGCCGTTCGCTCCAGAAGACGAAGTTGCGCTGCGTGAGGCGCTGAAGCGATGCTCTCCTTCGACCTTTGAAGCGGCGGTCCAGTACCGCAAAACGGGCAATCCGGAGCATGTCCCGGCGGTGGTGATCGGTGTGATCGAGCGGTTTGTGGAACCCGATCTGCGGATCAAGCTCAAGGACGCGGATGACGATCTCCGCCTGATTGAGGATCTCGGCATCGACTCCCTCACGATGATGGAAATCGTGATTTTGGTGGAGGATGTCCTCCAGATGACCATCAACAACGACGAATTGCGCAACCTGCGCATGGTTGGTGACGTTAAGACCTTCATTGACTGCAAGATCCGTGGGCTTCCCCTGCCCAAGCCGACCAAGTTCATGCCGATCGAGGGCATTGGTTCGGTCATGCCGATCCAGCCTCCCTTCCTCTTCCTGAACGAGGCTTCGGTCAGCTCGACCTCGGCCAACGGCAAATACAAGATTTCCGGCCAGGAATTCTTCCTCCAGGGGCACTTCAAGGACAATCCGGTGATGCCGGCGTCCATCATGCTCGAGGCCCTGGGCCAGCTGGCGGTGCTCTTCCTCCTGGAAGGCGCTCCGACGGAGTCCGGCAAGGTCATCAGCCCCCAGAGCATCTTTTTCACCGGCTGCGAGGGCGTCCGCGCCCACCGCATCTGCAAGCCGGGTGACATTCTGACCCTCTCGATCAAGCCCAAGCGCATGAAAATGCCCCTGGCCACCTTCGAGGGCGCGATCCGCGTCGGCCAGGAGAAGGCGGTCATCGCCGAGGAAATCACCCTGACCTTCGCCTATGTCGACAGCGACTTCCGTTCGGACCCGCGCCTGAGCGGGATGACGCAGCCCGCCAAGGGCGGCGAAGAAATCTCCCCTTCGGCGCCCCCGCTGCGCGCCGCCATCAACAGCTAGTTGTGGCAGGGTAGGGATGGGGTGCTGCCGAGTTGACCGGCGGCCCGGAATTGGCATAGATGAAAGACCTGCATGCCAAGAGTTTTCATCACCGGACTGGGCTTCGTCACCAGCATCGGCAATGACGCCCCCGCGGTCTCGGGTTCCCTCCGTGAACTCCGCCATGGATTCGAGCTCTACGCCCCTTTCCAGAAGGAGAACATCCCCTGCAAGGTGGTGGGGACGATCAAGGGGTTCCAGACCGACTCGGTCGACCAGGAGGACTGGAAGTGGCCGGCCCGCTATGCGATCAAGCGCGAGACCCTTCGGACCATGGCTCCGCACGGCCTCTTCGCCCACTGTTCGATGCTGCAGGCGATCGAGGACGCGCGGCTGACCCCGGCGGACGTCTCCGATCCCGGCACCGGCCTGTTCGCCGCCTCGGGCGGTTCGCCCATGCTGACGGCCTACCACCACAACCGGATGCATCAGCAGGGCGTGGCCCGCTGCTCGCCGCTCGGGATCGTGGCCTCCATCGTGGGGACCCTCAATTTCAACCTGGTGGCGGCCTTCCGGATCCTAGGCTCCTCCTGCGGCTTCTCATCGGCCTGCGCCTCCTCCGCCCACGCCATGGGCTATGCCTACGACGACATCGTGCTCGGCCGGCAGAAGCGGATGTTCGTCGTCGGCGCGGAGGACGGCAACCTGGACGCGATCCTGCCCTTCGCCGGGATGCGGACCCTGTCGCTCCAGACCGATCCGGCGATCGCCTCGCGCCCCTTCGACGCGGGCCGCGACGGATTTGTCGGCACGGGCGGCGCGACCGTGCTGGTGCTGGAGAGCGAGGAGGAGGTGGCGCGCCGCGGGGTGACGCCCTACGCCGAGCTCCTCGGCTGGGGCCAGGCTTCGGACGGCTACAATGTCGCGATCTCGCATCCGGAGGGCGACGGCTCGGCCGCCGCGATGACCCGGGCGCTGGCCGCCACGCGGGTGGCGCCGGAGGCGGTTGACTATGTGAACGCCCATGCGACTTCGACCTTGATCGGGGATGTTTCCGAGGCGCGCGCGCTGAAGCGGGTCTTCAAGGACTCGGCGGCCCGGCCGGCGATCAGCTCGACGAAGGCCCTGACGGGCCACGGCCTCTCGCTGGCGGGGGCGATGGAAAGCGGCTTTTGCGCCCTGGCCCTGCGCGAGGGATTCACCCCGGGCTCGGCGCATATCACGCACCTTGATCCGGAATGCGCCGGGCTGAACATCCCGCGCGCGACGCTCCCGACGGCGCCGAATATCGTGCTGAAGAACAGCAGCGGCTTTGGCGGCGCCAACGTGGCGCTCCTCTTCCGCCGCGCCTGACGGACCGTCCATGTCCGGCCGCCTTTCGCAGCTTCATCGCACCGCCTTTGTCACCGGCGCGAGCTCCGGCCTGGGCCGCGCCTTCGCGGTCATGCTGCTGGCCGAGGGCGTGCGGGTCTGGGGC
>CAIWXW010000220.1 GCA_903916755.1 uncultured Opitutaceae bacterium | reverse complement strand
CCCTCCGAGGCGAGCAGGCTGCCGAGATTGCCATGGGCCACCCAGGAGTCGGCGTTGCCCGCCAGCGTCGTCCGATACAGGCTTTCGAGGCTGCGGTAGGTCTGGTTCTGCCGCCAGGTCAGGGTGAAAAGCAACGCGGCGACCAGCGCCGCCGCCACCCACGCGGCGACGGCATGACGCGCCCTCCAGAGGCCCCACCCCGCCGCGGCGAGGCCCGCGACGCCGATGAGCGCGAGATGCTCGTAGTGATTGGCGACCGGGGAATATTCCATGAAGGCGATGTCGGCAAAGCCGAGCACCGGGATCAGCATCACCCAGAAATAGCCCCAGGCGAATAAGGCCGGGCGGGAGAGCCGCACGAGGGCGGCCGTCACGATCGCGGCGGCGATCAGGGGCAGCCACCACAGCCACCGGGCGGCGTCCAGGTGCCATTGCGGGTAGATGAAGAGGATGCGGGCGGGCCAGAGCGCCTTCTCCAGGTAGAACCAGCCCACGCCACCGGCGCCGACCAGCCGGTCGGCCACGCTGAGGTGCCGGATGACGGAGGCCCCGTGGGTCTGAAACCACACGTTCACCAGCGCGAGCGCCGCCGCCAGGGCAAAGAACGGCGCCGACCAGAACGCGTCGCGGAGGGTCAGCCGTCGCCGCCAGGCCACCAGCCCCAGGAGCACCAGCGGCAGCGGCGCCACCGATCCCTTGCTGAGCAGGGCGAGGAGAAACGCGCCCAGGCAGAGGGCATAGGCCCCCGTCCGCGCCGGCCGCCGCGCCGGATCGGCCAGCCCCGTCTGCAGGAACCAGCCAATCGACAGGAGAAAGAACAGCATCGCCACCAGGTTCTTGCATTGGGCGATCCACGCGACCGACTCCACGTTCACCGGGTGCAGGGCAAAGAGCAGCGCGCCCAGGAACGCCCCGGGCAGCCGCAGCCGCCGGAATATCGACCACAGGAGCAGGACTTCCGCGACGTGCAGCGCGACATTCACGGCATGATAGCCGGCGGGATTCAGGCCCCAGAGGCGCCATTCGAACCAGAGCAGCGTGGAGGTCACCGGCCAATAGTCGGTTGGTTGGGTCGTGAACCAAAAGCGGTAGAGGCCGTCGGGCGCCTTGATCAGCGGATTCAGGGTCAGGAAATTGTCGTCGTCCCAGATGAAGCCGCCGCGCAGCGCCGGGAGGTAGGCCAGCAGGGTGAGGATCGCCAGCGCGGCCCCGGCCAGCCAGAGGCGGCGTGAATCCGGAGACGGGCGGGCGGTAGCCATGGCGCGAATCCAAGGAAGACGCGCGCCGGAAACAGGCGCCATCGCAAAGTTGCGCGGCGGGGGAGGGAACCGGCCACCACCGGGCGCTACTATGGCGGTCATGCCCGGGGAAAGCCCAGATTCATCTCGCGTGCCCCCCTCCGGTTTGACGCGGCGCGAAGCGCTGAAACGCGGACTGCTCCTCGGCGCCGCCATGGTCGCGCGGCCCACGCTGGGCCAGGCCCAGCCGGGTGCGGCTCCGGCCCGGGAGCCCGGACCGGCCGCCCCCAAAGCGCTCTCCGTCAGCTTCACGCTCAATGGCGCCCCCGTGCTGGCCGAGACCGAGGGCCGCGTCACCCTCCTCGACCTGCTCCGGGAGAACCTCGGCCATCCGGGCTCGAAAAAAGGCTGTGATCACGGGCAATGCGGCGCCTGCACGGTGCTGGTGGACGGCCGGCGCGTCCTCTCCTGCCTCACACTGGCCGGAAGCGTGACCGGCAAGCGCGTGACGACGGTCGAGGGCCTGGCCCACGGCGAGACGCTCCATCCCCTCCAGACCGCCTTCATCGAACACGACGCCTTCCAGTGCGGGTTCTGCACGCCGGGCCAGCTGATGTCGGCCGCCGGTTTCCTGGGGGAACCGTGGCCGTCCACGCCGGCGGGGATCCGCGAGGGCATGTCCGGGAATATCTGCCGTTGCGGCGCCTATTGCGGCATCGTCGCCGCAATCACGGCCGCTCGCGACCAGATCGGGGCCCACGCATGAAGGAGCTGGCCTACGCCCAGGCCGGCACGGTCGCCGATGCGCTGGCCGCGATGCGCCGCCATCCCGGGGCCATGTACCTGGCCGGAGGCACCACCGTGGTCGATCTGCTGCGCGAGGGCGTGTTCACCCCCGAAGTGGTCGTGGACATCGGCCGGCTGCCCCTGCGTGAAGTGCAGGTCGGCCGCGATGTCACCACGATCGGCGCCCTGGTGCCGAATTCGGATCTCGCCTGGAATCCCGCCATCAAGGCGATGTTTCCGGCCCTGTCGCAGGCGCTCCTGTCCGGCGCCTCGGGCCAGATCCGCAACATGGCGACGACCGGCGGCAATCTCCTCCAGCGGACCCGCTGCCCCTACTACCGCGAGCTCACGGCGGCCTGCAACCGGCGGTCCCCCGGGACGGGCTGCGCCGCCCTGGATGGATTCAATCGCAGCCATGCCATCCTGGGCGGCAGCGATCATTGCATCGCCACCCATCCCTCGGATTTCGCCGTGGCCCTCACGGCCCTCGACGCCCGCGTCCAGGTCTTGGGCGCGGAGGGCGAGCGCGAGATCCCGATCACGGCGTTCTACCTGCAGCCGGGCGACACCCCCGCGCGGGAAACCGTCCTGGAACCGGGGGAATTGATCCTGGGGGTGCGGCTCCCCCACTCCGAGTCCGCCCGCCACTCCCACTATGTGAAGGTGCGGGACCGCCAGTCCTTCGAATTCGCCCTCGCCTCCGCCGCGGTCGCCGCCGAGGTGTCCGAGGGCGTCTGGCGCAACGTCCGCGTGGCCCTGGGCGGGGTCGCGACCGTGCCGTGGCGCGCCCGCACCGCCGAGCAGACCCTGGAGGGCCGCCGGCCCTCCGCGGCCCTCTTCACCGCGGCGGCCGAGGGCGAGCTGGCGGGCGCGCGCCCGCGCCGCCACAATGCCTTCAAGGTTCCCCTCCTCCGGCAAACCCTGAACGCGGCCCTGAGCGGGCTGGCCGACCTCGCATGAGCGCCCCCGCACCGGTGGTGGGCCAGGGCGTGCGGCGCAAGGATGGCGTCCTCAAGGTGACGGGCGGCGCCACGTATGCCTCCGACCAAATGCTGCCCGGGATGGCGCATGCGGTCCTGGTCGGGAGCACCGTGCCCGCCGGCCGGATCGTGCGGATCGATCGCACCGCGGCCCTGCCGGCGCCGGGGATCCTGGGAATCGTGACCCATGAGAATGCGCCCCGGCTGCATCCGCCGGGCGGGATGGCGACCGGCGGGGAATACGCCGAGCACTTCTTTCCGCTCCAGGACCCGGAGAT
>CAIWXW010000219.1 GCA_903916755.1 uncultured Opitutaceae bacterium | reverse complement strand
CGATGCTCTTGCCTCCGTCCGCGTCCCGCAGGATGCGGACTTTCTCCTCTGTGCTGTAGCGTTTACCTTTCATGGTCTGGGTCCTTTCTATTGGACCAGACCAACTCTTCAAGTGGCTCGAATCGGCGGGATCACGTCAAATGCGGGGTCTGGCGCGGGGGCAGCATGATGCTCGTCGCGCGGACGCTCCTGGATTTGGGGGATACCGGCCGCACGCTCCACCTGTACGACACCTTCGAGGGCATGCCGCCGCCGTCCGCGGTTGACCGCAGCTTCACCGGCAAGAGCGCTCAGGAGGAGATGAATGAGACGCCTGAGGGGGAGGGGATCTGGGCTCGGGCCGCGTTCGAGGACGTGCAGGCCAACCTGACCTCGACCGGCTATCCGGCGGATAGGATCCGCTACATCAGGGGCAAGGTGGAAGATACGATCCCGGCCGCGCTGCCCGCTCACATCGCGCTCCTTCGGCTCGATACCGATTGGTACGAGTCCACCCGTCACGAGCTGGTGCACCTCTTTCCGTTGCTCGATCGCCAGGGCCTTATGATTGTTGACGACTACGGCCACCATCAGGGCGCGAAGCAGGCCGTGGACGAGTATTTCGCAGGTCGGCCGATCTATCTCCATCGGCTCGACTACACGGCGCGGCTGGTCGCGCGCGGCGGCGCCTGAGGCGCCGTCAGGCGCCCGGCAGGGGCGTGCGCCGAAGGTGCCGGCGCAGGCGCAGGAGCGGCAATTCCATGCATTCGTAGGAGAGCAGCGCCGTCAGGGCGGCCGGGATCCACCAGATTGTCCACCGGGTGAGGATCGGGAACGGCAAGGCGTGCGGCGCAAAATAGGCCAGGAAGAGAAAATGCCAGACGTACAGGGAGTAGGAGAGGACGCCGATCCGGACCATCGTCTTGCGGTTCAGGAGCCAGAAGAGCGGGCTCCGACCGGGCACGAGCAGGCAGAGAATAAGGGCCGCGACGGTCGCGGCTTGGACGGCGGGCATCGCGGCGCGGATCACTTCGGGCCAGGGACCGAATACGCCGCGGTCGCCCAGTTGCTCCAGGACCAAAAGGGCGGCCAGCGCCAGGCCGGCGGCGGTTCAGGATCTTGTCCTGGATAAAAGCCGCGGCGCAGCCCAGCGCGAGGGAGTCCACATAGCGGAGAGGCGAACGCGAGCCGAGCAGCCGGGAAACGAGCCAGCCGCCGGAATATCCAGCCGGAAAAAAGAGCCGCACGTCGATGGCCGCCCAGGTCAGCAACAGGAGCAGGACCAGCGCAAAGCGGCTGCGTCGTCCCAGGCCCTGCACGCAGAAGAGCACCGGCCAGCAGAGATAAAACTGCTCCTCGATCGCGAGGCTCCAGAAGTGCTCGGTCGCGCTGTCGCCCCGGCCGATGAAATTGCGGGTGAAGGTGAGGCAGCCCAGCCAGCTGGTGGGGGCATCGTGGTAGCGTCCGGCCAGCGCGAGGCCTCCCAGGACGGCGAGATACGCCAGGTAGACCGGCAGGATCCGCAGGCCGCGCCGCAGGTAAAAGAGCCGCAGCGAAACCTGGCCGTGCGCGCGCTCCTCGTCGAGCAGCAGGCGGGTGATGATGAAGCCGCTGATCACGAAGAAAATCCGGACGCCACATTCGCCGTCGAGCCCCAGCAGGATCCAGTCGAGCTTTGCCGCCGGATACCCCGCCGTGTAGGGCAGGTGACCGCCGAGGACCATGAGGATGGCCACCGCCCGCATTCCGTCGAGGGAGGGGAGGCGTCCGGCACCGCGATTTCCCGCCGGCAAGGGATCTAGGCGGGCCTGCATGATCGAAGTGGTGCGCCACGTGGGAATCGAACCCACCTCTCAAGCTTGGGAAGCTCACGTTCTACCGATGAACTAGTGGCGCGGCGTGAGGAAATAAAGTGCCGGAAATGCGCGCGCCGCGTCAACCCCAGAGTATCCGCCGGGACCGTTCCGCCGAGGGGTGCCTTCAAGGCGCCTGGCGTGGCGCAACCGCTGGCGGCCATCAAAGGCCCAGCGGCTCCATGCGGGCGAAAAACGCGCGCACGACCGGCTCGCCGGCGATTTCATTCCAGGGCCGGTTGCTCGAGACACAGATGAACATCTGGTCGCCATTGTGCCGGAAACCATAGTGCCACGCGAGCCGGAGCAGTTCTCCGGCGGAGTAGGGGTTGTGGTACGGGATCCGCCGCCCGGCATACAGGTGCCAGAACCAGACGTAGCGCGGCGCCTCCTGGTTGAGGAAGAGCCGGGACTCGACCGGCGCCAGGGAGCGACCGGACACGGAGGTCGCCGGATCCGGCCGCCACGCCGGCTGCGGCAGCCAGCCGGCGCCCGGCCAGCAGGCATCGGGAGTGTGCTCCTCGACCAGGCTCACCGGCGCCTGGCCGGGCCGCCAATAGGCGAGGTAAAACGAGATGTCCACGGCGCCGGGGCCGCGGCCATGCTCGTAGTTGCGCTGGGCCAGGAGATCCGTCTCCAGGAGGCTCTTAAACCGGTCGAAATTGAGCAGCGGCGAGGCCGCCCAGCCGGCGGGCGCCTCGGGCAGCAGCGCGGCGAGATCGGGCGCCGGGGCATCCTTCCGCAGCGCCGGATGGGTATTGAGTTCGAAGACCACGACCAGCAGCGCGGCGAGTCCCAGCGCGGCCGCCAGGATGGCCGCCGCTGCGGTTCCGGCGGCGCCCGGGCCCGGAAGGGGCGCGGCTCGGGCGGGGCCCGGCTGCGCTCCCGGGTCTTCCAGGACGAGCGCCAGGCCGGCCAGGAGAGCCCCCGTGATCAGCAGGACGGCGAACCCGGTGGCGTCGTGCCAGAAGCCCGCGATCGACACCCCGTCGTTGGCGAGGAGCGTGAGCGCGAGCGAGCGCAGGAAGTTCATGCCCAGCGCCAGGGGCGCCGCGACCGCGATCACGACCACCCGGGCCCAGGGACGGCGGACCAGGCTGGCGGAAAAGAAGAGCGCCACGAAGACGCAGGAAACGAGGCTGCGGACCCCGCTGCAGGCCTCCTCAACCCCCACCCGCGTGGTGGCCAGTTCGATGATGTTGCCCTCGCGGTGGGCCGCGACGCCCAGGAGCTGCAGGGCGTCCATGACACCGGTGCTGATCCACAATTGGAGGGCGAGGGTGAGGCGGGTATAAATGCCGGGTGGAATTGGGGCGCTGAGGGGCCACAGCCCGATCGCAACCCAGGCGCTCCAGTTCCAGGGGATCAGCCGCTGTCCCTCGCCGGCCGCCTCGGCCAGCGCCGCGCCGAGGAAAAGCGAGAAGGCGCTCGCCAGGAGGAATTCGACCAGGGCGTTCGTCCAATCCACGGCGGCGGCATACAGCCCGGCGGCCGACAGGACGACCAGCCCGGACAGGGCGAGGAGCGCCACCAGGGCGGCCGGGCCGCGCCCGCGCCTCAAATAGCGCGCCGGGCCCTCCTGCCGGGCTTCCCGCAACAGCAGGAGAAAGATCACCGGCATGAACCACCCATGCGTCAGGTCGGGATTGTGGCGCCAGGCTGGCGCCAGCAGCGCGCAAAGGAGCACGCCGAAGCCCCCCAGGATCACGAGGTTGGCCTTGGCCAGCCCCGGCAGCCGCCCCAAGGCGGCGCGGAGGGATGCGGGGGCGCTTATCAAGCTCCTCTGCTCTAGATGGGCCCGCGCCAGGCGCAAGCGGGCAGAATACGTAACCGCCCGCGGGGGGCGGCGCAGCCGATTGCCAAATCCGCAACCTTGGGCCAGTTTAGCCGTCACTTCTTCCGCCATGATCGCCTCCCGCCTCCCCCTACTTTTCGCCGCCCTCGCCGCCCTGATGCTGTCGCCCCTGCGCGCGGCCGTGGAAATCGGCCGGCCCGCGCCCGACTTTGCCCTGACCGACCTGGACGGCCAATCCCGCCACCTTTCCGACTTCAAGGGGAAGGTGGTCGTCCTGGAGTGGAACAACCCGGACTGCCCGATTGTGCACAAGCACTACGACAGCGGCAACATTCCCGGCCTGCAGAAGGCCGCTGCCGCCGACGGCGTCGTGTGGCTCCTGATCAATTCCGGGGCTCCCGGCAAGGAGGGCGGCGACTATTCCTCCGATCAGATCAAGGCATGGCTCAGGCAGCGCGGATCGGCTCCCACCGCCTACCTCCGGGATCCGACGGGCGCGGTCGGCCACCTCTATGAGGCCAAGACCACCCCGCATATGTTCGTGATCACGGCGGCGGGCACGCTGGCCTACGACGGCGCCATCGACAGCATTTCATCGACGGACCAGGCGGATATCCCGCGGGCCGTGAACTACGTCAAGGCGGCGCTGGCCGAGGTCGAGGCGGGCCAGCCGGTCGCGAAGGCGACGAGCCGGCCCTATGGCTGCTCGGTCAAGTACTGATCAGACCACGACCGAGAAGAGCTCGGGCGAGAGCACGCCGTCGCCGACGCGCGTCACCGGACCGGTCATCTGGATCGAGTAGTCGTCGCCCACCTCGATCTGGAGCTCTCCGCCGGGCATCTGGACGGTGATCGCGGCATCGACCAGCCCGAGCCTGCGGGCCACGGCGGCCGCGGCGCTGGAACTGCTGCCCGAGGCCAGCGTGTAGCCGGCGCCGCGCTCCCAGATCTCGAGCCGGATGTTCTTCCGGTCGATCACCTGCATGAACTGGACATTGGTCTTGCGCGGAAAATTGGGGTGCACCTCGAGGTCGGGGCCGTACTTCTTCGCGAGGTCGGCGGAGATCTCGTAGAGCGGCAGCACGCAGTGCGGGTTGCCGATCGTCGCGGCGCAGTAGGTGAACGTCCGGTCCTGGATCTTGATCTCCTCGTTGATCACCTCCCGCGGCGGACCCTTGACCGGGATCTTGGCGCTGTCGAAGCTGACCTGCCCCATCGCGATCGTGATCAGCCCGTTGGGCTGGAGGGCCGAGCGGACGCGGCCGCCCGGCACCTCGATGTGGAAGGTGCCCCGCGCGAAGCCCGCGTCCAACAGGTAGCGGGAGAAGATCCGCAGGCCATTGCCCGACTTCTCCGCCTCGGAGCCGTCCGGGTTGAAGATGCGCAGCCCGAAGCTTCCGCTGTCCTGGGCGGGGAGGGGGCCCCAGAGGATGCCGTCCGACCCGATCCCAAAGTTGCGGTGGCAGACGACCCGAATCTGTTCGGCGGTGGGAGCCGGCCGCCAGGCCGGGAAGTCCACCGGATTGAGGACGATGTAGTCGTTGCCGAGGGCGTGATACTTGTGGAAACGCACGGGAAAATCAGGCCGGCGCGGGCGCCGCGTAGCCGAAGAGGCCGCGGCGCTTGATCGCGGCCACGACCGGGGCGGGCACCATGGTTTCCCAGGTCGCGTCGCCCTCCTTGATCCGCCGCAGCACGTCGCGGGAGAAGATGCTCAGGATCTCGGGATTGAAGCCGACAATGCTGTCGAGGTAGTGGTTCTCGAGCAGGTGGGCGTAGAGGCTGCGGAGGTTGTCGCTCACCAGCGCGTTCTTGGCGTTGATCAGGACGCTCGAGGAGAAGGAGTGGCCGGCCGCCGAGCCGGCGGACGGGGTCTGGCCGGTCGTCAGGTAGCGATCATAGGCATCCTGGCGCATCGGGTAGACGTAAAGCTTCACCGCGTTGCGGAAGAGCCGCCCGAAGGCCTCCAGGATGCCGCCCTCGAGGTTCTCGTAGTACTTCTCGTTGAAGATCTCGAGGAGGTTGTTGATGCCGAGCGCGACCCCGATCATCTCCTTGGTGTAGCGCCGGAAGTAGGAGGTGAGCCGGTAGTATTCCGAGTAGTTCGAGATGAGCACGGTGAACCCGATGTCGCCCAGCACGTCGACCCGGGAGAGGAAGTCGGAGGCGTCGAGCGCCCCCGCCGCCAGCAGGTTGTTCATGGTGATCTCCATCAGCACGATCACCTCCTTGCCCTTCACCAGGGGCTCCTGCACGAACTGCGCGGTGGCGCAGTTGAGCATGTCGACGTTGACGTGGGTGACGGGGCGGAAGCTGCCGCGCTCGACCAGGATCGCCTTCTTGTAGAGGACCTCGGAGGGCTGGAGCACGCCGCCATTGGGGCCGAACATGACCGCGTTGGTCAGGCCGAACTGGACCAGATTGAGCGACATCAGCCGGTTATCCACCCCCTTGAAGGCGGGCCCGCTGAACTGGAGCATGTCGACCTCGATCCGGTCGGAGCTCAGGTTGTCGAGGAGCGACTTGATGAACTGCTCCGGATTGTCCCGGTAATAGAAGGCCGCGTACACCAGGTTGACGCCGATGATGCCCAGCGCCTGCTGCTGCAGGACATTCTCCCGGTCCCACATGCGCACGTGGATCACCGCGTCGCTGGGCGGGCCGCCGGGGTCGTTCTGGAAGCGGATGCCCATCCAGCCATGGGCCTCGTTGTTGCCCTTGTAGTTCCGGGCCGCGACCGTGTCCGCAAAGACAAAGAAAGTGGTGCGGTCGCCGCGCTGGGCGGCCAGCCGCTCATGGAGGAGATGGTATTCGTGCTCCAGCATCAGCGCCAGGCGCTCCTGCGAGACATAGCGCGGGGCCTTGCCGTAGATGGCGTCGCTGAAGGCCATGTCGTAGGCCGAGATCGACTTCGCGATCGTGCCCGAGGCGCCGCCGGCCTGGAAGAACATGCGGGCGACTTCCTGCCAGGCGCCAATCTCCGCGAACGTGCCGTATTTCAGCTCGTTGAGATTGATGGTGAGCGCCTTGCGATTGGTGGTGAGTAGGTCACTTTGCTCGCTCATGGATGGCGGAGCATACTTTTGGGCGACCCTGAGGCAAACAGGTTCTTGGGTTCGACCGTGACATTTGTTTCGCCGCCCGACCCCTCGTCGCCCTTAACTCTCCTCTCCCTCTGGCGCCTGGAATTTGGCGGGAGGAACCCGCCCGCTCGCTTAGACTCTCCTTTCGCATGAAGAATTTTTTCACCTCGATGCTCGGGACCCTGGCGGCCCTCTGCATCTTCGCCTTCGGCGGCTTCCTGCTCTTTTTCGGCCTCCTTGGGGCCATCATCGCGATCGGCGCCCGCAAGGCGCCCAGCCATGCGATCGAGAACGGGTCCTACCTGGTCTTCGACCTTTCGACCAACATCACCGACGCGCCCCCGGCCTTCGACCTGTCCCAGCTTTATGCGGCCACCGATGCCGACCGCACCGGCGCCCTGCAGCTGCGCACCGTCACGCGTGCGCTCCAGCGGGCGGCGACCGACCCCCGGATCGCCGGGATCCTGCTGAAGGGCTCGCTGCAGCCTTCCGGCTACGGCTCGGGCTACGCGGCGCTGCGCGAGGTGCGCGCGGCGCTGCGGGTGTTCCGGGACTCGGGCAAGCCGGTCAAGGCCTACCTGACGGATGCGCAGGCCCGGGACTACTACCTCGCCTCGGCCGCGAACGAGGTGACGCTCGATCCGTTTGGCGTCCTGTTCCTGCCCGGGCTGGCGAGCAACTCCCCCTATTTTGCCGGGGCGCTCGAGAAGTACGGGATCGACGTCCAGGTCACCCGGGTCGGCAAGTACAAGTCGGCGGTCGAGCCCTTTACGCGGACCGACATGAGCCCCGAGGCCCGCGAGGAGGCCCAGCTGCTCTTCAACGAAATCTGGCACAGCCTGCTGGGGGAGGTCGCCCTGGCGCGGCACCTGTCCATCACCGGCATCCAGGCGACGGTCGACGCCCAGGGCCTGATCCTCCCGGCGGCGGCCAAGCAGAGCGGCCTGGTCGACCGCGTGGCCGACCGCAATGCCGTCGACGACGAGCTCCGGGCGGCGACCGGCCGCACGGGCAGCAAGGAACCCTTCAAGCAGATCGGGCTTGGGGCCTACGCCCGGATGATTTCGGATCCGGCGACCCGGGCGAGCAGCAACGCGGTCGCGGTCGTCTACGCCGAGGGTGAGATTGTCGACGGCATGGGCAAGATCGGCGAGGTGGGGGGCGAGAAGTTCGCCGCCGAGCTGCGCCGGCTGCGGGAGGACGACAGCGTCAAGGCCATCGTCCTGCGCGTGAACAGCCCGGGCGGCAGCGCGGAGGCCTCCGAGGTCATCCAGCGCGAGGTGAAGCGGGCCCGGGAGAAGAAGCCGGTCATCATCTCGATGGGCACCTATGCCGCCTCGGGCGGCTACTGGATCTCGGCGTATGCCGACCGGGTCTTCGCCGAGCCGACGACCATCACCGGCTCGATCGGCGTCTTCGGCCTGCAGTTCGACATCCAGAAACTGGCCGCGAACTGGGGGATCACCTTTGACGGCGTCAAGACCGGCCGGTTCGCCGGGGCCGACACGATCACCCGGCCCAAGACCCCGGAGGAGATGGCCGTCGTCCAGCGCCTGGTCGACTGGCTGTACGGGCAGTTCATCCTCAAGGTCTCCGACGGCCGCAAGCTGGACCAGGGCTTCGTCGAAGGCATCGCCCAGGGCCGGGTCTGGTCCGGCCTGGAGGCGAAGAAACTGGGCCTGATCGATGAATTCGGCGGCCTGCAGAACGCGATCCAGTACGCCGCCCAGCGCGCCAAAGTGGGGGGCGACTACCGGCTCGAGGAGTTCCCGCGGAAGAAGGACCTGGCCCAGGCCATCGCGGAAATCCTCGGCCGCCTGCCGGCGCAGGACGCGGCGGCTCCCGCCTCCGGCCTGGCCGCCCAGGTCGCCCGGCAGATCCAGGCCGAACTTTCCACGCTGGAGTCGTTCAACGACCCCCGGGGCGCCTACGCGCGCCTGCCCCTCGAACTCGAAATCAAATGAAGACCCAACTCCTCCGGGACACCCCCGCGACCCTGATTCCCGCGGGCGACCGCATCACCCTGGCCCAGGGGACGGAGGTCTTCATCACCCAGACCCTGGGCGGCCACGTGACGGTCCGGACGGACCGGGGGCTGTTCCGCATCTCGGCCGAGGACGCCTCCGCCCTCGAGGGGCATGCGCCGGCCGCGCCCGAGGCTCCGGCGGCGGCCGCCTTCAGCGAACAGGCGGTCTGGGACGCGCTCAAGACCTGCTTCGATCCGGAAATCCCGGTCAACATCGTCGACCTCGGGCTGGTCTATGACCTCTCGATCGAGCCGGCGCCCGACGGCCGCCAGTCGGTCGAGGTCAAGATGACCCTGACGGCGCCCGGCTGCGGCATGGGCCCGACGATCGCGGAGGACGCGCGGCTCAAGATCGCGGCCCTTCCGGCGGTCGGATCGGCCAAGGTCCACATTGTCTGGGATCCGATCTGGGCGCCGCAGATGATCTCCCCCGAAGGCCGGAAGATCCTCGGCCTGGAATAGCCCCGTTCAGGCCGTGACCGTCTCGAGCGAGCAGCCGTCGCCCGCCGGCGTCTCGCAATTGGGCCGGGCGATGACCCCGGGATAGGGCTCGGGGGAGAACTCCCGGTCCGGCTCCGCCAGCAGGTGGCGGTCGCTGACGGCAAACAGCTCCGCCTCGCTTTCGGCCCGGCGCATGTCGTGGAGAAAGGCGCCGGCGGGATCCACGCTCTGCCCCACAAAATTGAGGTACTTCTTCATCTTGTTCACATGGGCGCGCTCCGGGACGCCGGGCACGGCGGTGGCGCGGTAGAGCCGCTCGATGTAGCCGCGGACGTCCCCGAGGCTCACCCGCGTGACCGGCTGCCCCGCGAATCGCTCGCGGCACTGCCGGAAGATCCAGGGGTTGCGGATCGCGTGCCGGCCGATCATCACGCCGGCGGCGCCGGTCTCCGCCACCACCGCCGCCGCCTTGGCGGCCGAGGTGACGTTCCCGTTGGCCAGGACCGGGCAGGGCACCCGCCGCGCCGCGTGCCCGATGAAGTCATAGTGCACCTCGCTGCGGTACATTTCCTTCACGGTGCGGCCGTGCACGCTGAGAAGATTCGCCCCCTGCGCGGCGACCAGGTCGAGGATCGCGTCGAAATTGCCCGTGTCCGCGAATCCGATCCGCATCTTGACCGTGTAGAGGCCCCCGCAGGCGTCGCGCAGGGCGCGGAGGATCTCGCCCACCTTGGCCGGATCGCGCAGCAGGCCGCCGCCGACGTTCTTCTTGTAGATCTTGGGGGCGGGGCAGCCGAGGTTGAGGTCGATCCCCGCCACCGGGTGCCGCTGCAGCTCGACGGCGGTGCGGACCAGGTGCGCGATGTCCTCGCCGATCAGCTGCGCGAAGACGGGGCGCCCGGTGTCGTTCTCATCGATCGACCGCAGGATGTGCTTCTCGGGCCGGGACTGGGCGTGGACCCGGAAGAACTCCGTGAAGAAATAGTCCGGCGCGCCGTAGTGCGCCACGACCCGCATGAACGCGAGGTCGGTCACGTCCTGCATGGGGGCCAGCGCGGTCGCCGGCTGGCCCGGAACCAGGAGCGCCGGCAGGTTCACGCCGTTTCGTCGAGGCCGTGCCGCTCCTCGTCCTCGGATTGCTGCTTGAGTTCGCGCTCGAAGATCTCGGAGCTGTCCTCGACGCCGTCGAAGACGGCGCGGGCGACGAAGATCGGCCGCTTCTGCTGGAGGGCGAGGACGATCGAGTCGCTGGGCCGGGCGTCGATCTCGACGATTTTCTTGCCGAGCTCGTTGTCCATCCGCAGGAAGATCCGGGCGAAGAAGGTGGTTTCGCGGGCATCGTTCACGATGACATGATCCAGGCGGGCGCCCAGGCCCAGCAGGATGCTGCCGATCAGGTCATGGGTCAGCGGGCGCTCCTTCTTGACCCCGGCCAGGGTCATCTGGATCGCCTTCCCGAGGAAGGGCTCGACGTAGATGACGAAGGTCTTCGTCTCGTTGCCCAGGAACAGGGCCCAGGTATTGACGGCGGGGATGACCCCCTTGACGACGACGGGGACGAGGTCCTTTTGCATGGCAGGGGGCCAATCTGCCGGCGGGCCCGCAAAGCGCAAGCCGCCTGCTCGGCCGCTAAAAGCCCAGGAGGCTGATGCCCCAGTCCCGAGCCTGGGCCAGGACGAGGGGTTTCTCCAGCATGATGACCTTGCCGGCCTCCAGGGCCGCCGCGCCGATCTTGGCCTCGCGCATGGTCTCCAGGGTTTTCCGGCCGAAGCAGGGCACGTCGAACCGGTAGTCCTGCCGGGCCTTGACCGTCTTTACAAAGAGGGCCTCGCCGCTCTCGAAGCCGCCGGCGCGGCGCAGCATCTCATCGGTGCCCTCGAAGGCCTCGACGGCCAGCACGGTGCCCTTGCGGACGACGCAGCCCTGGCCGATGTCCAGCCGGGCCGATTCGCGGGCGATGTGGATCCCGTGCTCCACGTAGTCGTCCTCGATCGGGAAGGAGCGGCCGGTCATGCAGCCGGGCGAGGCAAGCTGGTCGTCCAGGAAGGACCGGGCGTCGAGGAGGGTGATGCCCAGGGCCTCGATCTCCTTGCAGATGGCCCCGAAGATCGTCTCGGCGTTCCGCCGCTTGAGGGTCAGCAGAAGGGTGGCCGCCTTGAGATCGGGATGCAGCCCCTTGAACAGGCGCCGCGGGGTGATCTGGCCGGCCATGATCGCGTAGCCGGCGCCGAAGGCCTTCAGGGCCTTGAGGGTCTTGCCCACCTGGCCCACCAGCACCTCCTGGCGGTCCTCCGCGGCGAAGGTGGCGGTCAGTTCCGGGGCCGTCTCCCCCTCAAAGG
This sequence comes from uncultured Opitutaceae bacterium, assembly GCA_903916755.1. Taxonomy (GTDB): domain Bacteria; phylum Verrucomicrobiota; class Verrucomicrobiia; order Opitutales; family Opitutaceae; genus Palsa-1447. Next base: position 2,601 of record CAIWXW010000219.1, on the reverse strand, counting down.
CGATCAGCTTGAGCGGCACCCCGGCGGCCCGGATAGCGCGGGCCACGAGCTGCGGGTAGATGCCCTGGCCCGCGATGAGGGCGATCGGCCGGCGCGGATCGAATCCGGACGGGAGGTAGGCGGAAAGAGGCAAGGCCCCCATTAGAGGCAACCGCCGGGCCGTGGCAAGAGTGCGCGGCCCGGTGGCGGTCAGGACTGCGAGCCGTAGTACTTCTTGTAACTGCGGTAGTACCGGTAGTTCGAATAGTACTCGATCCGGCGGGGAGAGAGCCCGTTGAGCACGATGCCGAGCACCGAGTTCTTGCCGTTCAGGAGCGCCCGGATGTACAGCTTGATGTGCTTGCGGTAGGCGCGGTTGAAGCGGCAGACGTAAATGACCTCGTCGGTGCGCTCGGCGATCAGGAGGGCGTCGGTGACGGCGCCCATCGGCGGCGAGTCGACCACGATCACGTCGTATTCGCGCTTCAGCTTCTCGATCAGCTGGCCGAAGGCGGGCTGCTCGAGCATGGAGGTCGGGCTCTTGGACCGGCCGCCCGAGGTCAGGATCGAGAAGTTCTCGCTCAGCTTGGTGATGCCGAGGTTGGGATTGGTCGCGAGTTCGCCCTCGAGGCTGGCGCCGCTCTCGAACCAGGTGATGAGGCCCAGGCTGTTCTGCTGCTTGAAATGGCGGTGCAGCATCGGCCGGCGCAGATCGCAGTCGACGAGCAGCGTCTTCTTGCCGTGGCGGGCGAAGCCGCCGGCCAGGTTGCTCGAGACCAGGGTCTTGCCCTCGCCCGGGATCGTGCTGGTGACCAGGATCGCCTTGGGGAAATCGAGCTTCGACTGGATCTTGACCGCGCTGTACACGCCGAGGAAGGCCTCGACGCCCGGCGTCTGCTGGTGGCTCAGGACCAGCGAGTGCTTGTCGTCGCCCTTCATCGCGGACAGGTCGGGGATGATGCCGAGGAGATTGACGCCGATGAAGGCCTCGACATCCCAGGCGCTCTTGATCCGGTCGTCGATGAAGCTGAGGCCCATCGCGACGCCCACGAAGACCAGCAGCCCGTAGATCACCGAGGTCCGGACGATCTTCGAAATGATCGGCTGGTAGGGCGAGTAGTTCGGGGTGGCGGTGTCGAGGAGGTGCAGCGGCACGTTGCCGATGTTCTTGGTCGTCGTGGTCTGGTTCAGCCGGTCGAGGATCGTGACGTAGTTTGAATGCGCGACGTCGGCCTTGGTCTTGAGATTGTTGTAGTCGACCGTCAGGGCCCGGAGCTCGAGCTCCTTCTTGGTCTCCGCCTGGACCTGGGCGTCGAGCGCCTTCAGGCGGTCGCGGGCGGCGGAAAGGGTGGTCTGCAGGTCGGCGATCGCCTGCCGGGTCTCGGCGGCGAGCTGATCCTGCACCGTCTGGATCTTCCCGTTGACGTCGATCATCTTGGGATGCTTCTCCAGGTAGCGGTCCGACAGGGCGGCCCGCTGCTGCTGGAGGATGCTCAGCTGGGCCCGGAGGCTCGTGATGGCGGGGCGGCGGGCGATCCAGTCGATTTCGAGCAGATCCCGGTTCTTGGCCTGATACTCCGCGATCTGGCGCGCGACCGACTCCGCATTGAGCTCGTCCAGCTCGGCCGAGGTCTTGCTCGCCTGCACGGAGCGCAGGGCGTCGGCCACCAGATTCAGGCTGGCGTCGAGCGAGACCAGGTTCTTCTCCTTCATGTAGTTCTCGAGCGCCTGCTCCGCGTCCTGGGACTCCTTCTCGAGGACGCTCGCGCGCTCCTGCAGGTAGTTGACCGCGTACTCATTCTGGCCGCCCACTGTCTGGGCCTTGTAGTCCATGAACTTCTCGACGTAGCGGTTGGCGATAATCGCCGCGGCCTCCGGATCGGGATGGTTGACGGAGATGCTGATCAGGAAGCTGTTGCGGATGGGCGAGAAAGAGACCGACCCCAGGGCATTGCCGACCGCCGGGGCGGGCTGCCCGGCCGGCTGGTTCTTGATGTAGGTCCGCAGCAGCACCTTCTGCTCGTCGGGCGTGAAGGAGGCGACCACCATGTCGCGCACGCGGCCGCTCTGCATCTCCTGCACGTAGGTATTGATGTCGAATTCGTTGCGAATCGACGAATCGACGACGCCCTGGGTCGTCACGACCGTCTCGGGCTTCTCGAACTGCAGGGTCGCCGCCGCCGAGTACATCTTCGGCACCCGGGCCTGCCAGTAGCCGTAGCTCAGGGCGACCAGGAGCGCGATCGGCAGGGCGATCCACAGGCGCTCGCGCAGGATGATGTAGTAATCGCGGAACGTGCGCCGCTGGACGGCATCATCCTCCGGCTCGTTCTGCATCGAGGAGGGGGCGCGGTTGGTCGAAAGTTCAGCCATGGTGCCGGGGATCAAATAAGCTTTTCCGGGACAAAGACGATGTCGCCGGGCTGGAGCAGGAGTGACTCGTCATCGGGCTTGGTCTTGCTGGTGCCCTTGATGATGCCCTTGACGTGATCCCGCCGATTCGAGCCACTTGAAGAGTTGGTCTGGTCCAATAGAAAGGACCCAGACCATGAAAGGTAAACGCTACAGCACAGAGGAGAAAGTCCGCATCCTGCGGGACGCGGACGGAGGCAAGAGCATCGT
>CAIWXW010000218.1 GCA_903916755.1 uncultured Opitutaceae bacterium | reverse complement strand
CGATGCTCTTGCCTCCGTCCGCGTCCCGCAGGATGCGGACTTTCTCCTCTGTGCTGTAGCGTTTACCTTTCATGGTCTGGGTCCTTTCTATTGGACCAGACCAACTCTTCAAGTGGCTCGAATCGGCGGGATCACGTCACCCGCGGCGCCCGCGCCCATCGCGTCGGAGGCAACCATGCAGTTGGCGTCAATCTTGCCGGCGGAGAAGGCGTCGATGGAGGGGCCGTAATCGAACCAGACCAGCTGGGCGTCGACGCCGGCATCCTTGAACCAACCCTTCTGGTTGGCGACCTCGAGGACGGTGTAACCCGGCCAGTCGCTGTAACCGATCTTCAGCGGGGCGGCCGACAAAACCGGCGACAGCGCCAGCGAAAGGAGGATGGAGCCGAGGCAGGCGGACGGGAAGACGCGCTTCATGGGAATAGTGTTACGATTGTTAATAAGAGTATTATCGGGCACCAGGCAGCACTTCGTGTGCCACGGGGTTTGCAAAAGCCGCCGCCCCCGAAAACTTCAGCGGGCCCCGGACTGACTACGGCTCGCGGGGCCCAGGCAGGATCAGCCAGCCCGCCGCCGCATCGAAGACCGCGGAAGCTCCCGGGCCACGTGTCCGCGCGGCGGCCTCGGCGGCGGGCCGCTCGTCGGGCCGCATCCATCCGGTGATGAGGATCCGGGCCGCCGCTGCCGGGTCGAGGAGCGGATCGTCGGGCCGCAGCGTGGGCGCCGGGCGGGCGGCCACCTGCAGGGGCCAGCCGACCCGGGCGGGCGGCTCTTGGTTGGCGGGCGGGATCAGGGCGCGCTCTGTCTCCAGCGCATCGAGATTCCAGCCGCCGGGATCGATGACCTGGTACATGATCTGCGGACCCAGCAGCCTCCCCTCGGCATCCTGGTGCGCGCGAAGGTAGATCACCCCGATCCGGGGATTGCGATAAACCGAAATCGGCGCCGGAGGACCCGCCGGGGGCAGCGGCGGCGCCACGGGCGCGGCGATCACGGTCGCCGGCGGCGGCGGGGCGGCGGGCCCCTGGCAGCCCGCCGCGAATGCCCCGAGGCCCGCAGCGACCCATCCGGCCCGTAGTGTCCCGCGTTTGCTCACGTCGCCGTTCTCCCGGGATCAGCGCCCGCGTTCCGCGCCGGCCGCGGCGCCCAGGTCAAGGTCCGACTCAAGTTGCAGCCAGCAGGCGGTGCCGGCCGGCACGAGGTAGTAGCTCGCAAACCGCTGGCTCAATTCCCTGAGCCGAGCCTGCGTGAAGTCCTGGATGCCCTGGGCCGACGCCTGATAGAGCGCGGCGCGCGGTTCGGAGGACGCCGTCTGCACGTTCAGGGCCCCCAGGCCCACCGAGAGCTGCGGCTGGGTGCGCGATTCCAGCAACCCGAGATAGCCGGTGACCACATCGGAGACATAGGGAGCCATCTCCACCCAGGCAGGAGGCGGAAAATAGCGGGCCGCTATGCCGGGCCGGAGGCTGCCCCCGTCCTCGTCGGCTTCCGCCGCCGCCGCATGGACGGGCAGTTCCCGTCCGTCCGGATAGAGGATCGTGTCGACCCCCAGGTTCAAACGGTCACGCATCGCCCCCCCCACCAACCGGCCGAGGAAGCGCGTCCCAAAGGGCAGCAGGCGATGACGATGAAAGACCAGCGCGCGAGCCGCGCCGAACTGCAGCACCGCCGCAGGATTGGAGGTGTCGACGGTGGTCAGCAAATAGACCGGCAACAGCGTCCCGCGCGGCACCACGGCCCGAGGCGGATCCATCCCCTCCCCGGCCCGCGGAGCCGCGCGACCCGCCGGCGGCTCCGCCAGCGGGTCGCGATAGGCGACCAGCGGCTTCGCCGCCGCCGCCTCGGCCGGGAAGGCCGGCGGCAGTTCCGGATAGCCCAAGGCGGAGAGCCGCTGCCGGCCGGCGACACTCTCGTCCAGCGGCCTCAAGCCGGCGCCATCCCGCATCGACCCGGGATCGGTGGGCAGCTGGGCCAGCGCCGCCGCGATGGCGTCAAAGGAATCCGGGGCCGGCGGAACGGCGGCGGATGCGGGCGATGACGACGGCGTCGCCGCCAGGCGATAGCTTCGGGCCTCGGGCGCCGGCGGCCGGTTCCGGATGTCAATCCGGGACATGGTCGCCGCCGGCTGCGTGATGGCCGCCACATGGGAAGACGGTGCGCGCCGCGGCTCACGGGCGCCCGGATCCGGGACAAAACGCCGGTGCAGCGCGTAGATGGCCACGCCCACGGCCGCGCCGGCAACCAGATAGAGGCCGTAGCCGGGCGCCCGGCTGCCATCGGGCTTTTCGCGCCAGAGCCAGCTCACGGCGAGAATCCTCCAAGCCGCGCGACCGCCTCAGCCTCCGGCGGCAGCGCGAGGCTCCAGTCGTTGTGACGGCTCAGGCGGTAGCCCTGAACCGCGAGGTAAACCAGCTCCCACTGACCGGGAAAGATCACCGCCCCGGGCACCGGCGGATAACGCGCAATGATGGGAATCCGCCGGCCGCCGATCGTGAGGCCGTACTGGCTGGGATCCAGGTAGAGCGCCTGATCGGTGCGGTTCGCCCATTGCACCCGGAAGACCAGCAGATCGCGGTCGAGGAACTGGGCCGCCTCCGCGAGCGTGACCAGACAGCCGTTCCATTGGTAGACGCGGTCCAGCGGCTCGAAGCGCAGCGCCGGCTGCGCGGCGCGATAGACCGGGTCCGACTCGGCCCGCTCAATCGTCTTCACCACCCCAACCAGGTCGATGTCCGCCGGCGCCAATGGCCGGACCTGCGCCAGTTCGGCCTCCTCGTCCGCCGAGGACTCCCCCGCCAGAACAAAGCTGCGGAGAAACTGCGCGCGGACATCGCTCACCACCTTCACCAGCAGGATGTAAACATTCGCGCCGATCCGCAGGTTCAGATTGGTCTCCGCCCCCTCCGCCCGGGTGGCGGGCGTGATCTCGAGCTGGTTGAGCGCCTTGTCGTATTGGCACGTCACCACCGGGGAAGCCAACGAGATCGCCGCCACCTTCTGCTGGGTCTGGAGCTGCACGGTGGTGGCGCGGCCCGGCGCCACGTAGATTTCCGCGGGCTCGCCGGGTCGGAGCTCGCTCCCGGACGCGGACGCGGCCGGCGAAGGTCGGGGCCAAAGCGCCCCGAGCATCACGGCCAGGAGGAACCGGGACCGACGGAGGTTGAAGCGGGATCTCATGGGCGCACCGGCAGGCCCAGGGCGGCCCGCGTCTCCGCCTCACGCTCCGCGCGGTAGAAGTCGTCGCGGCTCAGGGCCTCCGCCTGCACCAGCCTCCAGCCGGCCACGTTGAGCGCAGTCGGCGCGCGCATCACAAATGTGCATTCGAGATAGATGGGGCTGGTCTGGGCCGCAGCGACCGAGCGGGAGGAAAGCAACCCGCGGTAGAGGATCCGCCGCCGGCCCGGCCGGGTCTCGACCGCCCTGGACTCCAGCAGCGCCAGGCTCTGGACATAGCCCGCCGGATATTTGCGGCCGCTGTCGTGATAGGCCTGCTCCACGGCCGTCACCGTCTCCGGAGCGCAAAAGTCGCGGATTTGCGGCGGCAGCCCCCGTTCGGTCCGGCTGAAAAGCACTTCGACGGTGTCGGCCAGCTGCACGTCGAAGTCGGCATCGCGCACCTGCGCTATGCCCTCGGGTGGCCCGCTGAAGACGAGGCCATGCGAAATCCCGACGAACACCGGGGGAGTCAGCGCCGCCCGGCGCAGTTGCCACAATCCGGCCGCCAGCGTTCCCAGGAGCGCGACGGCGCCCGCGAGCAAGAAATAGAACCAGCGCCGGAGGCCGTCCTCATCGATGAAGAAATCAGTGCTCTCCTCCGTGCGGGACCAGCGCGGATGCACCGGGTGGTCCGGCGGCGGGGCTTCGGCGGACTCGATCATGGGGCCGTTCTTCATGGCTTAGGGCGACAGCCATGGACGGTCGTGGCTCGCTTGGTCCCATTCGGGAGCCGCCGCCCCCGCCTGATCCTCGAAGCGCAGGAGGTAGAAGGGCCATGGACTCAGGCGGCTCATCGGATTGACCTCGAGCAACACCCGGCCGCGCCAGGGGTAGAACTGCGCCTCCGCCCGGCGGACCGTGACGGTCACATAGCCGCGGACGTATGCCGCGGCGCGGCGGCTGGGCCCGTCCGCCACCAGGTCGCTCACTCCGGTGATCGTGAGGCTCTGGGTGATGCGGTTGGCCATGGCGGCGGGCCCCGCCCGGTTGAGCCGGTCCTCCGCGGCCGTGTAAATTTCCGGGGCCACGAGGCCCTGGGCCAGCGGAAGGAAATGATGGCCGCCCTCGTCGAGGCCGTAGAGGAGCGGCAGGCAGCCATGCAGAAAAAAGGCCATCTGGTCATAGGAAATCTCCGGGCCGCCGGAGTGCTCCGCCGCCGCCTCCTTCAGGGACGGCCGGGCGCGCACGACCACCGCGGGCTTGCGCTGCAAGCTCAGCGCGAGGCCCCAAACCAGCCCGCAGGCCGCGAGCAGGAAGCCCAGCATGAGGACGAGCAGCCGCTGCTCGTAGATGACCCAGGAAAAATGGCGGTAGTGATTCCACACGACGGGCGGCAGGGCGACTTCCGGGGAGCCAGGATCCATGCCGTAATGATAACAACCGCCGCTCCCGTTCTAGAACGTGCCGGTTTCGTAGGGCAGCACCTCCGCATGCGCCACCTCCCCCTGCGCGACGAGACGCAGTCCCTCGCGCACCAGGGGCGATCCGCCGTTCTTCCGCCAGAGGGCGCGCAGCGCGCGCTCGTCGAACGTCCCCGTGGTCGCCCGGCCAATGCGCTCGGCCAGCTCCTCCGCCGACCCGGGATGGAGGAGTTCAAAGATTGGCACCCGGCCGATTTCACCCCGGCCGCCACACCGCCGGCAGCCGCCCGGCCGCCACACCGCAGCGGGGACCGGCAGCGCATGGCGTTCAAAGTGCCGGGCCTGGTCCGCGGAAGGAGCCACCGGCAGCCGGCAAAGCGGGCAGAGCCGGCGGACCAGGCGCTGGGCGATGACGAGCGAAAGCGCGGCTGCGATCTGCCGGCCCGAAAGGCCGAGATCCAGCAGCCGGGAAACGCAGCCGATCGCATCACGGGTGTGGAGGGTGGCAAGGAGGAGATGGCCGGTGTCCGCCGCCTCGACACACGTGAGGGCGGCGGCGGCGTCGCGGATCTCCCCCATCAGGATGACATGGGGCGCCTGGCGCAGGAGGCTCTTCAGGCTGCCCCCGAAGTCGCGCCCGGTCCCGGCGCCGACCGGGATCTGGGTGATCCAAGGCACGATAAATTCTACCGGGTCTTCGAGCGTGCGGATGTTGAGGAGCGACCGGTCCAGCTGCCCCAGGCAGGCATAGAGCGTGGTGGTCTTCCCATGGCCCGTCGGACCCGTCGCCAAGAGCAGACCCTGGCGTCGGGCCAGGCACCCGGCGACAACCGCCCGCTGCGCCGGATCGGCAAAGGGCAGCGTCGCCATCCGGCCCAGCTGGCGGTCCCGATCCTGCAACCGGCCCACCAGGGTCTCGCCGTGGACCGTGGAAATGATCTCGACGCGCATATCCACTCGCGCCCCGGCCGGCAGCGAAAAACTGGCCGCCCCGGTCTGGGGAGCAGGCTGTCCCTGGGTGCCGATGCCGGCCATTTCCTTGAAGGCTTTCAGGACGCGCGCGCCGAGCGCCCGCTCCAGCGGCGGCAGCATCTCCTTGCGGCCGTCGATTTGGACGGCGACGTCCATCCAGGCTTCCTGGTCATCGAGGAGCAGATCGGAGGCGCGCGCCGCATGGGCAAAATGAACGAGGTCGACCGCCATCTCCCGCGGACTCCGGCCCTGTGAGACCCAGGCGGCGGGCGCGCGGGGGACGGGCTCCTCGGCTGCGGCCTCCTCCCGGAGCCGCGGGGAATCGGCCATGGCCGCCATCGCGTGGTCGAAATCTTCCGCGCTGACCGCAAAACAGATGACCTCCTGATGGGTGAGGCGGCGCAGGGCAGCTACCCCGGCGTCCTCCGGCGCCGCCCGCCGGGCCCCGGTCAGCAACAGCCCATGCCGAAAGGTGGGCAGGAAGTTCCATTCCCGGCAGGCGGCCGCCAGCTCGGCGAAGACCTCGGTCGCCACGTCCTCCGGTGAGAAGGGAATGCAGGTCACCGCCCGATCCTAGCAACCATCCGCCCGCGCCCGGCGCGGACTTGCTTCAATGGAGACCATGCCCTCCTCCCTCCCCGTCCGTAGCACCCGATTGGAAAACCTTCGCCTGAGCGCCGACGGCGCCGCCTTCGACCTCGATGGCCGGTCCGTGCAGCTGGCGGCCGAGCACTACTCCGCGCCCGTCGCCGCCATGCAGGCATTCCATCAGCTGGCTCTCGCCGACTATCGCGCGCGGTCGGCGGAGCTGAGCCGGCTTGCGGCGGCGGAAAGGCCCTCCGTGTTCCGGCGCGTCCTGTCCTGGGCGGGAGGGTTCATCGGCCGCCTGATCCCCGGCCGCCACCCGGCGGCGCCGGCGGACCCCGGCGCGCGGCCCATCGCGATCACCCCTGAGCCGCCCGCAGAAACGTTCGTCCCGCGCCGCGCCGAGAATGCCCCGGCGGCAAGGGAGGCGGCGCGACCGCCTGAAGCAGCACTCCCCGCGGCGGGATCATGGGCCAAAGCCGGACCGCTTCCGCCACCACCCGCCGTCGGCGCCGGGGTAGCCGCTCTCCAGACCCTAGAGGTTTCGGCGCCGGCTCCGACGCTGCACGTGGCGTTCGCGGATCGCGACGGTGTTCACGTGATCTGGCAATTGGCGGCGATCCGGAGTGATCCCGGCCAGAGCCGCGAGGCCGCGGGCGCGAAGACCGCCCCGCGCCTCGAGCTCACCTATGGCCTCGATTCGGCGATGGGCCGCCGCTTGCAGGACTGCTACGGGCAGCTCGCCCAATTGGGCTACAAGATCGCGGGCCTGGAATCCGTCCGACCCATGCCGGAAAAGGCGGCGCTGGAAAGGGGCGCCAAAGCGCCTCCGGCGGATGCGGTCATCATTCTGCCGCCCCCCGCTCCGCTCGAACCCTCACCTGGAAGCGAGCGGGAAAAGCCACCGGAACCGAAGACGACCGGGCGCAAGCCACGGGCCGAGGCCGCGCCCCCGCGCGCGGAGCCGGCCAAGCCGATCCCGGAGGGACCGGCCCCCGAAGCGGGGCTGCTTCCAGGAATCTAGCCCGGATATTCCATGAACACGGGATGAAGATGGCCAAAATACTGGATTAGAAAAATCCGAAGCCGAGCGAAGATGGCTTTCAGCCCTTCGAGCGAGGATGAGAATTTTTCTGGCCGGCAGTTTGGCCAGATTCGCCCGTGCATCGTGATATATCCGGGCTAGGTTCATGCCGGGGCCTGGCCGCGTCGGGTCAGGATCAGCGTCGAATCAGTGCCGGGGAAGAGCCCATGATCGACGGGCGCCTGGCGGGCTTCGACGCCGCCCGCCTGGAGGTCACCGATCAGGCGGGAAAGCGCCGCATAGGGGAGCCCGTCCAAGCCGCATAGAGGGTGCAGGCGCACTTCCTCCCGGCTGACGCGGACGAGTTCCCGGCACGCCGCCAGGTGGAAATCGTAATCGAAATGGCGCGCGTAGACGAACAGCAGGTGGGCGCACAGGACCAGGTCGAATGCCCCGTCGGCGAACGGCAGCCGGGGCAGCGCGGCGCCGACATAGCGATCCTGGATGAATCCCGCCTCGTAGTCCGCGAGGAAGCGGTCCGCCGCAGATCGCCGGCTGGCCTCCGCGGCCGCCAGTGACGGGAAATAGTCGTAGCGAAACCGGTGCTCTTGCCGGCGCATCTCCCGCAGCATCCGGGCATAGTCGATCTGCACGTGGGCGGCCAGCGTGTCGGCCGGATAGCCATAGAGCGGATCGACCGCGACCGCCCGCAATCCCCGGGCATGGGCCTCGGCCGTGAAGGACGAGGGTCCGGCTGCGACATCGAGCACGCGGCGCGTGGCCAAGGCCGACGGATCGAGGGCGAAGCAACGGAGATATTCGGCGAAGGTGCGCCCGAAAAAGGCGACCGATGGGAGCTGCAGTTCAAGAGCGGAAAAGGATAAGGACATGGCCAGGATGGATTGGAAAAACCGGGACAAGAAAAAGCCCGACTCGGTCAGAGTCGGGCTCGGTGGGATGGGACCGGCCTCGGGCCGGCCGCGCGTTAGCCGCGCGTCACCATCGCCGAGCCGAAGACCGCCACCCACGCGCCACCCGTCCCGCCGGTCGGGCGGTCGAAAGCACTTGGGCTGGCAACGGGAAGGACATCGGCGCAACGTCACTCCTTCCCATCGCCGCTGTCAAGGAGGCGATCACCATGCCCCTGCTCACCCATCATGCCGCCGCCGCGTTCCTCCAAGGATGCTGGCTGCTCGTCGCACTGGTGTGGGTGGTCGGGCTGTTCGGGACGAAACGGAGCGCGGAAACGTGGAGCCGGCTGACCTGGGTCAGCTACTTCTCCAGCATGGCCGTCACCTTCGCCCTCCTCGCCGGACGGCCCGAGTGGGACCGGTCGGAGCTCCTGCCGCGGACGCCCGTTCTCTCGTCCGTCGGCTGCGGGCTAGGCCTGGCCGGAGGGGTCGTCGCCATCTGGGCCCGGCTGACCTTGGGCCGAAACTGGAGCGGCTCGATCACCTACAAGGAGGACCATCGGCTGGTCGAACGGGGACCCTATCGCTGGGTGCGCCATCCGATCTACACCGGACTGCTGCTCATGGTCCTGGGAACCGCGCTGGTGCGCGGGAACCGGGCGGCGGTGCTGGGCCTCCTGCTCTTCCTGGCGACGCACCTCTGGAAACTGCGCCGAGAGGAGGCTCTCCTGCGCGCGCACTTTCCCGCCTCGTTCCCCGCCTACCGGGCTCGAACGAAGGCGCTCCTGCCATTTGTGTTCTAGGCTCCGGCCGCCGCCCTCACGCGTATCACAGCTATTGGAACCGACCTCCCTCTCTCTCGCCTTCCTGAATCCCATGCCCGGATCACCCTCCCCCCCTCCTCCCCGGAAATTCTGGCAGCGCTGGTTGACCGACCCCATCCTGCACCAGCTGACCCAGGGCGTCAGCCCGGAGAAGATCGCGCTGACCCTGGCCGTCGGCAGCGCCTTGGCCCTCTTCCCGATTCTCGGCACGACGACCCTGCTCTGCCTCGCGGCGGGCGTGGCCTTGAGCCTGAATCAGCCGATCATGCAGGCGATCAACCTCCTCTGCGGCTTCATCTGGATTCCGCTGCTGGTCGCCTTCATCCGGCTGGGCGACCGCCTGACCGGACGCGCGACCGGGACCGTGGACCTGCCCCGGATGATGGCCCTGGCCCGCCACCATCCCGCCGGCTTCCTGCGGGAATTTGGCGCCACCGCGCTCCATGGCGTCCTCGGTTGGGCCGTGACGGCGCCCCTGTGGATCCCGTTGGTCTACATCCTGGCGCGCAGTCCGCTCCGCGCCGCCGCCGAGCGCATCAACCGGCGCCGAGGGGCGGATGCGGGCGCCTAGCCGCCCACGTCAGCGCGCCGGCGGCGCGTTCCGGTCGGTGTGGTCGCCCGGGTCGTTCTTGTCCCGCTCAGCCGGAACGGGACGAGGGGCGCTCGCCGGCGGATGGACCGGCGCATGGGCCGCGGTCCCGTTCGCGCCGTCCGGACGGTGTCCGGCCCGTTCGCGGTCCTCGCGTTCCCTCGCCCGCCAGTCGGCGCCGGCGGGAACGCCGGGGCGGGAGCCCGGGAGCGGGTTGGGCCGGCCAAAATGGTCCGTCGCAGCGTTTTCGCCCGGGCGGGCGTGAAAATTATTCCAGCGCGCGCGATCCTCCGGCGAGCTGCGCGGTGCCCCGGGTAGCAGGTTGGGACGGATGAAAGCGGGATTGGGACCAGGCCCGGGACGGCCGGGAAACGGACGGCCCTGGGCGGCACCGGCGGGCGGCCGCCACGCATGCGACTCCGCATTAAATGCGTTGGGCCGGCGCCAGCCCATCCCATCGCGGGAAAAGCGGCCAACCCAGAGGGCGCGGCGCCGCCAGTCGAAACCATAGTTCAGCCACACGCCGCTGGAATAAGGCACTCCAAAGGTGAGGAACGGGCCGTAGGCCGGATCTCCCTCCACAAACACAACGCCCGGATCGTAGCGGGGAACGTAGATCTGGTCGGACTCCGCCGGCTCGATTTCGAGCAGGCCATCCTCCTCGATCACCTCTTGCTGTGGCGTGCTGACCAGGGTGCCGAGGTCGCGCGCGCGGTGGCGCAGCCGCTGGATCGCCTGCGTCGCTCCCTCCGGATCGGCGACAAAGGCCGCCCCCACCGCCTGGACCCAGCCGAGATTCTGCGCCATCCATTCGATCACCTCCGGATAATGCACCAGTCCGCGGACGCTCTCGGCCCAGGGTTGGCTCACCGCGTCATAGGGGTCCCCGTGGGCCGCGAGAAAGCCGGCGGCGGCCACGATGTCCGCCGGAGCCGCCGCGGAAGGCAGGATCAGCGCCAGCAGCGGGTCGGGATAAAGCGCCACAGGGCCCAGCAGCTGGTCAAGCTGGTCGGGTGCATAGACGGACGGCGCGGACGGCGGCGCATCGGGCGGTCCACTGGGATCGGGCGCCGGCTCGGCCGCCGCGCGGCCGGCCCCGACAAGCGCCAGCAGCAGGACCCCTAGGAACGGGCGGATGGCGAGAGTGGAGCGGAGGGACATGGCGGCGTGTGACAAGCAGACCCGTGGCGCCCCCTATCGGTGCAGCGAACGACGGGGGCGGCCACTCAATTCGCCTAAGTAGCTTTCGGCATCCGCAACGGCGCGTCCTGGACCGGATAAGGCCGAAGACGGGGGGGAGGGGCAACTCAAGCCCGAAGGAGCGGGCGAGCCCGTCGAGTCAGACGGATGTTTTAACGGTTGGCCCCGGCGGACCGGCCCCGTATTTATCCCGAACCGTCGCCTCTGGCCGACCGTCTAGCTCACCCCAACCTGTCCCCTCAAAACGCCGAAGCCCATGTCCAAATTCCCCCTCCTCCTCCTCGCGACCGCTTTGCTCAGCGCCCTGCCGCTCGCGGCCCAGCCCGCCAAACGCGTGGCTTCCACCGGCGGCACCAGCCCCCACGAAACCTTCAGCGTGGTGCTCGGCGATCGTCGCAACGGCAATCGCGTGACCATCGTCTATGGCCGCCCGTTCTCGGCCGATCCCAAGACCGGCGAAATCCGCAAGATCTGGGGCGGCCTGATCGGCACGGGTTCCAATCCCTGGGGCAAGGCGTGGCGCGCCGGCTCGGATGAGGCGACCCTGCTGATCACCCAGAAGCCCCTGATGGTCGGCGGCGCCACCGTGGCGCCCGGCGCCTATACCCTCTTCCTCGTCCCGCTCGAGGACGGCAGCGCGAAATTGGTGATCAACAAGCAGATCGGCCAATGGGGCCTCCAGTACGATGCGGGCCAGGATCTCGCCCGCGTGGACCTGGCAAAGGACGCGGTCGATCCCCGCGTCGACGAATTCACGATGGCCATCACCAAGAACAAGGATGGCAACGGCGTGCTCAAACTGATCTGGGAAAATACCCAGTACTCGGCGCCGCTGACGCTCGTCAAGTAACGCCCCGCGCCCTCCGTGCATCGTCCGCCTTCCTGCCGGCGAGCGCGCCTCCGGCTTGCCGGGTTGCTCTGTGCCCTCGCCGGCATGGGAGTTGGCACCCGCGCCGCGCCGGCGCCGGTTTCCGCTTCCGCCATCCTGCAGGAGCTGAAGAGCTTCCGCGAACTGGGCAGCGTGCTCTACATCGCCGCCCATCCCGACGATGAGAACACCCGCCTCATCGCCTATTTCGCGCGAGGGCGGAACTACCGGACGGCGTATCTTTCGCTGACGCGGGGCGACGGCGGCCAGGACCTGCTCGGGCCCGAGCTCGGCGAGGGCCTGGGGGTGATCCGCACCCAGGAACTGCTGGCCGCCCGCCGCGTCGACGGCGGACGGCAGTTCTTCAGCCGCGCGCGCGATTTCGGCTTTTCCAAGGATTATGCCGACACACTGCGCAAATGGGACCGCCAGCAGGTGCTGTCCGACATCGTCCGGGTGATCCGCGAGTTCCGGCCCGACATCCTGGTCACCCGCTTCTCGACCGTGCCGGGCGGCACGCACGGACACCACACCGCCTCCGCCGTGCTGGCGCTCGAGGCGTTCAAGCTGGCCGGTGACCCGAAGGCCTTTCCGGAGCAGCTCACGACGCTGACTCCCTGGCAGCCCAAGCGCATTCTCTGGAACAACGGCTTCGGCCCCAGCGGCCTCGGCAGCTCGGCGCCGCGGCTGCGGCTGGACGACGGCGGCTACAATGCGCTCCTCGGCGAATCCTATGGCGAAATCGCCGCCCAGAGCCGCTCCATGCACAAGAGCCAGGGCATGGGCACGGTCGGCACCCGGGGGGCGGCCTACGAATCCTTCCAGCTCCTCGACGGCGCGCCCGCGACCCAGGACATCCTCGAGGGGGTCGACACCTCGTGGGGCCGCTTCCCCGGCGGCGCCGACATCGGCCCGATGGTCACCGACGTCATCAGCCATTTTAGCCCCGAGGATCCGGCCGCGAGCGTTCCGGCCCTCCTGGCGCTCCGCCGCCGGCTGGCCGCGCTGCCCGCCGACCCGGTGGTGGCCGAAAAGCGCGCGCTGCTTGATCGGATCCTGGCGGACTGCCTGGGATTGTACGTCGAGACCACGATCCCGCACGCGGAGGTGGTCCCGGACGAGACCCTGACGCTGCGCCACACGGCCATCGTGCGCGCGCAGGTTCCGGTCCGCTGGCTGGCCACGCACTATCCCACGGGGGCGGATGGGCATTTTGAGGCCATCGCCCTCGCGCCCGACCGGCCGGCCAGCCGCACGGGCTCCGTCGTCCTGCCCGCCGATACTCCGCCCTCCACTCCCTATTGGCTCCGCGAGGAGGGCACCCCGGGCATGTTCCGGGTCGACGACCCGACCCTGATCGGTCGCCCCGAGAACCCTCCCGTCTTCCCGATCGAGGAGGTCTTTGCGGTGGGCGGTCAGGAGCTGGTGATCGCCGACGAGCCGGTGCAGGTCATTTCCGATCCGGTCCGCGGGGAAGTGCGCCAACGGCTGGCCGTGGTGCCCCCCGTCACCCTGGGCTGGACGGACGATCTGACGCTGCTCGCGCCCGGCACCTCCCGCGCGGCGACGGTGGAAATCGTCGCCGCCCGGCCCATCGCGGGCGGCCAGCTGCGCTTGGAGGCGCCTCCGGGCTGGACGGTCGCGCCCGCCGTGCAGCCGTTTGCCTTTGAGCGGCCGGGCGAAAAGCGCCGCCTGACCTTCACGCTCACCGCCCCGGCAGAGGTGGTCACCGGTTATATCGTGGCGGCGGCCGACATCGGCGGCCGTACCTATCGCAACGGGCGCCAGGACATCCGCTACGACCATATCCCCAGCCAGCTGCTGCAGCCGCCGGCCCGGCTCAAGGCCGTGAGCCTCAATTTGGCGATCAAAAGCCGGCAGGTCGGTTATCTCGCCGGGGCGGGCGATGAAGTGGCGGCGGGCATCGCGCGGATGGGCTGCGTGGTAACGCCCCTGTCCGGCGCGGACCTGACCCCGGAACGGCTGCGCGCCTTCGACGCCATCGTGATCGGCGTGCGGGCCTTCAACACGCGCACCGACCTGATCCCGCGGCTGCCCGCGCTCTGGGCTTACGTCCAGGGCGGCGGCGACGTCATTGCGCTCTACAATCGCCCGAACGGCCTGCAGGGCGTGCCCATCGCCCCCTACCCGCTCCGCCTTTCCGAGCTGCGGGTGACCGACGAGCATTCGGCCATCACGCTGCTGGCCCCGGGCCATCCGGCGCTCACCACCCCCAACCGGATCGAACCGGCGGATTTCTCGGGCTGGGTGCAGGAGCGCGGCACCTATTTCCCGAGCGCGTGGGACGCGCACTTCGTGCCGATTCTCGCCTGCAGCGACGCGGGCGAGCCGCCGCTCGCGGGCGGCCTGCTCATCGCGCCCTATGGCCGCGGGTATTTTGTCTATACGGGACTCTCTTGGTTTCGACAGCTGCCGTCCGGGGTGCCCGGAGCGTACCGGCTGTTCGCGAACCTGCTCTCGCTGGGCAAATGAAGGCCCCGCCCGAGAGCGAAGCCCCCGGGCTGCCCGGCCTGCGCACCTGGCGCGGGGTCTATTGGCTCGTGCTGGCCAGCTTCGTCCTCTGGACCGCCCTGCTGGTCGGCCTCGCGGCCCTCTATCCGTGAACGCGTTCGACTACGCCATTCTCGTCGTCACCCTGTGCGGGATCGCCGCCTACGGCACCTGGCGAACGCGCGGCCGGCGCGACCTGCGGACCTACCTGCAGGGCAGCGGAAGCACCCCCTGGATCGTCATCGGACTGTCGGTCATGGCGACCCAGGCGAGTGCGATCACCTTCCTGTCCACGCCCGGCCAGGGCTATGAGGACGGCCTCGGCTTCGTCCAGAACTACTTCGGGGCGCCGTTCGCGCTTATCGTCATCGCGGCGGTCTTCCTGCCGATCTATCGCCGCCTCAAGGTCTACACCGCCTACGAATACCTCGGCCAGCGCTTCGACGGCAAAACCCGGCTCCTGGGCGCCGCGCTCTTCCTGCTCCAGCGCGGGCTCGGCGCCGGCATCACGATCTACGCGCCCGCGATCGTGCTCTCGACCGTCATGGGCTGGCGGCTGGACCTCACCATCATCGCCAGCGGCCTGCTGGTGATCGCCTACACCGTGACCGGCGGCAGCGAGGCGGTGAACCTCACCCAAAAATACCAGATTGGCGTGATCTTTGCGGGCATGGCGGCGGCCTTCGTGGTCCTGCTGGCGCGCCTGCCGGCCGGGCTGACGTTCAGCGACGCCCTGACGGTCGCGGGCGGGTTCCACAAGCTGACCGGCGTCGACTTCTCCCTGGATCTCCACCGGCGCTACACTTTCTGGTCGGGCCTGCTCGGCGGCATGTTCCTCGCGCTCTCGTACTTTGGGACCGACCAATCGCAGGTGCAGCGGTACCTCTCGGGCTCGTCGCTGCGCGAGAGCCGGCTCGGCCTCATGTTCAACGCCGTGTGCAAGATCCCGATGCAGGCCTTCATCCTGCTGCTCGGCGTCCTGATCTTCGTGTTCTACCAGTTCGAGGCGCCGCCGGTCTATTTCAACCGGGCGGCCTGGCAGTACCAGGCGGCGCATGGCGCGGCCGGGCCGCTGCGCGGCGCCGAGGCCGCCTTCGCGGCCGCCCACGCGGCCGAGCGGCGCGGGCTGGAGTCCTGGATGGCGG
>CAIWXW010000217.1 GCA_903916755.1 uncultured Opitutaceae bacterium | reverse complement strand
GTGGCTCCTTTGTGCTCAGATGCTGCTTGCTGCAAGGACTGGTCCAAAGCGTCTATCGCTTCCGGAAGGATTTCGCATGAGCATGCGTCCGACCCGCGATACTGACCGCTTTGCCAGAATTTCCTGCGCCGCAATTCGCGCACCCGGGTGCCCCGTAAACCAGAACAGCACCCACCATGAGCGATCAATCCCAGCCCGATTCCGGCGCACCCCGCGCCGATCAGCAATATGACGAGGAGATGGCCCATCCTCCCGTCGCGCGCGAATCCGTCGCCGTCGACTCCTCCGAACTGAGGGCGGGCGCGCAGGAGCGCGCCAAGAATCGCCCCCTCCTCCAGAAGGTCCTCGCGGTCTTCCAGAAGGAAAGAGGCTCCTACCGGGAGCTGATCATCAATTCCGAGCCGCTGGAGAAGCGCGTCGCGCTGCTCGTGGACGGCCGGCTCGAGAAGTTCGAGATCGAGCGCGAGTCCGACAACCGGATGGTCGGCGGCATCTACAAGGGCCGGATCAAGAACCTGGACCCCGGCCTCAAGGCCGCGTTCGTCGACATCGGCTACACCAAGAACGCCTTCCTCCACTACTGGGACATGCTCCCGGCCGCCGCCGATTCGTCGGTCGAGGTCGTGCGCGTCAACCGGAAGCGCGATGCCGCCCCCAAGGGCGAGCTCACGGTGAAGGACATCCCCGGGCTCTATCCCCCGGGCACCGACATCGTCATCCAGGTCACCAAGGGCCCGATCGGCACCAAGGGCCCCCGCACGACGACCAATCTCTCGATTCCCGGCCGCTACCTCATCCTCACGCCTTACAGCGACGGCTGCGGCATCTCCCGCAAGATCGAGGATCCGCATGAGCGCCGCCGGCTGAAGACCCTGATCAACGAGCTCACCATCCCCGAGGGCATGGGCGTCATCGTCCGCACCGCCGGCGAGGGCAAGAAGGGCCGCTATTTCGTCCGCGACCTCCACCTGCTCCTCAAGAAATGGGAAGAGATCGCGGCCAAGATGGCCCGCGACAAGGCGCCGGCCTGCCTCCACACCGAGCCGGACCTGGTCGAGCGCACCGTGCGCGACTTCCTGACCGAGGAGGTCGACCGCGTCCTGATCGACGACCGGTCCGACTTCGAGCGGACCCAGGAATTGGTCGGCCTGATCTCGCAGCGATCCAAGTCCAAGATCGCCTTCTACTCGGACAGCATCCCGATCTTCGAGCGCTTCAACATCGAGCGCCAGATCGAGCAGACCGGCCAGCGCAAGGTGGCCCTCCCGAGCGGCGGCGAGGTCATCATCGACGAGACCGAGGCCCTGATCGCGATCGTCGTGAACACCGGCTCCCACAAGAACCGGTCCGGCGACGAAAAGAACACGATCTACGCCGTGAACCTGGAGGCCGCCAGCGAGGCCGCCCGCCAGATCCGCCTCCGGAACCTCGGCGGCCTGATCATCATCGACTTCATCGACATGAAGGAGCGGCGCCACCGCAACGCCATCTATGAAAAGATGGTCGAGCTGATGGCCTCCGACAAGGCGCGCAACCACATCCTGCCCATCTCGCAGCTCGGCATCATGCAGATGACCCGCCAGCGGCAGCAGGAGTCGCTCTCGTCCAACCTCTACACCGACTGCCCCTATTGCCGCGGCCGCGGCATCGTGAAGTCGGCCACGACCATGTCGGTCGAGCTCCAGCGCCGCCTTTCGTCGGTGGTCCGCCGGCTGCAGCTGCGCAAGGACAGCCGGGAATACTCCCTGCGCGTCCTGGTCAACCCGGCCATCCTCGAGCGCCTGCGCAGCGAGGACGCCAACCTCCTGGTCCGGATGGAGAAGACCTTCGGGGTGAAACTGGCCTTCCGGGCCGACCCGGCCTACCACATCGAGCATTTCAAGATCGTGGATACGGCGACGGGCGAGGAATACCGCTGAGCCGAGCCGGACCCGGGCAGTAGCTTCCCAGGCCCCCGCTTTAATCCGGGGGCCTTTTTGCGGGCGCAGGACCATGCGCCACTAGCTGAAACCCTCCGGGTTTTGATCGTCGTTGAGCCGAAGGACCGCCAAATGGCCTTCGTCAGCGGCCCGCGCCAAGTGGGGAAGACCACCACCTGCCGGCGGGAGGGCGATCTCTATCTGAGTTGGGACATCCTCGATGACCGGCGCAAGATCGTGCAAGGGGCGACCGCCGTCGCCACGGCCTTGGAGTTGGACCGGGCTCGCGCCAGCCACCCGTGGTCGTCTGCGACGAGCTGCACAAGTATTCCAAAGGGAAGCAGTTCCTGAAGGGCTTTTCCGATGGCTATGGGGCCAAGGCCAAAATAATTGTGACCGGAAGCTCTCGCCTCGATATTTTCCGGCGCGGCGGCGACAGCCTGATGGGGCGGTATTTTCTCTACCGGATGCACCCCTTCTCGGTGGCCGAAATCATCCGAACCTCGGTTCCGACCACTCCGATCCGCAAACCCGCGCCGATACCAGACAACGATTGGGCGGCCCTGTGGGTCCACGGAGGGTTTCCCGAACCCTATCTGCGACGCTCGGACCGCTTGACGCGCAGGTGGCGTTCGCTGCGCTCGAGCCAATTGACCCGGGAGGATCTGCGTGAAGTGGCCCTCCTGCAGGATTTGGGGACCTTGGAGGTCCTGGTTCAGATTTTAGCGGAGCGATCCGGTCAGCAGTTGACCTATGCGGGGCTCGCACAGGTGACGTGATCCCGCCGATTCGAGCCACTTGAAGAGTTGGTCTGGTCCAATAGAAAGGACCCAGACCATGAAAGGTAAACGCTACAGCACAGAGGAGAAAGTCCGCATCCTGCGGGACGCGGACGGAGGCAAGAGCATCG
>CAIWXW010000216.1 GCA_903916755.1 uncultured Opitutaceae bacterium | reverse complement strand
GTCATCAATGCCAGCGTCGCGGGCGTTGTCGTCAAAGCCAAAGAGTATGCCTCGATCAAGAACATCTACGGCGGCGCCAATGGCATCCTGGGCATTCTCAACGAGAACCTGATCAACCTGGGCAAGGAATCACCCGGCGACATCAAAGGTCTGCGCCACAGTCCCGCCGCCGCGCTGGGCACATGCCGCTACAAGATCGACTTCAAGAAGAAACCCGAGCAGGCTGCCAAAGACATGGACCGTCTCTTTGAGGTTTTCAAAGCCCACAACATCCGGTTCTTCTTCTACATCGGCGGAAACGACTCCCAGGACACGGCCGACAAGATTTCCAAGACGGCGCAGCAGCAGGGCTACGAGCTCCGCGTCATCGGCGTGCCCAAGACGATCGACAACGACCTGGCCGGCACCGATCACTGCCCCGGTTATGGCAGCGTCGTCAAGTACCTCGCCACCACCGTGCGCGAGATCGCCTGCGACAACGAGGCGATGGGGCAGGGCGACTTGGTCTCGATCGTCGAGGCCATGGGCCGCAGCGCGGGCTGGATCGCCGCCGGCGCCTCGCTGGCCAAGCGCCGGGATCATCCCCATGATCCGCCGCACATCATCCTGCTGCCCGAGATCCCCTTCGCCCAGGAGAAGGTCCTCGAGGACATTCGCCGGGTGCTCAAGCGCGAGAAGTACTGCCTGATCGTCGTGGCTGAGGGCCTCGTCGACGCCGATGGCAACTACCTCGCGGCCGAGGCGGCCACCGATGCCTTTGGCCACGCGAAACTGGGCGGCGCCGGCGAGGCGCTGGCCGAAATCGTGGAAGCCGCCATCCCCAGCGCCAAGGTGCGGGTCGCCCGCCCGGGGCTGATCCAGCGCGCCGCCGCGCATTGCGCCTCCAAGACGGACGCCGACGAGGCCTACCTCGCCGGTCAGGCCGCCGTGCGCGCCGCCATTGGGGGCGAGACCGACAAGATGGTCACCCTGGTCCGCGGCGAGAGCGACCACTACACCTGCGAGACCGGCCTGGCGCCCCTGAGCGAGATCGCCAACGGGGTGAAGAAGCTGCCGCGCGAGTGGATCAATGAGGACAACGTCAGCATGAACTTCCAGTTCCTGCGCTACGCCCAGCCGCTGATCCAGGGCGAGGTCACCCTCCCCTACGACACGGGCGTGCCGGTCTTTGCCCGCCTCGACAAGGTGCGGATCGACAAGTCGCTGCCGGCGTTCGAGGCCTGAGCCGCGCTCGATTGTTCGTTGGACAACGAACGGCGCCGGCGATCATCCTTTGATCGCCGTGCCGTCCGGTAAACCTTTCCTCCGTCGGGCCCTCTGCGGGTCAGGATTTGCGGTCACCGTCCTCCTGGCCGGACTCGCGTGGCGCCTGCCGCCCGACGGGCAGGAGCATCGCGCGCTCGCCCAGTTCGTGGGGCGATTTCATCCGCTGGTGGTCCACCTGCCGATCGCGCTGCTGGCGCTGGTGCCGCTCCTAGAGCTGGCGGGCGCCTTCGGCCGGCGCGACGACCTGCGCGCGGCGGCGGGCTTCGTCCTCGGCCTGGCGGCCTGGAGCGCGCTGGCCGCGGCCGCCGACGGCTGGCTCCTCGCCTGGAGCGGCGCCTATTCCGGGCCGCTCCTCGTCCGTCACATGTGGTGCGGCATCGGCCTCGCCGGGCTGAGCCTCCTGACCGCGGCGGTGCGGCCCCGCGTCGCGGCGGAAGCCGGCGCCGGGCCCGCCTTTCTGCTGCTTTACGGACCCCTGCTGGCGGCGGCCCTGGGCCTCATGGTCTGGACCAGCCATCAGGGCGGGGCGATCACCCACGGTGAAACCTTCCTGACCGACCCCATGCCCGCCCGGCTCCGGACCTGGCTGCGGCTGCCGCCGCGCGCCCGGCCGGTGGCCGCGACCGTGAAGAAAACCGACGCGACCCTGTACGCGGCCCGGATCGAACCGCTTTTCCTCCGCAGCTGCACCTCGTGTCACGATGCGCACAAAGTGAAGGGCGGATTCCGGCTCGATACCTATGCGTGGCTCATGCAGGGCGGCGACGGCGGCCCAGAGATCGTGCCCTGGCATCCCGCGGACAGTGAAATCGTCCGCCGGATCACGCTGCCGCATGACGACGACGATTTCATGCCGAGCAACCACAAGAACCTTCTGGCGGCCGAGGATATCCACCTGATCGAGCAGTGGATCGCCGCCGGCGCCTCGGCGACGCAGCCGCTGCGCGCGGATCCGCCGCCGCCGGACGTGGCTCAGTAGGAGCCGCGGATCTGCGCGGCGACGTCGCTCGCGTAGAAGTCAGCGAGGCGGGCGTGCAGGGCGGATCCCAGGGGCGCCAGGGAGGCCGCGCGCGCATTGCCCCGCGCCTGCTCGGGATTCTTCGCCCCGGGGATGATCACGCTGACCGCGTCGAAATCGAGGCACCAGCGCAACGCGAACTCCGCGAGCGTGGCGCCGGCCGGGACCAGCGGCCGCAGGGCATCGGTCAATTCCACCCCCTTGGCAAAGGGCAGGCCGGCAAAGGTCTCGCCGACGTTGAACTGCTGGCCATCGGCGTTGAAGTTGCGGTGGTCGTCCGCCGCGAAGGTCGTGGCCTGGGTCATCTTGCCGGCCAAAAGCCCGCTCGCCAGCGGGAGGCGCACGATCAGCGCGGTCTGCCGGCGCTTGGCCTCGGCGAACAGGGTGCTGATCGGCTTTTGGCGGAAGATGTTGAAGATGATCTGCAGGGCCGCGAGGCCGTCGACCCGCAGGCACAGCTGCGCCTCCTCCATCGACTCCACGCTCGCCCCGAAATCCCGGATTTTTCCCTCCTGTTTCAGTTCGCGGAGCCACTCGAAGATCTCGCCGCGGCGCATCACCTCGAGGGGCAGGCAATGGAGCTGGGTGAGGTCAACCGTCTCGAGCCCCAGGCGGCGCAGCGAGGCCTCGGTGTGCTCCCGCACGGCCGCCCGGGTGAAGTTCCCGGGCCAGCCGGGCGGGTTGAACCGCCCGAACTTGGTCGCGACATAGACCGGCGCCTTCGTCTCCTTGAGAAAACGGCCGATGAGGGTCTCGCTGCGGCCCGTCCCGTAGACGTCGGCGGTGTCGAAGAAAGTGGTGCCGGCCTCGTAGGCGGCGCGCAGGGTGGCGAGCGCGGCTTCCTCGGTCACATTGCCCCAGTTGGCGCCAAGCTGCCAGGTGCCCAGACCCACTTCGCCGACCGCCCGGCCGGTGCGTCCGAAAATGCGTGTTTTCATCGGGGCCAAACTGCCGGGAGGAACGCGAAGGGCAAGCATCCCGGTTTGCTTCTCCACCGTAACATCCCCACCCTTGCCACCCATGAAGCTCCAGCGGTTTCGCCTTCTTTGCGCTGCAGGGCTCGCGCTCGTCCCCGCCTTTCTGCACGCGCAGGTGCAGGCTTCGCTTGTCGCCTCCGATGCCAGCCTCCAGGCCGGGCATCCCGTGACCGTCGCGCTCCGGCTGGTGCACCAGGCGCACTGGCACACGTACTGGCTGAATCCCGGGACCGGCGTGGCCACGTCCCTGAAATGGACCCTGCCGCCCGGCTGGAAGGCCGGTGACATCCAGTGGCCGTCGCCCTCGGTGCTGAAGGACGAGAGCACCGGAACGGTGGTCGGCAGCGGCTATGACGGGGACCTCCTGCTGCCCGTGACCCTCACGCCGCCGTCCGACCTGCCCGCGGGCCAGCCCGTCACGCTGGCGGCCTCCGCCGAATGGCTGATGTGCCGCGATGTGTGCAAGCCCGGCCAGGCGCAGATCAGCCTGACCCTGCCGGTCGCGGCCGTGGCCGCGCCCGATCCCGCCTGGGCCGGAAAGATTCACGACGTGCTCGCGCGCCTCCCCCGCGCGCTGCCCGCCTGGAACGCCACCGCCGCCCGCGCCGGGAAACAGGTGGTGCTCACCCTCCATCCGGCCGGGACGACAGAGGTGAAGCCCGCCGACCTCCATTTCTTTGGCGACGATGACCTGGTCGCCTACGACCAGCCGCAGGAGGTGAAGAGCGATGGCCATGGTGGCTTTGTCCTGACCCTGCCGGTGGCGATGGACGCGCCGGACCATCCGGCCCGTCTGCTGGGTGTGCTCACCTCCTCGGCCAGCTGGGCCTCGGACACGCCCCTGCCGGGGCTCCGGATCGACGCGCCGCTGACGGAGGGGCCGGCCGCCGGTTCCGCCGGGAACGTCCCTGCGCCGGCCGCCGAAGCGCCGGCCTCCCTCGGCGGCACGCTGCTCCTGGCCCTCGCGGGCGGCCTGATTCTCAACCTGATGCCCTGCGTCTTCCCCGTGATCGGGATCAAGATCCTCGGCTTCGTCAACCAGGCGGGCAACGACCGCCGGAAGGTGGTCGCGCATGGCCTCGCGTTCGCGGCCGGCGTGCTCCTTTCCTTCTGGGCCCTCGCCGCGGTGCTGGCGGTCCTGCGGGCCGGCGGCGCCCAGCTGGGCTGGGGCTTCCAGCTGCAATCGGCCGCCTTCGTCTTCGGCCTGGCGGCCGTGATGCTGATCTTCGCCCTCAACATGAGCGGCGTCTTCGAATTCGGGCTCTCCGCCACCGGCATCGGCGGCAACCTCCAGACCAAGTCGGGCCTGACGGGCTCATTCCTCAGCGGCACGCTGGCCACGGTGGTCGCCACGCCCTGCTCGGCGCCATTTCTGGCCCCCGCCCTCGGGGCGGCGCTCGCGCTCTCGACCACCGCCTCCTTCCTGATCTTCACCGCCATCGCGGTCGGCCTTTCCGCGCCCTATCTCCTGCTCTCGATCTTCCCCGGCGCGGTGAAGGTCCTGCCCCGGCCCGGCGAATGGATGGTCACCTTCCGGCAGCTGCTGGCCTTCCCGTTGTACGGCACCGTTGGCTATCTCATCTGGGTGCTCGCCGGCCAGGTGTCCGAGAACGATCTCCTCATGGTCTTCGTCGGGTTGGTCTTCATCGCCATGGGTGGCTGGGCCTACGGCCGCTGGCAAATGGGAGGAGCCAAGCCGGGCCGGGCTCGGATCGGCCTCTGGAGTGGCGTGCTCCTCCTGGGGATCGGCGCCTGGGTCGGCTGGCCGCAGCCGCCGGCCCCCACCGACATCGTCTGGGAAAAATGGAGCCCGGAAGCCGTCGCGGCGCTGCGCGCCAGCCATCGGATCGTCTATGTGGACTTCACCGCCCGCTGGTGCGCCACCTGCCAGGCCAACAAGAAGCTCGTGTTTCATTCCAATGACGTGCTCCGCACGTTCCGGTCGAAGGACATCGCCACCGTCCGGGCGGACTGGACCAACAAGGACCCTCAGATCACAGCCGAGCTGGCCAAGTATCACCGCAGCGCCGTGCCATTTAACCTGATCTGGTTTCCCGATCGCCCTGATCCCGTGATCCTGCCGGCCCTGCTGACGCCGGGTATTGTGCTCAACGCAGTAGGAAAGTAGTTGCGGGTCGTTTTGGGCATTCGGACCGACAAATTGGCCAAAAACGACCCATTTTTTGGTATTTTTGCCTCATTTTAGGCGATTCTATCGATTCTTGTTTCCGCGTCCGCCTTGACAAGTGAAACTGAGTCTCATTCAGTTTCACTCCTTCTTATCGATCTCCAATGCCCACCGCCCACCTCGAGCCCTTCCGCCCGCAGCGCATGACGCTGACGGAGTTGCCGATCGGCGCGACCGGGCGGGTCTTCGCCTTGGCCGGAGAGACCAATGTCTGCGCCCGGCTGCGCGAACTGGGTTTCTGCGAGTCGGCCGTGATCGAGAAGATTTCCGGGCAGAAGACCCTCCTTTGCCAGCTCTGCGGCACCCGGATCGCCCTCAGCGACCGGACCGCCTCCCACATCGTGGTCGAACTCGTGCGCGGGGGCTGATGTGGCGCCCGAACTCAAACTGTCGGAGCTAGCGATCGGCGCGTCCGCCGTCGTCCGGGCCTACCCCAAATCGGGCGAGGCTTTCCTCCGGCTCCGGGAGATGGGAGTGCTGCCCGGCACCACGGTGACCCTCGTCCGCACCGCCCCGCTGGGCGACCCCCTGGAAATCAAGGTGCGCGGCTACCACCTCACTCTCCGTCGCTCCGAGGCGGCCCATGTCGTCGTGGAGCCGGCGCAGACCGCCGGATGAGCGCCCCGGGCCAACCGGCGGGGCCGTCGCGGACGCCCGTCTACGCGCTGGTCGGCAATCCCAATTGCGGCAAGAGCACCCTCTTCAACGCCCTGACCGGCCTGAAGCAGAAGGTCGGAAACTACCCCGGCGTGACGGTCGAGAAGAAGATCGGGACGGCGTACTCGCAGCATGGGCTGCCGCTGACCGTGATCGATCTGCCCGGCACCTATTCGCTGGCGGCGCGCTCGCCCGACGAGGCGGTCACGCGCGACGTGCTCCTCGGGCGGAGGGCCGACACGCCGCAGCCGGACCGGATCCTCTGCATTGTCGATGCGACCAACCTGGAGCGGAACCTCTACCTCGTGCACCAGATCCTCGACCTGGGCCGGCCGGTGATCCTGGTCCTGAACATGATGGATCTCGCCGCGCGCAGCGGGATGGAGGTCCGGGTCGGCCGGCTGGAGCACGCGCTCGGCATTCCGGTCATCGCGTGCGAGGCCGTGAACGGCAAGGGCCTCATCGAGCTCAAGCTCGCGATGAGCCGGCCGGACCTGCCGCTCTCCCGGCATGCCTGGGACATTCCGGCGGCCATCGCCCCGGCGGTGACCGAGCTGCAGGCCTCGCTCGCCGCGGGCGAAGGCAAGTCGCCCCTGATCGCGCGGGCGGAGGCGCTGCTGCTCCTCACCGACCAGGACTCGGTCCGGGTGGCCGGCTCGACCCCGCTCAACGCCCGCACCACGGAGATCCTCCGCAGCTGGCAGGAGCGCTGGGCCGGGCAGGAAATAGACTGGGCCGGGATCCTCGTGGGCTCGCGCTACGATGCGATCGGCGTCCTCGCGGCCAACGCGGTCCAGGCCGGCCCCCCGGCGGGACGGACGACCAGCGACAAGATCGACGCGGTGGTGACCCATCCGGTCTGGGGCTGGCTCATTCTGATCGCGGTGATGACGCTCATCTTCCTCAGCATCTTCACCCTCGCCGAATACCCCATGGACTGGATCGGCGCGCAGATCGCGGCGCTGACCCGGGGGGTGAAGGACGTGATGCCGGCCGGCGACCTGCGGGACCTGGTGACGGACGGCGCGATCGCGGGCGTCGGGACCATCGTCACCTTCCTGCCGCAGATCCTGATCCTGTTCTTCTTCATCGGGCTCCTCGAGAACACCGGCTACATGGCGCGGGCCGCGTTCATCATGGACCGGCTGATGAGCCGGGTGGGCCTCAACGGCAAAGCCTTCATCCCCCTCCTGAGCTCCTACGCCTGCGCCATTCCGGGGATCATGGCCACGCGGACGATCGAGGACCCGAAGGACCGGCTCACCACGATCCTCGTGGCGCCGCTCATGAGCTGCTCGGCGCGGCTGCCGGTCTACCTGCTCATGATCGCCGCCCTCGTGCCGGGCGACCGCGTGCCCCTCCCGACCAAGGTCGGCCTCATGCTCCTCATGTACGCCCTGGGCACGTTCGGCGCCTTCGGCTTCGCGTGGCTCTTCAAGCGCACCCTCCTCAAGGGTGCGCCGCCGCTCATGATCATGGAACTGCCGCCCTACCGGCTGCCGGGGCTCAAGGATGTCGTCCTGCACATGATCCAGCGGGCGGGCCTCTTCCTGAAGCGGGCCGGGACCGTGATCCTGGGGATCAGCATCATCCTCTGGTTCCTCACCACCTATCCGAAGGGCCCCGGCGGCGTGGTCTCGATCGACCACAGCTTCGCCGGCGCGGCCGGCCACGCCATCGAGCCCCTGATCAAGCCGATCGGGTTCGACTGGCGGA
Organism: uncultured Opitutaceae bacterium; assembly: GCA_903916755.1. Classification (GTDB taxonomy): domain Bacteria; phylum Verrucomicrobiota; class Verrucomicrobiia; order Opitutales; family Opitutaceae; genus Palsa-1447. Next base: position 7,113 of record CAIWXW010000216.1, on the reverse strand, counting down.
TCGGGATCGGCCTCATCAGCTCCTTCGCGGCGCGCGAGGTCTTCGTCAGCTCCACCGCGGTGGTCTTCAGCGTCCAGAATTTCAACGCGGACGACGCGCACGCGGACCTCACGCCCCTGCGGGAGGCGCTGCGCAACGCGCACTGGCCGGACGGCCGGGCGCTCTTCACCCCGCTGGTCTGCCTCTCGCTCATGATCTACTATGTCTTCGCGATGCAGTGCATGAGCACGATCGCGGTGGTGCGGCGGGAGACGAACAGCTGGAAGTGGCCGATCTTCCAAACGCTCTACATGACTGGCACCGCGTGGGTTTTGTCGTTTATTGTGTACCAGGCCGGCCGCGGGCTCGGCTTCTGACATGTCCTCCTCCCTCCAAACCATTCTCGCCCTCTCGATCGTCGCCGTCGCGACGGTCTGGCTGCTGTGGCGGGCCTTCGCGAAGCGGAAGGCGGGCTGTGGCGGGGGGTGCGGGTGCCCGGCGGCGGAGATCAAGGCGACCTTGAAGCCCAAGCACTAAATTTTGTTACTCCACGGATTGTGTGCATTTGAGCTTGGCCAGCTTTTAGAATCCGCCACCTAAAGGCCCCGTGACCAAAGCACGGAAGACCGTTAAGCCAGATAAGCTCGAAGAGCCGGCTGCCGCCTATGGTGGACCTCCGTTGCTCGCTTCGAAAAAGGGGGCTTCGCGCGTTAGGAAAAGCGCCACCCTAGCGGCGGAAGCAGCCGAGATTCAGCGACTGACGGACAAGATCTTTGCCGAACAGAAAGAGTTGCTCCGGAAGTTGGCGCAGTGAACGAGCCTAGCTTCATCTCGCGCCCCACGGCCGAGATGCTGCATCGGCGGTTGCTGATGGAGCACGGTGGCCAGGAAGGAATACGCGATGAACACGCGTTGGAGTCGGCGCTGGCCCAGCCCAGGCATATTTTTCATTACGGCCATGGAGATAGGTTCGATATGGCTGCCGCCTACGCCTATCCTCTTGCCGAAAGTCAGCCCTTTCTCGACGGCAACAAGCGTGCCATCATTACCACGTGCCTTCTCTTCTTGGAACGCAACGGAGCTTCGTCCTCCTCAAAATGGAGCGTCAAACTTTATGATGCGCTGATCAATATATCTTCGCGTCGACTCGATAAGATTGGGCTGGCCGACCTCTTGCGCCGTCTCGCTGGACAAGAGGTACGCGACTGAGCCCGTATCCTTCAGGTCCCGCGCTTGTTGCCGTAAAGTTCAATCTGCAGTCGCGGGGCATACCGGTAGCCCCGCGCCTTGCATAGCTCACCGAGCCATCCCGTCCGGCTGCGCAGCACCTCCGGCGTGATCCCCTCCGGCATCAGGAGCACCTTGTGCGGCGGGACCTCCCGCTGGAGCAGAGCCAGCATCCCCTCGAGTTCGTCGACGTCGGCCGGCGCCGCCACCACGAACTTGAACTGGCAGGCATAGGCGTCGAGCCAGGCCCGGATGACCGCCGGCTGCCACCGCAGGGCCTCGTGCTTCTTCCGCCACGTGGCGTGCCGCGTCGCGTCCGGCGCCGAGTTCAGCAGCTTTGGCGAAAGGGAGGCCAGGTCACAGGCGATTCCCGCCGGCGCCACCGTGGCCGCCGTCTCGATCGTGAGGTGGTAACCCTTCGCCTTCAGCGCCGCGGCAAGTTCGCGCATGTCCTTCGCGATCATCGGCTCCCCGCCGGTCAGGACGACATGCCGCGCCGCGGCATGATCCCCGACCGCCGCGACGATGGCCGCGACCGTCATCACCTTGCCCTCCGGCTCCCAGGAGGCGTAGGGCGTGTCGCACCAGGCGCAGCGCAGGTTGCAGCCGCTCGCCCGCACGAAGACCGAGGGCACGCCGGCCAGCTCCCCCTCGCCCTGGATGGAATAAAAGATTTCGGCGACGAGCATCGTTACGTCTTCGCGGGCAGCGGCGGCAGCGGGCCGGTCGAGGCGTAGACCGTCGGATCGGGCAGCCCCGCCTCGAGAAAGGCCTCGCGGCGCTCGACGCAGGTCCCGCAGGTCCCGCACTGGACCGCCCCGCCCTTGTAGCACGACCAGGTTCGCGCGAAATCCACGCCCAGGCGGGTGCCCTCGGCCGCGATCTCGCCCTTGTCGAGGGCGATGAAGGGGCGCAGCAGCTGGATGCCGGCGTAGGTGCCCTCGCGCATGGCGGCGCCCATGGCGCGCATGAACTCCTCCCGGCAGTCCGGATAGATCGTGTGGTCCCCGGTGTGGGCGGCGATGACCATGCCCTCCGCGCCGGCGCTCTCCGCAAATCCGGCCGCGATCGACAGCATGATCGCGTTGCGGAAGGGCACGACCGTCTGGCGCATGGTGTCGTCGGCGTAATGGCCATCGGGGATGTCCGCGCCCTCCTTGAGGAGGGCCGACGTGAAGAGCCGCCCGACAAACGGCAGCGCCACCACCTCGTGGCGGACCCCGAGCTGCGCGGCGTGATCGGCGGCGAAGGGGATCTCCCGGGCGTTGTGCTTTGATCCGTAGTCGAAGCTCAGGGCGGCCATCACGGCATGCTCCCGCCGCGCCCAATAGAGCGCCGCGACCGAATCCATCCCGCCCGAGCAGAGCACAACGACTTTCATGAAGGGAAAAGGATGGGCAGGGAGGGCGTTGAGGCAAAATCGTTCTCGTCCCGGCTTCCGGACCCGCTCTGATCATCCGCGCTCCGATGCTCATCCTCCATGATCCCCATGCCGCCGACTACGCCGTGCCCGGGCATCCCGAGCGGCCCCAGCGCGTCCGGGTGACCGCCCACCACCTCCAGGTCACCCATCCCGCCTGGACCTGGCGGGTGCCGGGCCCCGCCAGCGACGATCTCCTGCTCCTGGCCCACACCCCTGAGCATCTGCGCCGGCTGGAAGAGCCGGAGGACTTTGACGGGGATACGGCCTGGGTGCCGGGCATCGCCGGATTCGCCCGCCGATCCGCCGGCGCGGCGGTCGACGCCGCCCGCTGGGCCCTCCAGGAGAAGTCGCCGGTCTTCAGCCTGATGCGGCCGCCGGGGCACCACGCCACCTCCGACGCCGCCATGGGCTTTTGCTACCTGAACCAGGTCGCGATCGCCGCCCTGGCCGCGCGGCAGGATCCCCGAGCCAAGCGGGTGGCGGTCTGGGACTTCGACGCCCACCATGGCAATGGCACCGAGGCCATCCTCCGCGGCCGCGAGGGACTCCTTTACTGCTCCGTCCACCAATACCCGGGCTACCCGGGAACGGGTGCCGTGAGCACGAGCAACTGCCGGAACTGGCCCGTGCCTCCCGGAGCGGCGCGCGGGCTTTATCAGGAAGCCCTGTGGGCCTCTTGGGAGACCATCCTGGCCTTCCGGCCCGACCTGGTCCTCGTCTCGGCGGGCTTCGATGCCTATAAGGGCGACCCGCTCACCGACATGACCCTCGAAACCGAGGATTTTGCCGAAATGGGCCGCTGGCTGCGCCGGGGCGGGATTCCCGCCGCCGCCATCCTGGAGGGGGGCTACAGCGCTGATCTGCCCGCCCTGATTGAGGCCTTTTTGGCGGCCTGGGCCGGGACCCCGGATCGCGAATAAATTATCGCCCTCCGCCGGGGCGGGGTTCACGATCGGCCCCCTTGTCGATGATCTCCCGTTTTCTGCCGCATCCGGTCCGCCGTCTGATCGGCGCGAGCCCCCCCGAGCGGCCCGCCAGCTACCTTTTGATCGACCAGCCGGGGCAATTGCAGCCGCTGCTGGACGCGCTCGACCGCGTTAAGGAAGTCGCCCTCGATACCGAGGCGGACAACATGTACCGGTTCCGGGTCCGGGTGTGCCTCCTGCAGTTCCTGGTCGACGGCGAGGTCTTCCTGGTGGATGCCCTGGCCCCCATCGATCTCAATCCCCTGTGGGCGCGCCTGGCCAAGCTGCACCTGGTGATGCACGGCAGCGACTTCGACCTGCGGCTGCTGCACGACCTGTGCGGCTTCCGGGTCCACAGCCTGTTCGACACGATGCTGGCCGCGCAGCTGCTCGGCCGCCAGCGGATCGGGCTCGCCTCCCTCCTCGAGGAACATTTCGGGGTGAAGCTCGACAAGGACAGCCAGAAGGCCAACTGGTCGAAGCGTCCGCTGACCCAGCGCCTGCTCGATTACGCCTCGCTCGATGTCTGGCACCTGCCCGCCCTGCGCGACATCCTGACCAAGCAGCTGAACAAGCTCGGCCGCGGCGAATGGCTGGAGCAGCAGTGCCAGAAGCAGATTGCCGACGGCTCCCAGGGCTTCGCGCCGCAGGGCGAGAACGACTGGCGGATCGGCCATTCCGAGCGCCTCCGCGCCAAGGGCCTCACGGTGCTGCATGCCGTCTGGCATTGGCGCCAGCAGCAGGCGGAGCGCCTTGACACCCCGCCTTTCAAGGTCTGCTCCAACGACGTGCTGCTGAAGCTGGCGCACTCGGCCGAGGAGGGCAACAGCGAGGAGTCGATCGTCGCGACCGTGCACCTCGGCAAGCGCCACCCCCGGCTCGCCCCGTCGCTGCTCGCGGCGGTCCGCGCCGGCCTCGAGCGCGATCCCCAGACGCTCCCCCGTCGCGCCCGGCGGGACTCCAGCCATGCGCCCCTGACCCAGGCGGAGATCGCCCGGCTCGACCGCATCAAGGCCGACCGCGACGCGATCGCGGCCAAGCTCGGCATCGAGTCGACCCTGATCGCGAACCGGGCGCAGCTGGCCCAGATCGCGCGGGAGCCCCGCCAGCTCGCCTCCTTTCTGTTGCCCTGGCAGGCGGAGCTGCTGCGCGACGTCCCCTCGCTGCGCGACTGATCTCCGCCTGTGCCGGCCGCCGCCAACGCGAACATCGCCCGGCACCTGGCCACGATGGCCGCGGCGCAGCCGCTGACGCCGGCGCTGAAGATTCCGCGGGGGCGGACCCGCGCGGGCGCCATCGACTACCTGACCCTCAACTTTGCGGAGCTCGCCACGGAAGTGGCGGCCTGGGAGGCCCGCCTGTCCGCGCGCGGCGTGCGGCGCGGCGATCGCGCGCTGCTCATGGTCAAGCCCGGCCTGCCGCTGATCGCCGCCGCCTTCGGCCTCTTTCAGCTGGGTGCCGTGCCCGTGATCATCGATCCGGGGATGGGGCTGAAGCATTTTCTGGCCTGTGTGGTCCGCACCCGCCCGCGGGCCCTAGTCGGGATCCCGCTGGCCCAGATGGTCAGCCGGGTCTTCCCCCGCGCCTTCGGGTCGGTCGCGGCGCGCGTGCCGGTGCCGAATTCCCTCACGGCGCGCCTGGCGCCGGCGGCCGACGCGCGCGCCGGCGCGGGCGCGAGCAACGCGCCGGAAGACCTGGCCGCGATCCTCTTCACTTCCGGGTCGACCGGCGCGCCCAAGGGCGTGTGCTATGAGCACGGGATGTTCGACGCGCAAATCGGGCTCCTGCGCGCGGCCTATGGCATCGCCCCCGGCGAGGTGGACCTGCCGCTCCTGCCGATCTTCGCCCTCTTCAACCCGGCGCTCGGCATGACCAGCGTCATTCCGGAAATCGATCCGCGCCGGCCGGCGGCGGTCGATCCCGCGAAGATTGTCCAGGCGATCCGCCAGGAAGGCGTCACCAACTCCTTCGGCTCGCCCACCCTGTGGCGGATCATCAGCGACCACTGCCACGAGCGAAAGATCGCGCTCCCCAGCCTACGGCGCGTGCTCTGCGCCGGGGCACCCGTGCCCGCCGCGCTCTGGCGCTCCGCCGCCGACTTCCTCCCCAATGGCCAGCTGCACAGCCCCTACGGCGCCACGGAGGCCCTGCCGGTGAGCACGATCAGCGCCGCCGAAGTCGCCGACCTGGCGGGCGCCGCCGCCCGCGGCGCCCCGGTGGGCCGGCCGCTGGCGGGCATCAGCGCCCGGATCATCGCCATCACGGACGGCCCGATCGCCGCCCGCGCGGACGCGCACGAGCTGCCCCCCGGGGAAATCGGCGAAATCATCGTGCGCGGTCCGGTCGTCACCAAGGAGTATGACGCGCTGCCCGAGGCCACCGCCCTGGCCAAGATCGCCGACGGGGCCGCCTGCTGGCACCGGATGGGCGACTGCGGCTATCTCGATCGCGACGGACGCCTCTGGTTCTGCGGCCGGAAGGCGGAGCGCGTGGAGACCGCGGCCGGTCCCCTGCATACCGAAATCTGCGAGCAGGTTTTCCGGGCGCACCCGCGCGCCCATCGCTGCGCGCTGATCGGCCTGGGGCCCCGCGGCCGGCAGGAACCGGCGCTGGTCGTGCAGACGAAAGTCGCGGGCGAGGCTTCCGCGCTCGCGGCCGAGCTCCGCGCCCTGGGCCGCCTGAACCCCGCCACCGCCGGGATTCGCCGCTTCTACTTCCGGCCGGCGTTTCCGGTCGACGTCCGCCACAATGCCAAGATCCACCGGCTCACCCTGGCGCGGTGGGCGGTCACCGCCCGGGGCCATGAAACGACATGAGTGACAACCCCTCCGCGGTCCTCGTGACCGGCGGCACCGGATTCCTCGGCCGGCGGCTGGTCGAACGGCTGCTCGCGCAGGGCCGGACCGTGGCGGTGCTCGGCCGCACACCCGCGCCGGACCTGATCGCGCGCGGCGTGCGCTTCATCCCCGCGCCCCTGGAGGACGCAGCCGCCGTCGAGGCCGCGTGCGCCGGCGTCGGCACCGTCTTTCACGTCGCCGCCAAGGTCGGCGTCTGGGGCCGCTACGCGGAGTTCTTCAAGAGCAACGTCCTCGGCACCCGCGCGGTGCTCGCCGGCTGCCAGCGCCATGGCGTGGCGCGGCTGGTCTATACCAGCACGCCCAGCGTGGTCTACAACGGGCGGGATCTCGCGGGCGCGGACGAATCCCTCCCGCTGACCACCCGCTGTCCGAGCCCCTATCCGCTGACCAAGGCGATCGCCGAACGCGAGGTCCTGGCGGCGGATGCGCCGCACCTGCAGACCATGGCCTTGCGCCCCCACCTTATCTGGGGCGTGGGCGACCGCCACCTGGTCCCGCGCGTCCTCGCCCGCGCCCGGGTGGGCCGGCTGCGCATCGTCGGCCACGGCCGCAACCGGGTCGACATGGTCCACATCGAGAACGCGGTCGACGCGCACCTGCTCGCGGAAACGGCGCTGCAAAACGGCGCGGCCCACGGACGCGCCTATTTCATCACCAACGG
>CAIWXW010000215.1 GCA_903916755.1 uncultured Opitutaceae bacterium | reverse complement strand
GGTGGGGATTCTCCCCGCCGCGGCCAGCGCCGCTTCCGGGCCCCGCGGGGTCGCCCGCGCTAGTCCATCGCCGAGAGGAAATGGCAGCCGCGGCTCACCGGGTTGAGCGCCGCCGCATGGACCACGAGCAGCGCCGTCTGCACCGCGTTGCGCAGCTCCACCAGTTCCGGCACCGGCCGGCAGTCGCGGTAGAAGGCCTGGATCTCCTCGCGCAGCTCGAGCAGGATCCGGCGGGCCCGCGCGAGCCGCCGGCCCGAGCGGATGATGCCGGCGTAGTTCCACATGGTCTGCTGCACGAGCCGCAGGTCCTGGCGGATGAGGAGAGGGTCGGCCGTCCGATCCGGGCCCTCCCACGGCCGCGGCGTCGGCACCCGCCAGGATCCGGCCCGGAGTTCGGCGGCGTCGGCCCGCGCCGCCGCCCGGGCGCCGACGAGGTTTTCAAGCAGCGAGGTGCTGGCCAGCCGGTTGGCCCCGTGCAGCCCGGTGCACGCGGTCTCCCCGATGGCGTTCAGATGGCGGACCGTCGTCCGGGCGGCCAGGTCGGCATGCACGCCGCCGCAGGCATAGTGGGCCGCCGGGACGACGGGGATGGGATCTCGCGCGAGGTCGATGCCCTCGGCCAGGCAGCGCTCGGCGATGCCGGGGAAGCGCTCCGACACGAAACCCGGGCGCAGCGCGCTCAGGTCGAGCAGGGCCGCCGGCTCCCCGGAGTGCGCCAGCTGGCGGGCGATCCCGCGGGCGATGATGTCCCGCGGCGCGAGCGAGCCGCGGGGATCCAGCGCGTCCATGAACCGGTGGCCATGGCGGTCGGTCAGGACCGCGCCCTCCCCGCGCAGCGCCTCGGTGATCAGGAAGTGCGGCGCGCGGCGGCCATAAAGGGCGGTGGGATGGAACTGGACGTACTCGAGGTCGATCAGCCGGGCCCCCACCCGATAGGCCAGGGCGACGCCGTGCCCGACGCTGCCCGGCTGGTTGGTGTGGTGCTGGAAGATCGCCCCGAGGCCGCCCGTCGCGAGGATCGTCTTCCGCGCGGTGAACGCCACCACCCGGCCCGTGGCGGTGTCGAGGGCGTAGCAGCCGAAGCAGGTCAGCGGCTGGTAGCGATCGGACGGCCGGTCCGAGTTGTGGGAGAGGGTGAGCAGGTCGAGGGCGACAAAGCCGCTGCGCCGGTGAATGGGCGGCGTCGCATCCACGCGCGCGGCGACCGCGCTCAGGATCGCATGGCCGGTCGCATCCTTCGCGTGGATGATCCGCCGCTCGCTGTGGCCGCCCTCGCGGGCGAGGTCCAGGGCGCCGGTCGGATCGCGGTCGAAGCCGACCCGGAGGTCGTCGAGCAGCAGTTCCCGGAGGGCGTCCGGTCCTTCCGCCACGAGCTGGGCCACCGCGGCGGGATTGGCCGTCTGGTCGCTCGCGGCCATGATGTCCGCCGCGAGCGCCCGGGAATCGGCGGCGGGATTGTAGATGATGCCGCCCTGCGCCCAGTCGCTGTTGGCCGTGAGCGGCCCCGCCAGCGACAGCAGCTCCACCTGGAAGCCCCCGCGGGCGGCGTGCAGCGCATAGGCCGAGCCGGCCAGGCCGGCGCCGATGACGAGGCAGTCGGTGGGGATGACCTCCATGGCGGGATCAGCCCCGGCGGCGGGGCGGCTGGAGCGTCAGGCTCAGATCGGCCGCGACGGCCGAATGGGTCAGGGCGCCGACGCTGATCACGTCGACGCCCGCCATGGCGTAGTCAGGCAGGGTCTCCCAGCGCACGCCGCCCGAGACCTCGACCACCGCCCGGCCGCCGATGCGCGCCACCGCCCGGCGGATCTGGCCGGGGGTCATGTTGTCCAGGAGGATGACGTCCGCCCGGGCGCGGCAGGCCGCGCCGACCTCGGCGGCGGTCTTCGCCTCGACGGCAATCTTGGCCAGGTGCGGCGCGGCGGCGCGGGCCCGGGCCACCGCGCGGCCGAGCGAGCCGGCGGCGGCGATGTGGTTGTCCTTGATCAGGACGTGCTCGCCGAGGGAGCTGCGGTGGTTGGCGCAGCCGCCGCAGCGCACGGCATATTTTTCCAGGGCGCGGTAGCCGGGAGTCGTCTTGCGCGTGTCGGCGATCCGGACCCCGAGCCGCGCGCCGGCCGCCGCGAAGCGGCGGGCCTGGGTCGCGATTCCGCTCAGGCGCTGCAGGAAGTTGAGGGCCGTCCGCTCGGCGGTCAGCAGCGAGATGGTCGGCCCGGCCACGGTCAGGACCACCTGGCCGCGGCGCAGGGCGGCGCCGTCGGGCCGGTGCCGCCGGACGCGCAGCGCCGGGTCGCAGCGCGTGAAGACGCGCGCCGCGACCTCGACGCCGCAGAGGACAAGGTCCTGCCCCGCCTCGATCACCGCCCGGCTGCGATGGTCCGCGGGGAAGATCGCCCGGCTGGTGAGGTCGCCCAGGCCGGCGTCCTCCTCCAGCGCCAGGTCGATCAGGTGCTCAGTTCGCGGCAGCAAGGGCAAACATCCTTTCCAGGCTGCGCGCGGCGCGGCGGCGCACCTCCTCGTCGAGCGTGATGATCTGGTCCGGCCGCGGCGCGCGCAGGGCGTCGCGGATCTTCTCCAGCGAGTTGCGCTTCATGTGGGGGCAGAGGCGGCAGCCGCCGATGAAGCGCTTGTCGGGGGCCTCGACCTGCAGCCGGCTGACCAGCCCGCATTCGGTCAGCATGAGGAAGTGGGGCGCCGGGGTATTGCGGACGTAGCTCATCATGGCGCCGGTGCTGCCGACAAAATCCGCGGCGGCGGCGACGTCGGCCGGGCATTCGGGATGGGTCACGACCTTCAGACCGGGAAAGCGCGCCCGCGCGTCCTCCATCTGCGCCACGGTGAAGGTGTCGTGGACGAGGCAGGTCCCGTCGGCGGAGATGATCTCCTTCTCCGAGCCCCAGCGCCGCAGCTGCGCGCGCAGGTTGTCCGCCATCAGCCGGTCGGGCACGAAGAGGATCCGCCGCTGCGGGAGCGCCTGCACGATCTGGAAGACGTTCCCGGACGTGACGCAGACGTCCGCGCGCGCCTTCACCTCGGCGGTGCTGTTGATGTAGCAGACGACGGCGGCGTCGGGATGGAGCGCCCGGAGCCGGTCGAGCTCCGCCCCGTCCATGGCCTCGGCGAGCGAGCAGCCCGAGCGGCGGTCGGGCACGACCACGGTGGCCTCCGGCGACAGGATCTTCGCGGTCTCCGCCATGAAGACGACGCCGGCGAAGACGATGATCTTCGCGGCGGCGTCGCGGGCCTGGAGGCTCAGCTGGTACGAGTCCCCCTTGAAATCCGCGACGCCGTAGATGATCTCCGGCTCGACATAGGAGTGCGCCAGGATGACGGCGTTGCGCTCGCGCTTGAGCGCGTTGATCTCGAGCGTGAGCGGCGCCATCGCCTGGCAGGCGTCCCAGGTCCAGGGCCGCCCGGCCTCGCAGTCGACCGGCAGCAGCGCCCGGAACAGCCGCTCGCCTTCCGCCTCGATCTCGCGGGCGGTGGGCCCGAAGGGGGGCGAGCTCATTTCCGCTCGGCGCGGGTTTCGCGGTTCATGGTTTCGGCCTGCCGCAGGCCCCAGAGCACCAGTTCCGGCACCACCTCGTCGAAGAGCCGCTCGGCCGCGAACATCCGCGCCACGCCGCCCGTCCCGATCACGCGGGGGGCGGCCTCCGGAAACGCCTCGCGCCGGAGCTCCGCCACCAGGTGCCGGATCGCGCCGACGTGCCCATGATAGAGGCCGGACTGGATGCTCTCGACGGTGGTCCGGCCCAGGGCGGCCTCGGGGCGGGCGATCTCCACCCGGGGCAGTTTGGCGGTGTGGCTCGCCAGCGACTCGGCCGAGACCCCCAGGCCCGGCAGGATGGCGCCGCCGAGATAGTCGCCCGCGGCGGTGACGACGTCGAAGGTGGTCGCCGTGCCGCAGTCGACCACGATCAGGTCGCGGGCCGGATGCAGGTGGGCCGCGGCGATCGCGCCCGCGATGCGGTCGGCCCCGACCTCGCCCGGGTTGCGGTAGCGGATCTTGAGGCCGGTCTTGACGCCGGCCTGCAGGATGAAGGGCTCGCGCTGGAAGTACTTGAGGCTGGCGTTGCGCACCGAGTGCAGAGCCGCCGGTACCACCGAGCAGATCGCCACGCGGTCGATGGCGCGGGGATCGACGTCCTGGGCGCGGAGGACCGCGGTCAGGAAGATGCCCAGCTCGTCGGAGGTGCCCAGGGGCTGGGTCGACTTGCGGAACTGGCAGCGCAGGGCGTCGTCGGCGAAGACGCCGCCGTGGATTTGGCTATTGCCGATATCAAGGCAGAGCAGCATGGGAGGGGGCCTGGTGGGCGATGGGTGAGGGAATGAGCGGGGCCAGGAGGCTCTCGAGCAGGGGCGCCAGGTCGTTGCGCTCGGAACAGTGGGCCGCGTGCGCCCCGTCGGCGCGGTAGATGTCAGCGGGGAAGGCGCCGCCGGCCGAACGGGCGGTGAGGTCGTTTTGCACCACCAGATCCGGGGCGGCCCGGTCCAGGAGGGCCCGCACCTCGGCCCGCCGCGCGGCCGGGGAGGCGCCCTCGGTCAGCTTGAAGGCGACAATCCGGACCGCGGGGTTGCGGCTGCGCTGCCGGAGGGTCTCGAGCAGCTTTGGATTCGGGCGCAGCCGCAGGACGGGCGCCGTCGCGGAATCGAGCTTGCCCGTGCCCGCCGGCTGGAGGGCCCCTTTCACCTCGACGCCCGCGAGGGCGAAGTCGCCCACCGCGGCCGCGTGGATCACGACGTCGAAGGATTCGTCCCGCAGGAGGCGGGCGAGCGCCGCGTCGAGGTCGGCGAAAGTGAAGAACGTCTCCTCCCGCACGGGCGGGGTGGCCGCAATGGCGTGGCGCGCCCGCAGCAGGGTCACCGCGTGGCCGGCGCGCGCCCAGGCGGCGGCCAGGCCGGCGCCGGTCGCGCCCGTGCTCGAATTGGTGAGGACGCGCACCCCGTCGATCGGCTCCGCGGTGCCCCCGCTGGTGACGAGGATCCGCCACCGCGGGCCGGCCGGGGCCAGCGCCCCCTCGATCGCCGCCACGAGGGCCTCCGGTTCGGCCAGGCGGCCCTCCCCCACCTCGCCGCACGCCGTCCGGCCGGCGCCGACCGGGACGAACCTGACGCCCCACTCCCGCAGCCGCGCGACGGACGCGACCGTCGCGGGATGCCGCCACATCGCGGGGTTCATGGCCGGCGCCACGACGAAGGGCTTGGTCCGGTCGTGGGCCAGGAAGAGGGCGCCGGCCAGGTCGTCGGCGAGGCCGGCGGCGAACCGGTTGAGCGTATTGGCCGTGGCCGGGCAGACCACGACCGCATCCGCCCAGCGGGTGAGCGCGATGTGCTCCATCGCGGCGCCGCGGTCGAAGAGGCCGGTCAGGACCGGCCTGCCCGTCAGCCCCTCGAGCGTCGCCTCGCCCACGAAGCGCAGGGCCGACCCGGTCGCGACCGCTCGGACGGCATGCCCGCGCTGGACCAGCCGCGAGACGGCTTCGCAGGCCTTGTAGCCGGCGATCGAGCACGTGAGGACAAAGGCGATGTTAGAGCCGGACATTGTCGATGAGCCGGACGCCCTCGAGCCGCACCGCGCCGAGGCGGACGCCCGCCTCGTCCGCGACATAGTCCACGCTGAAGCCGGCGTCGCGCAGCGCGGCGGCGGCGCTGGCGGGATCGGCGGCCCACCGCAGGATGGAGGGAAAAGAGGCCGCCCGCCTCCGGGCCGCGGGGGAAAGGCGCCGGTTGCGCGAGCTCATGGCCAGGCCGTCTGGCTCCCGCACGGTGGCGCAGGCGACGATCTCCGTGGGCAGGAAGAACGCCTCGGCCATGCCCCGCACAAGGTGCAGCTGCTGCCAGTCCTTTTCGCCGAAGTACGCCCGCCGCGCGCGCGCCAGGTTCAGGAGCTTGAGGACGACCGTCAAAACGCCGTCGAAATGCCCCGGCCGCTGCGCTCCCTCGAGGCGGGTGCTGAGGGCGTATTCCGTCATCCGGTAGCGGAATTCATCCGCGTAGAGTTCCTCCGCCGCGGGCAGCAGGACCGCGTCGACCAGACCGTCGGCGAGGGCCAGGTCGGCCTCCAGGGTGCGGGGATAGCGAGCGAGGTCCGCCGGATCGTCGAACTGGGTCGGGTTGACGAAGATGCTCAGGACCACCCAGTCGCATTCCGCGCGGGCGCGCTGCAGGAGCGAGCGGTGCCCGGCGTGAAGGGCGCCCATCGTGGGCACGAAGCCGACGGCGGTGCCGGCCCGCTCGAGCCCCTGGCGCTCGTCCCGCCAATCCGCGAGGCGCTCGAAGATCCGCGGCATCGCTAGAAGCTTTCCTTGTCGGCCGGGAACGTCCCGCGCCGGACCGCGGCGGCGAAGCGCGCGACCCCCCGCCCGACGAGGGCCGCCCCGTCGGCCCACTGCCGCACGAAGCGCGGCCGGAAGCCCGGATTGAGCCCGAGGAGGTCGTGGAGCACGAGCACCTGGCCGTCGCAGCCGGGCCCGGCGCCGATGCCGATCGTGGGGATCGCCAGCGCCGCCGTGACCTCCGCCGCGAGCTCCCGCGGAATGCATTCAAGGACGAGGGCGAACACGCCCGCCGCCGCGAGCGCGGCCGCATCCTCCCGCAGGCGGTCCCCGTCCGCGGCGCTGCGCGCCTGGACCTTGTAGCCGCCGAGGACGTGCACCCGCTGCGGGGTCAGGCCGAGATGGCCCATGACGGGAATGCCCGATTCGACGAGATGGCGGACGACGTCGAGGTGCCCCCGGGCGCCCTCGATCTTGACCGCGTGCGCGCCGGCCCGCAGGAGCCCGGCCGCGCAGTCGAGCGCGGCCCCCGGGCCCCGGCGCGCCGAGAGGAACGGCATGTCCGCCACGATGAAGGTCCGCGGGGCGCCGCGCGCCACCGCGCGGGTGTGCAGAGCCATGATGTCCGGGGTGGCCCCGAGGGTGTCGGCCTCCCCGTGGACGACCATCATCGCGCTGTCGCCCACCAGGAGGCAATCGACCGGCGTCGCCGCGAGCAGGCGGGCGGACCAGGCGTCGTAGGCGGTCACCATCACCAGCTTGCGGCCGGTCGCCTTCGCGGCGGCAAAGCCGTGAATCGAATCCAGCGGGCGCGCGGCCGGCGCGGGAGGATCAGCCAAGCGGGTCACATCGCCTCCACGGCTTCCGGTGTTCGGAATATCCGCAGCAGGCGAAGTCTGACCTGGGTGCTTGTCGCAAAGCGATGAAGCCTCGGTATCCGATCGGTGACATAATGAGCGTGTCCGGTCGCGAGCGTGTTCGCGCCAGACCCTCCACCAATCACCCGGCGGCCTCGCCCGGGCAAATCAAATCGGCGCTTTGTCCGTCCCCCCTCCTCCCGGCGTTCAGGTGGCCGGAGCGGGACCCGGCCGCTGCCGGCGGGGGTTTCCGCGGGCGTTGCCGGGCGGCGGATCGACCGGAGCCGGGATGGCCACGGCGCCCTCCAGGCCGGTCCCGGTGACATGGGCGGTCCGCAGGAGCGGGCCGGAAAAGCCGGTGACAGCGATGCCGCTCAGCTGGGCCGCGGTGACATTGGCCAGGGTGATCCCCTGGGTGCAGGTGCCGGTGATATCGGAAAGGACCAGGCCCCGCAGCGGCTTGAGGGCGGAGATTTCATCCGCCTCGACGAGGGTCTGGGCCTTCACGCGCACATGGGAAAAGCCGAGGTTTTGGGCCGAGGGATAGCCGACCAGGCCGCCCACGGGATCGTCCGCCGTGCTGGCATTGCCGCCCTTGGTCAGGTTGATCCGCAGAAAACTGCCGGCCACCAGGTCCAAGTCCTCCCCGGTGATGTCGCTGTTGGCCCCCGCGCGGCCGATCCGGGTCTTGAGGTAGATCGCGAACGACCGGGGGGCCGCGAGCTTGCAGTGCTCGATCCGAACCTGGCGAACGCCGCCGGAGATCTCGCTGCCGATCCCGACGCAGGCAAAGCGCTGGTCGGTGAGGTCGCAGCCGGTGATGAGGATGTCCTCGCACGGCAGGCCAAGCCGGGCGCCGTCCATGCCGCGGCCCGACTTGAGGCTGATCGAGTCGTCTCCCGTCACGATCACGGAATCCTCGATCCGGACATGCCGGCAGGAATCGACGTCGATCCCGTCGCGCCCGCCGCTGATGTTCACCCCCGTGATCACCAGGTCCGTGCAATAGGTGGGATGGGTGGCCCAGTTGCCGCCCTGGGTGACCGTGAAGCCCTCCCAACGCACATCCTGGCAGGAAATCGGCTCGAGCACGACGGGGTTGCGCGTGCCGTCCGGCGCGTTGGTCCCCGTGTGGGTGCCCTCGATGCGGCCGGGGCCCACGATGCCGATGTGGTCGACATTGGCGGCGTAGATCAGCCCGCGGCGGCCCGGCTGCCAGCGCCCCTCCCAGCGGACATCGATCATCGGGTAGTCCGCCAGGTCCGGGCTGCCGGTGATAATGGACCCCGCCTCGAGCAGCAGCGTCGTGCGATAGCCGAGCTGGATGCTGCCGATCAGGTAGTGGCCCGCGGGCACCCGGACACGGCCGCCGCCGGAGACCGCGCAGGTGTCGAGCGCCTTCTGGAAGGCGGCCGTATCCTTCGTCGTGCCGTCGGCCTTGGCGCCGAAGTCGCGGACATTGAAGGTGGCGGCCGGAGGCGCGGCGGCAACGGGCGCGGCGGCGAGGGCGCCGCGGGTCAAGCCAGGCAGGAGGAGCGCAAAGAGCGAAACGAGGAAGCGGGGGGGCATCGGGGGGCTGAGGTGGGGTATCCTAGTTGTTGGCGGTGGCATCCGTGTCCGCGGGAAACAGGTCAAAGGCGCGGGTCACATGCCGGCCGAGCAGGTGCTTGTCGGCAAAGGCGAGCAGGCCGTCCCAGTCCGTGTCGCTGAAGCCGTGGGGGCGGTCAGACCAGTAGACGCCGAGCTTGTCGGCGGCGCCCATCAGCGCGAAGGCGGGCTGGGCGGCGAGCCAGGTCTGCTTGATGCCGTTGTGCACCACGTTCTGGTCCTTCGTCCCCTCGAGCATGATAAAGGGCCGGGGCGCCGTCAGAGCGAGGAACCAGTGCGCGTCATAGGGCAGCTTGTCCACCTGCCCCCAGAAGGGGTGGAGATTCGGGGAGAACTGGTTCGCATATTTCATGACCATCAGGGTCAGCCCTTCCTTGCCCCCGCGACTGGGCTGCCGCGTGGTCGCCCCGCCGCTGAAGCGATAGGCGGGCGTGCCGCCACCGGAGCTCGCGCCGGGGGCGACCATTGCGATCCGGTCGTCGAACGCGCCGGAAATCATCGCCGCCTTCCCGATGCGGGAGGTGCCGGTGATGATGATCTTGGTCCGGTCGACCAGGTCGTCATCCTGGAGGTAATCGACGACGCGCATCGTGCCCCAGGCCCAGCCGCCGATGATGCCCCAGTCATAGCCCGGATAGGCCGGGAAGAAGCGCGTGGTGCGGAAGGCGAAGGAGCCGTCGGCCAGCCGCAGGGTGGTGTCCTCGGCGCAGTCGTTGGTGTTGAAAGTCACGTACCCGTAGCCGTGATCGAGGACCTGGGCGACGCGCCGCGCCAGGGATTCCGCGGTGACGGGGCCGCCGAAGATGCCGCCGGGCCGGGGGGGCCGGGGCGGAACGGCATCGGCGGGCGGCCCGGCTCCCACCACGAGGAGGATGTCCGTGCCCCGGCCCTGCGTGGGCCCGGGCGCCAGCTTGGGCAATTGGGGTCCGCCCGGGGGCTCGCCACCCGGCTGAATCACAACCGGCACCCGGCCGGCGCCGGCCGGTGTGAGGATGCCGACGTCGAGGCTCAGCTTGGCGTCCGGGCCGAATGTGAGGTGGACCAGCCGGTAATGCACCTTGCCCCCCATCACCTGTTCCGAGCGGATGACCGTGCCCCGCACGTTGCCGGGGGCAGGCGGCATCCGGCCAACATGGTAATACTCCAGGATCGTCCGCATTTCCTTTTGCCGTTCTTTAAACTGCGCGGGAGTCGTCACTTTTGTCCCGTCGTTCATGGTCAGCACATCGGGCATCTCCTTGCGGACGGGTAGCTCATCCACGCCGGGCAGCGTCGGGAGCGACGTGGCGACCGGCGGGACCGGGATCTCGCGCGGATCGGGTCGGTCCGGCAGGGGCCGCGCTGACGGGGGCGCAGCATCCTCCTGCGCTGCAAGCGGGCTGAGAAGGGAGGCGAAGGCGATGGCGAGCGGCCACCAAGGGTATGGCTTGCGGAGGGACATGAGCGGGAACGGGGTGTCGTCCGGGGCGGAACGACCCGGGGTGAAGGGACGGGAGGGGCGCTTTCAAGGCCGAGGCTGGTGAGTTTTGGAACATGAGACGAACAAATTAAGCGACACGTGTCCGCCCGGGAGTCTGCCCGGCGCTATTTTTTTGGTACGCGCCCGATTTCCCGGATGTTTTGCCGCCCGGCAGAAGTCACGACGTGCCCAGGGGGGCGGGAATTCAGGGTTGAGAACCGAGCCGCCCTACCGCCCGGTCGAGAGGATTCATCACCCGCTGGGCCATTTCGCTAGCCGATGGGAGCAGAAAGGGTCCTCCCAATAGAGTGGATATCTCATTGTCCCAGCCGGTTGCCCGTCGACCAGACGAACGTACCCTTCACCGGCACCGGGCGCATCTAATGCATGCTTTGCCCGCTATGGGTTTAAAATGCCAATAAAAGGGGTAGCTTGGCCCTGGGGAATAGGCCAAGCTCTCGAGCGAACATGGTCCCGCCGTTCGCTCCTTTTTTCTCGCGCTTGGACGCGGCCTATCGCGACCGGCCGCGTTTTACGGCGCTGAAGGCCCGATTGCTGGCGGTGATCTGCCTGCTGCTGCTCATCTTTGTCCCATTCAATGTCGTCAAGCTGTTCTGGGTGCATTATCCGGCAATCCAGGCCCGGGTGGGCCTCAATCTGCTGATGGCGGGCACCTGCGCGTACTGCCTGCGCCTTTTGCGTCAGGGGAGGCTGGAGGCGGCCGCCAACGTGCTGGTCCTGATCCTGGTCTTGGCGGTGAACGCCGCCCTCCTCCTCACCCGCTCCTACCTGGAGCCGCTCGGCATCGCCATCCAGCTGTTCGCCGTCGACTTCGTCTTCCTATTGCTCGCCTTGGTCTTCGCCTCGCGCCGCGTGGCCGGGTTCATCTTCTGCTTCATCGTGGGGGTCACGGTCTGGTTCCACATGGCCGCCCTCAGTTCAGGCAATTTTCCGGGCAGCCCGGCTTTCGCCGCGGGCGCCCTGGTCCGCGACGGGCTGTTGTCGCTGGCGTTCCTGTTCTGCATCGGCCTCACGCTCGCCCGGATGATCGAATCCGCGCAGCAGCACAGCGAGGAGGCCCTCCGCGAGACCCGCAGCGTGAACGCGAATCTGGAGTGGCTCGTGTCCGAGCGCACCCGGGACCTCGAAAGCGCGACCCGGCGGGCCGAAGAGGCCTCCAAGGCTAAGGGTGAATTCCTGGCGAACATGAGCCATGAGATCCGGACCCCGCTCAACGGCATCATCGGGCTCTCGGACCTGCTGGTCCGCCGGACGGACCTGCCGGCCGACGCGGGCGAGCAGCTCCGCCTGCTGTCCCGTTCGGGCGATCTCCTGCTGAAGCTGATCAGCGACATCCTGGACTTCTCGAAGATCGAGGCGGGCAAGCTCGGCCTCGAGAACCACTCCTTCGAACTCGTGCCGCTGGTGGGGAGCACCCTCACGCTGGTGGCCGGCAAGGCCGGCGAAGGCGCGGTCCGCCTTGAGGCGGACGTCTCCCCCGCCCTGCCCCGTTACCTGGTCGGGGACAGCTACCGGCTCTGCCAGGTGCTGATCAACCTGATCTCCAATGCGGTCAAGTTCACCCCGGTCGGTGGTCACGTGAAGGTCACGGTCAGTTCAACGGCGCCGCAGGCTGATCCCGTGCCGCTGCATTTTGAGGTGCGCGACAGCGGCATCGGGATGGATGCGGCGACTCTCGAGCGGATTTTCGAGCGCTTCAGCCAGGCCGATTCCTCCACGACCCGCCGCTACGGGGGCACGGGGCTGGGCGTGGCCATCAGCGCCCGGCTGGTCCAGATGATGGGAGGAGACCTGCAGGCGGAAAGCGTCCCGGGCCAGGGCTCGGTCTTTCACTTCACCCTGGCGCTGCGTCCGATCGCCACCGCGCCCGCCGCCGCGCTGGCCCTCGAGCCGGTCGCCAACGACCTCAACCTGCGGGTCCTGGTGGCTGAGGACAATGAGGTGAATCAAAAGATCATCGTGGCGCAGCTGACGCAGCTGGGCTGCCAGTACATCCTGGCCCGCGACGGGGAGGCCACCCTCGCTCTGCTCGAGCGCGAGCCGCTCGTGGATATCGTGCTGATGGATTGCCACATGCCCAAGCTGGATGGCTGGGAAACCACGCGCCGCATCCGCAAGTGGATCCAGCAGCCCGACGGCGCCAAGCGGCGTGCGGCGCGGGTGCCGATCATAGCCCTTTCTGCCGCGGTGCTGCCGGAGGAGCAGATCCGCTGCGCCGAGGCCGGCATGGATGGCTTTCTCGGGAAGCCAATCAAGCTGGTCGAACTCCAGCGGGTGCTGGCGCCTTACACGGCTCGGCGGCCCCGCGTGGCGCTCTCGGGCTGAGGGCCGGGGCCTTCCGTCGCCCCCAGGACGGTCACTTAAGTTAAATGTTGGCAGGGACTTGGGCGACATCCGTCCGGGGGCGGAATTGCCGTCGACAAGCTGCCAAAGAACCCGAGAATCCCCCGAGCTTATGGGCCAGCTGGAACACCTCTTCTCGCAGAACCGCGCCTGGGCCGACGGCATCCGCGCCAAGGATCCTGATTTCTTCCTCAAGCTCTCCCGGCAGCAGTCGCCGGAATACCTCTGGATCGGCTGCTCGGACAGCCGCGTGCCGGCGAACGAGATCGTCAACTTGCTGCCCGGCGAGCTTTTCGTCCATCGCAACATTGCGAATGTGGTGGTGCACACGGACTTGAACTGTCTCTCCGTGATGCAGTTCGCCGTGGATGTGCTGAAGGTTAAACACATCATCGTCTGCGGACATTACGGCTGCAGCGGCGTGAGGGCGGCCCTGCGCTGCGACCGGATCGGCCTGGCCGACAATTGGCTGCGGCATGTGCAGGACGTCTTGGAAAAGCACCAGGCGTGCGTCCACTCTTTTTCCGGCGAGCTGATTCGGACGAACCTGCTGTGTGAGCTCAACGTCCTGGAGCAGGTCGGCCACGTCTGCCAGACGACGATCGTGCGGGATGCATGGACGCGCGGCCAACCGCTGACGATCCACAGCTGGATCTACGGCTTGAAGGACGGCCTCATGCGCAACCTGGGGATGAGCGTTTCCGCACCGGACGATTTCGCCCCGCAATATGCGGCCTCGCTCGCGGCGATCGAATCCGGTGAACGGTTCGCGGCGCCCGTCTGAGGGCGATCCCCGGCTATGTCCTTGTCCCTGCTGGGCGCGTTCGGCGCGGCCTTCCTGGCCGGCCTGGTCAATTCCATCGCGGGCGGCGGTAGCCTGATCTCATTCCCCATCCTGATGCTCCTGGGCCTGCCGCCCGTGGTCGCCAACGCGACCAATACGGCGGGCATCTGGTCCGGATCGGTCGGCAGCATGTGGGGCTTCCGGGAGGAGCTGCGGCGGCTGCCCCGCCAGATATTCTGGCTGCTGATTCCCTCGGTCGTGGGCGGGCTCTTCGGCGCGGGGGTGCTGCGCCACACGCCCGCGGTGGTATTCGCGCGGCTGGTGCCGTGGCTCATCGTGATGGCCACCCTCCTTTTCCTGCTGCGGGAGCGGCTGCAGAAACGGCTGCGCTCGGTCGAGGCCGCCCGGCACCAGGGGGCGCGCTGGCTCACCATCGCACTTGGCATCCAGCTGCTCCTGGCGATCTATGGCGGCTTCTTCGGCGCCGGCGTCAGCATCATGATGCTGGCCGTCCTGGGGCTGCTCGGGATGACGGATATCTTCGAGATGAGCGCCACGACCAGCATGCTCTCGTGCGCGATCAACGGCGTGGCGGGCATCTACTTCACCGCCGCGGGGCTGGTGGCGTGGAACTTCGTCCCGGTGATGGCCGTGGGGGCGGTCTGCGGCGGCTTCGTGGCCGTGGGCCTGGCGCGCCGCGTGGGCAAGAAGGCGGTGCGCTATTTCGTGATCGGCGTCGGGCTGACCACCGCCACGGTCATGTTTATTCGCCTGCTGTAGGGTGACGTGATCCCGCCGATTCGAGCCACTTGAAGAGTTGGTCTGGTCCAATAGAAAGG
>CAIWXW010000214.1 GCA_903916755.1 uncultured Opitutaceae bacterium | reverse complement strand
CTTTCTCGAAACCAAACGCGGGACCACCGCCCAACTCAGCCGCGCCTTCCTGGTCGGCGTGCAGACCCCGGACATGGCGGACGGGGAGGGCGACGAACTCCTGATCGAGCTGACGGAGCTGGTCGAGAACCTCGGCATGACGGTGGTGGGCTCCCCCTTGGTGAAGCTCCGCACCCGGACTCCGGCCACGCTGCTCGGCAAGGGCAAGACCGAAGAGCTGGCCGCCGAGGCCAAGGCGGCGGGCGCCGATGTCATCGTGCTCGACGCGGCCCTTTCCCCCGGCCAGCAGCGCAATTGGGAAGAGATTTCCGAGCTGGCGACCATTGACCGCGAAGAGGTCATCCTGGAGGTCTTCGCCGATCGCGCCCAGACCCGCGCCGCCGTCCTCCAGGTCGCGCTGGCCCGGATGGAATATTCGCTGCCGCGGCTGACCCGGGCCTGGACCCACCTTTCGCGCCAGCGGGGCAAGGGCGCCATGGGCGGTGAGGGCGAAACCCAGCTGGAGCAGGACCGCCGCGTCGTCCGCGACCGGATCGCCCGGCTCAAGGCCGAGTTGGTGCAGGTGGTCCAGCAGCGCGGCGTGCAGCGCCGCCGCCGCCTGCGGGTGCCGCTGCCGACCGCCGCCATCGTCGGCTACACCAACGCGGGCAAGTCCTCGCTCCTGAATGCGCTCACCGGTTCCCAGGTCCTCGCCGAGGACAAGCTGTTCGCGACCCTGGATCCGACCACCCGCCAATTGGAGCTGGCGGGCAACCACAAGCTCCTGGTGACCGACACGGTCGGCTTCATCCGGCGGCTGCCCCACCGGCTGGTGGAATCATTCAAGGCGACGCTGGAGGAGGTCATCGTGGCCGATTTCCTGATCCATGTCCTGGACGTGACCAGCCCGCACGGGGCGGAGCACCGCGCGACCACGCTCGGGGTCCTGGCCGAACTCGGCGCGGGCGACAAGCCGGTGATCACGGTCTTCAACAAGGCGGACGCGGCGACGGCCGCCCAGCTGCGCGCGGCGCGGCAGCTGGTGCCGGATGCCCTCGAAATCAGCGCCCGGACCGGCGCCGGCCTCCTGGAACTCGCGGAGCGCTGCCGGGAGCTGATTTCCGGCGGCCTCGACGCCGTCGATCTCCTGGTGCCGCACGGCCGCTATGACGTCATCGCCCGCCTGCATGAGTTTGGGCAGGTTCATCATCAGGAGCACACGGAGGACGGGGTCCTGATCCAGGGCCGTTTTCCTGCCGCACAGTCAGGCTATTTTGCTCCCTTTGTGGTCGACAAGGCCTAGCCGCGTTCCGTTCATCGCGTCTGCCCGCTATGGCTTCCCATTCCATCCTGGTGGTCGACGATGAGCCGGATCTGCGCGAGCTGGTCCAGATCACGCTCGAGCGCGCCGGTCACAAGGTCGTGACCGCGGAGAACGGGCGCAAGGCCGGCGACGTGCTCGCCCAGCAGGCGTTAGACCTGGTGATCACGGACGTCCTCATGCCGGAGCGCGACGGCATCGAACTGATCGGCGAGGTGCGGAAGAAATACCCGCACATGCGCATCATCGTGATGACCGCCGGCGGCCAGGTGCCGCGGGGCGATTACCTGCTGATCGCCCGGCGGCTGGGCGCGCACGTTCCGGTCGAGAAGCCGTTCACCGGCCAGCAGATTCTCGATGCCGTCGCCGCGGCGATGGCGGTTTAGCGCGGTCCGGTCAGAAGCGGACGCAGACCGGATCGGGCACCGTGACGGGCGTGCCGGCCGGCTGGAGGCGGCCGGTGGCTCCGTCGACGCGGAAGGCGCCGACGGAGCTCGAGTTCTGGTTCGCGCAGAGCAGCCAGCCGCCGTCGGGCGTCAGGGCGAAATGCCGGGGATCGCGGCCGCCCGAGGGCGCGAACTCCACCGGGACCAGGTCACCCTCGGGCCCGACCGCATAGACCGCCAGGCTGTCGTGGCCCCGGTTGGAGGCATAGAGAAAGCGCCCGTTGGGATGGAGCGCGACCTCCGCGGCGGTCGTCTGGCCCGCGAAGCCGGCCGGCAGGGTCGAGATCTCCTGCCGGAGGGCCAGGGCGCCGCTGGCGCCATCGTAATCGTAGGCGCACACCGTGTTCGCGAGTTCATTGACCACGTAGAACCGGCTGCCGTCCGCCGAGAACGCGGAGTGTCGCGGCCCGCTGCCGGCCGCCGCGGCCGTGAAGGGCGGCTGGGCCGGAGTCAGCCGGCTTTGGGCCGCGTCAAGGTGGTAGCTGTAGATCCGATCGAGCCCGAGGTCGCAGACCAGCGCGAAGCGATTGTCGCGCGAGATGGCGGAGGAATGCACATGCGCGGCCGCCTGGCGCTGGGGATGGGGCCCCCGTCCCAAGTGCGCGATGACCTGGGCGGGCCCCGGGGTCCCGTCGGGCGCCAGCGGGAGGGCCGCGATGATGGCCGTATGGTAGTTGGCGACGAGCAGCGTCCGGCCGGTCCGATCGACCGCCAGGTGACAGGGCGCGACCGCCTGGGGGGAGGGAGCCGAAGGCAGGGGCCGGAGGCCCTCGGCCTCGACCGCGTAGGCCGCCACCATCGCGGCGGAATCCCGCACCGCATAGAGAAAGCGCCGGTCGGGCGAATAGACCAGGAAGGTCGGATGCGTCGTCTCCGCCGCGACGGTCGGCGGGGAGAGGGCCCCGGTCGCGGTGTCGAGCCGCACGGCATAGATGCCGCGGCTGGCGCCCTTGGTATAGGTGCCGATGTAGGCGAGCAGGGTGGGGGGCAGGACACTCATGGAGAGACGGCGAGAAAGCGTTCGCAGAAGGGATAGGGGACCGGCACGGGAGCGCCCGCGGCCGCCAGGGCGCCGGTGTCGGGATTGACGCCAAAGACCACCGCATTGCCGCTGTCGTGGTTGGTGACGATGATCCACTTGCCGGTGGGGTCGAACGCGAAGTTCCGGGGCGTCCGGCCCTGGGTGGAGACGTGCGCGAGGGGCGTCAGCCGGCCGGTGTCGGGATCGATGGCGAAGGACGCGAGGCTGTTGTGGCCGCGATTGCTGGCGTAGAGAAACCGGCCGTTGGGATGGACGGCGATCTCCGCCGAGACGCTCGTGCCCCTGAAGTCCGCCGGCAGCGCCGAGACCGTCTGGAACTCCTGCAGCGTTCCGCGGAGCGCATCCCAATGGAAGGCGATCACGGTGCTGCCCATTTCCGTGACGACGTAGACCCAGCGGCCGTTCGGATGGAACACGGGATGGCGCGGACCCGACCCGGGCTTCACGGTCACCCCGGCGGGGTCATTCGGCGTCAGGGCGCCGGTCGTGGCGTCGAACCGGTAGACGAACACCCGGTCCAGTCCGAGGTCGCAGACCACGGCGAAGCGGTTGGTCGGATCCGTGACGATGGAGTGGGCGAACGCGTGCTTCTGCCGCGCGGGATCGACGCCGTGGCCGGTATGCTGGATGAACGCGGTCCGGGCGCCGATGCCGCCGTCCGCCGCCAGGGCGAAAACGGCGATGTTGCCGCCCTCGTAGTTGGCGATCATCGCGTACCGATTCGAGCGATCCAGACTGAGGTAGCTCGTGTCGGCTCCGCCCGCCGGCTTCGTGTTGATGAGGGTCAGGGCGCCCGTGCGGGGCTCGATCGCGTAGGCGCTGATGCCGCCCGGCCGGCCTGAGTTGCAGGTGTAGAGGTGGCGCCCGTCCGGATGGATGACGAAATACGCCGGCGCCTTCGCTTCCGTGTCGAACCGCGGCGCGGACAGGACACCCGTCTCCGGGTCGAAATGCGCCACATAAAAGCCCTTGCCCGGGCCCGCGAGGTGCGTGCCGAAGAAGACGAACTGGTCGGAGGCGCGGGCCGCCAGCGGCAGCAGGGCCAGCAGGGAGAGCCGGAAGCCGGCGAAGCGGAGGCGGGCGGTGGGCATGGGGGCGGGTGGAACAGGGATGCGCCGCCGCCGGGTTCTGTCAATCGGGAGCGCCCCTGGGAGTCAGAGTCCGTACGCCTCCGCGGCGGTGCCCCCGAAGATCCGCTGCTGCTCCGGCGCCGACAGCTGGCGGCACCAGCGCCGCACGAGCTGCGCCCAGCGGGCGTAGTCGCACTGGGGCAGACAGACCGGCCAGTCGCTGCCGAACATGATTCGCCGCGGGCCGAAGGCTTCGAGCACCGGGGCAAAATAGCGCTCAAGCTGCGCCTCGGTCCAGCGCCCGGGCTCGGCCTCCGTCACCAGCCCGGAGACCTTGCAATAGACGTGGGGCCGGCGGGCGAGCTCCCGCAGCTGCGTGCGCCAGGGTTCCAGCGCGCCGGTGCGGATCTCCGGCTTGCCGATATGATCGAGGATGAAGATCTGCCCGGGATGGCGGTCGACGAAGGCGCAGGCGTGCGGCAGATGCCGCGCGAAGATCAGGATGTCGTACGCCAGCCCGAGGGGGCGCAGGCTGCGGATCCCGCGGTTGAAGTCCTCCCGCAGCATGTACCGGTCGTCGGCCTCGCCCTGCAGCACGTGGCGCACGCCGCGGAGCTTGGGATGCCGGTCGCACCACTCCGCCAGGAGCCGCGGCCCGTCCGGCTCGCTGAGCGGGGCCCAGCCGACGATGCCCCGGATAAAGGGGTGGCTCTGGGCGAGGTCCAGCAGCCAGCGGGTTTCCTCGACCGACTGGCGCGCCTGGACCGAGACGACCGCGTCAATGCCCGCCGCGAGGATTTCCCGCTCCAGGTCGGCCGGCAGGAAGTCCCGCCGGATGGCCGCCATGGAATCGTCGATCCAGCCGTATTCCTCGGCGGTGTAGCGCCAGAAGTGGTGATGGGCGTCGAGGGTCAGGCCCGGCAGGTCCATCGGGGCGGCGGTCAGGGGAGCTCGACGTGAATCTTGGTATACTGGCCGGGCTGCTCGGCCCAGTCCCGCAGCGCCCCGGCCGCCGCGGCGAAGGGCACGGTCCGCGTGACGGTGGCCGCCGCCGGGTAGCGGCCGCTTTGCAGCAGCGCGATCACCTGCTGGAAATCCTCCGGCGTGGAGTTCCGCGAACCCATGATATCGAGCTCCTTCAGGATGAAGTGCTTGGTCTCGTAGGATACGGGCTCCCGAGCGTAGCCGATGTAAACCACCCGGCCGGCGAAGGCGACTTCACTGACCGCCGCCTGGAAGGTGGCGGGGGTCCCGACCGCCTCGATGACGACCTCCGGGCCGTTGCCGCGCGTGAGCGCGAGCAGCTTCTCGTGCAGCGGCTCGGTCCGGGAATTGACCACATGGGCCGCCCCCGCGCGCTTCGCCAGCGCCAGCTTGCCGTCCTCGATGTCGACCGCGACGACGGTGGCCCCGCGGGCGAGGCCGGCCGCGGCGATGGCGCCCAGGCCGATCATCCCGCAGCCGAAGACGACCACGGTGTCCCGGGCCGTCACCCGGCCGCGTGCGACGGCGTGAAAACCCACCGCCAGCGGCTCGACCAGCGCGAGTTCCAGCGTGCTGAGCGGAGCGGCCACGATCTTCTGCCAGGGCACCACGACGAATTCCGTGAAGGCGCCGTCCTGCTGCACGCCGAGGGTCTGGTTCTCGCGGCAGGCGTTGGGCCGACCTGCGCGGCACGAGCTGCAGCGGCCGCAGGCGGAGTAGGGCAGCACGGTGGCTTCGACCCCGGGCGCGAGCGCCGGCGGCACGCCGGCCGTGACGCTCTCGATCACCCCGACCACCTCGTGGCCCGGGATGCGGGGATAGGTGACCAGGGGATTGGCCCCCCGGAAGGTGTTGAGGTCGGTGCCGCAGAATCCCAGCCGTTTGATCCGCAGGAGCACCTCGCCGGGGGCGGGGACGGGCAGCGGTTTTTCGCCATAGGCGGCCTGGCCGGGCTTTTCGATGACGAGGGTCTTCATGGGGTACCGGCCACCTTACGGCCGGCCGGCAAAAGGAGAATAACAATTCGCGTTTCGCCCCGTTGACCGTTCGTCTTTCGGACCGTCCAGGCGGATCCAGCCGCCGTTTGCGCAACCTCTCGCGCCGCGGTGCGTCCCCCTCCTTACCCCTTATGAAGCGACTCCTTGCCCTGCTTGGCGGCGTGGCGGCCCTCGGCCTGTCCGCTCCCTCCCGCGCCGACACGCGCTCTCTCGACCGCGACTGGAAATTCAGCCGCGGCGACTTTGCCGGCGCCGAGCGCCCCAATTTCGACGACGCGGCGTGGCGCACGCTGGACGTGCCCCATGACTGGAGCATCGAGGGGCCGTTCGACCCCCTCAATCCGGCCGGAGGCGCGGGCGCCTTCCTGCCGGCGGGCGTGGGCTGGTACCGCCACCATTTCGAGCTGCCCGTCGCGGCCCAGGGCCAGCGGCTTTTCGTCGAATTCGACGGCGTGATGGCCAACAGCGACGTCTGGATCAACGGCACCCACCTGGGCCGCCGGCCCTACGGCTATATCACCTTTCGCTATGAGCTGCCCGCGAAGGCCCTCAAGTTCGGCCCCGGCCAGGCCAACATCCTCTCTGTTCGCTGCAATGACGCCGACCAGCCGGCCTCGCGCTGGTACAGCGGCGCGGGCATCTACCGGCATGTGCGGCTTCTGACCCTCAATCCGGTGCACTTCGACCAGGGCGGCATCTTTGTCACGACCCCGCGGGTTTCGGCCGACCAGGCGGTCATCCATGTCCAGACCACGGTCGTCAACCAATCGGACACCGACCGCCAAATCGACGTGCGCGTGCAGCTGCTGGACGGCGCCGGCGGCGCCGTCACGGCGGCGGGCGGCCATGGGGATCCGCAGACCGTCGCGGCCCACCAGACCGCGGTGATCGAGCAGGAATTGACCCTCGCCCATCCCCAGCTCTGGAATCTCGATGCCCCGCATCTCTACCAGGCCGTGTGCACCGTGGCGGCGGCCGGCGCCGGGCTGGACCAGGGCCGGGCCACCTTCGGGGTGCGCGACGCGCACTTCGAGGCGGACACCGGATTCTGGCTCAATGGGAAAAACTTCAAGCTGAAGGGCGTCTGCCTGCACGCCGACGGCAGCGCCTTCGGCGCCGCCGTCCCGCTCGACGTCTGGGAGCGGCGCCTGCGGATCCTGCGCGGGCTGGGCGTGAACGCCATCCGCACGGCCCACAACCCGCCCGCCCCGGAATTCCTGGACCTGTGCGACCGGATGGGATTCCTCGTGATGGACGAGCTGTTCGACTGCTGGACGGTGGCGAAGAACATCGGCGACTATCACCTCTATTTCGAGGACTGGTCGAAGCTCGACACGCGCGACACCGTGCGCCGCGACCGCAACCATCCGAGCATCATCCTCTACAGCGCCGGCAATGAGATCCACGACACCCCCAATGCCGAGCTTTCCAAGCGGATCCTGGGCGGGCTGGTGGCGGTCTTCCACGCGAACGACCCGACCCGGCCGGTGACGCAGGCCCTCCTGCGGCCCAACGTGACCCACGACTACGACGACGGCCTGGCGGACCTGCTCGACGTGATCGGCACCAACTACCGCGACAACGAGCTGATCGCGGCCCACGACCAGAAGCCGACGCGCAAGATTGTCGGCACCGAAAACCACCACGACCGCGAGGCCTGGCTGGCGGTGCGCGACCACGCCCCCTACTCGGGCCAGTTCCTCTGGGCGGGCATCGACTACCTGGGCGAATCCCCCCTCTGGCCGCTCGTCTCCTCCCGCTCCGGCCTGATCGACCAGACCGGCCGCCCGCACCCGCTGGCCTACGAGCGGCAAAGCTGGTGGAGCGACCAGCCGGTGGTGCACATCGTGCGTCGCGCCCGCGCCTCCGGCCCCCGCGTCGTGGATCCCGGCTACAACACGCCGGTCCAGGCCAACTACCGGCTCCGGCCGCCGGAGCTCTTCGCCGACTGGACGCCGGGGAACCGGGCCGCCCACGTCGAGAACGTCGAGGTCTACAGCAACGCCGAGCAGGTCGAGCTCTTCCTCAACGGGCAGTCCCTCGGGACGCAGCCGCTCCACGCCGACGCCACCGCGCGCACGTGGAAGGTCGGCTTCGTTCCCGGCACGATCCGGGCCGTGGCCTCGAGCGGCGGCCAGGTTGTCGCCACCGATGAGCTCCGCACCGCGGGCGCCCCGGCCAAAATCCTGCTCGCCGCCGACCATGACCAGGTGCGGCCCGAGTTCGACAGCGTCGCGACCGTCACGGCCACCGTGGTCGATGCCCAGGGCACGGTCGTGCCGGATGCCAGTCCGCTGATTCACTTCGCGCTGACCGGTCCCGGTGTCCTCCGCACCGACAGCGGCAATCACTCCAGCCACGAGCTCTTCCAGTCGCCCGATCGGCAGGCCTACGAGGGAAGCTGCCTCGCGCTGGTCAAGGCCGCGGCGGCCGGCGCCGGCGGGCCGATCACGCTGTCGGCCTCCGCTCCGGGGCTCGAGGGCGCGTCGATCGCGCTGCGCGCCGCGGCGGAATAGGCCTGGGCCTCCGCCCGGCCGTCACGAAGCGGCCGAGCGGGACGGCAGGGCGGCGGCGATGGCGGGTTCCGCCCCCAGGGTGCCCGCCAGGGTCGCCGCATAGCCCGGCGCCCGCGCCGCCTTTTCCGCCGCGGTGGCGCGCTGGAGGCGGGCGCGGATGTCCAGCCGGCCCGCCACGTCGGCGTAGTTGGTCCGGGCGAGGAAGGTCTGCAGGTAGGCGGCGTGCCGGTGCCAGAGGTGGGCGTCGATCTCCTGCTGGGCGCCGAGGCGCTCGCGATACCAGTCGCTGGCCAGCAGCGATTCGCGGGTGAAGAGCGCGCGAAATCCGGCATCATCCGCTCCCTTTCCCTCCCAGGTGCCGTCGCGCATGATGTGCAGCAGGGCGCGCAGCGGCGGGCAGGCCAGGGCAATCGAGCCGTCCGCAAAATACCGCTCGGCGGCGGCCCGCATGGTCTCAACAATGTTGTCGAGGCCGTCGGCGAAGATCGCGATATCCTGCTTTTCCGGCTGGAGGAATTCCTCGTCGAAGAGGGTGCCGGGATTGCCCAGCACCCGGGCGCAGAAGGTCTGCACGAATCGGTCGGTGATCCGCCAGCCCAAGCGGCTGGCCAGCACCTTCCGGCCGGCGTGCTCGAAGTCGACGCAGCGCTCGAGGTGGCCCTGCGCGATCAGGTACGGGGGCTCGCGCTCGGCCGGCGTCATCCGGCACCAGATCTCGGGCACCAGGAGACTGATGTCGTGGTCCACGCGGTGGCGGGGGCCGACCCAGCCGGCCGCCGTCGAGAAGATCGGCAGCCCCGTGAGAATGTAGGAGGCCAGGGCCACGTTCAGGTCGTAGATCGGCGGGAGCGCGTTGAAGGGCCCCTTGGTCAGGGCGCCCTCGGAGCCCGCGCCGGTGGTCGAGGGCGACTTGCCGGTGAGGCTCGCGATCAGGTCCATGAAGGCCTCGGGCAGCTCCTGGTAGTGGATCGGGCCGTAGACGCAGAGCGGGCGCACGCCCGCCTCGGGCGGATTGAGCCGGCGGCCGACCAGGATGGACCCGACCGGGAAGGGCGCGGCGGCGGTCGCGGGCAGCCGGCGGTACAGCCGCGCGCCGATGTGGGCGAGATAGCTGCCGCGGGGTTCCTCGAGATCGGGCCGATTCTGCAGGTAGCGCGGGTTCTTGGTCGGCTTGCCGTCCACGATCCGCGGATGGGAGGGGGCGACGATGAACGCCGGGTGCCCGGCGGCCAGGAAGGCGCGGAAGGCCTGCCGCATGGGCTCGGTGTACTCGTCGAAGCCGCGCGCGTCGTCGACCACGGCGCGGGTTGCAACCCGGTCGATCGGCTCGTAGTTCGAGAAGAAGACGCCCGACCGGCTGAAGTCGCGCTCGGTGCGCTTGTCGTAGCCGCGGACGACCGCGTCGTCCGGGCGCTGGAAGAGCCGCAGCTCGCAGTTGTGGACGAACTTGAGCGACGGCTCGGTCACCCAGCCGGGCAGGCCCTCGACCCGGCCCTTTGGGGCGACGGTCGAAGCGGTGATGTCGTCCTCGGCCTGGATCTTCTCGGCCGGAAGGAAATCGTTGCGCAGGGTGAAGGTGCGCCAACCGCCCTCGCGGGTGTAGCCCACGCGGACATAGTCGGTCAGCAGCCGCTCCTCATTGTACTTCAACTCGTTGCCGGGCCGCGCGTTGATCGTGTCGACGGTGAAGCGATGGCGCCAGTCGGAGCCCCATTCCGGCTTGTAGAGCCGCTTGACCAGGAGCACCAGGTCGCGGATCGAGCGCGGGATCGAGGCGATCCAGGCGTTGTAGGCGGGCGTGTAGTCGGGACTGCGGCTCAGGAGCTTGACCACCGAGCCCAGCGAGCGCTCCGGGCTCAGCAGCGGCCGGCCGCGGGCCCGGTGGCCGCTCATGTCCCGGAAGCGGCCCCGGAAGTCGCGCTGCAGGATGGCCTCGACCGCGTCGAGATCGTGGCCCAGGTCGCTGACGAAGACCGGCCCGGTGAAGATCGCGTCGGCGATCGGCTTCGAGATCTCGGATTTGCCGCCGCCGGAGACGGTGCAGGGCTTGTGGCAGAGCAGGCCCTCGGCGGTCGTGCCGCGGAGCCGCCACCGGCGGTCCGCCTCGGGCTTCACCATCTCGACCTTGTAGCCCGAGGGCAGCACGTAGGTGCCGCCAGGCAGGAGCTGCAGGGTGGCGGTCGCGCCGTCCGCGGCCTGCCAGCTGATCCGCTGGACCCGGAGGTCGAAGCGCGCGTCGGCCGGGACGTAGTAGATGTTGGGGAACTCCGTGTCGCGGGCCCAGCCGCCGGGCTGGAGCACCGCGCGCTCGCCGAGCAGCGCGAGCGCCTCGGCGAAGGTGTGGGTCACGTCGGGCAGGTTCGGGTTGAGCCGGAAGTCCTCCCCGAGGTCATAGCTGGGAAACACCACCGCGCCGCCGGCATGCTCCTCCTCGGCTCCGCCGAGAAGATTGGCGGCGAAGCTCAGCTGGGTCTTCACCTCCTTCTTGCAGTACCCGAAGTAGTTGTCGGAGATCAGCGTGACAATCACGCCCGCCGCGTCGCGCGCGGTCAGCTTGAAGGGCGTGCCATCGTTGTAGGTCTCGGCCTCCTGCTTCCAGCACATCCCGTCGCGGCGCTGGCGCTCCGTCGCCTGGTCCCAGGCGGGGAGGCCCAGGTCGCGCTTGCGGATCCCGTTCAGGTGCGGCGCGAGGATGATGCAGCCAGTGTGCCCGGTCCAGTGCTCGGGATCGAGGGCGGCGTCATTTTCGGGCAGGTAGGGATCTCCGGCATTGCCGAAGATGCTCTCGACGAAATCCAGGTTGGCGGCGAGGGCGCCGGGCGCGAAGAAGCGCGTCTCCATCGCGCGGGCGGGGGTGAAGCCCGGCACCGCCGGGACCACCACCGGGCGCAGGTGGAGCGAAACGAAGCATTCCGCGCCCGGGGCGGCGGCGGCCCCGAAGGGCACGCGGAGGAGCTCCGGCGGAGGCTGCAGGGCGCGGGCGAGCAGCTGGCGAAAGACGGCGGCCGGCACGGCCTTCTTGTCGTCCGGGATGGGCAGCCCGCCCTCGGCGACGTGGAAAATCCCCTGGGTCGTGCGCCGGTCGCTCCTCGGATTGTGCAGGACGCCCTGGCGGACGCGGTAGGAGGTGAGGATGTCGCTGACGTGCTTGTCGCCGCCATGGGGCAGCGAAAGGGCGCGGGCCAGCCCCGGACGGTCGAGGACGAGCGTGAGGCTGGGCAGCCGCGGGACGTCCCCGGCGGCGCCGAGCCAGCCGTTCAGGAAATCCTGGATCCGCTGGTCGACCGGGCAGAGGTGCCGCGCGAGGACCCGGTCCTTCTCGCGGCTGAGCGCCAGGAGGTGGTCGACCAGCTCGGCCAGGCCCTCCTGCTCGGCCAGCTTGACCCCCGGCTGCCCGATCTCGCGCAGCTTGAGATTGAGATACTCCAGGAGCCGCGGGTCGGCAGGATCCGGGAGCGGAGGCAGGGCGGAGGCGGGAGCGGACATAGCGACGTCGAGGTATGACGCCGCAGGCCCGCTCCGGGGCAATCCGAAACCGGCGGAAGCCGCCGGGTTATTTGCGCTGGGCGCTGGCCTCGGCCACCGCGGCCTGGGCCGCGGCCAGCCGGGCCACTGGCACGCGGAAGGGCGAGCAGGAGACGTAGTTCAAGCCGAGCTTATGGCAGAACTTGACCGAATCCGGATCGCCGCCGTGCTCGCCGCAGATGCCGAGCTTGATCCCGGGGCGGGTGGACCGGCCCTTGGTGATCGCGATCTGCATCAGCTGGCCGACGCCGCTCTGGTCGATCGTGGCGAAGGGGTTCTTCTTCATGATCTCGGCCTCCTGGTAGGGGGCGAGGAAGGAACCCGAGTCGTCGCGGCTCATGCCGAGGGTGGTCTGGGTGAGGTCATTGGTGCCGAAGCTGAAGAACTCGGCGGTGTGGGCGATCTCGTCGGCGGTCAGGGCGCCGCGGGGCACCTCGATCATGGTGCCGACGGAGTAGGTGAGCTTCACCTTCCGCTCGGCCTGCACCTTGGCGGCGACCTCGTGGACGAGGGCGACCTGGAGATCGAGCTCCCGCTTGAAGCCGACGAGCGGGATCATGATCTCGGGCACCGCCTTGATGCCGGCCTTCTTGGCCAGGGCGGCGGCCTCGAAGATCGCGCGCGCCTGCATGGCGGTGATCTCGGGATAGCGGATGCCGAGGCGGCAGCCGCGGAAGCCGAGCATCGGATTGAACTCATGCAGCTCGTGGACGCGGTGCTCGATCTTCTCGAGGGAGATGCCGAGCTTCTGGGCCAGGGCGGCCTGCTGCTCCTTGGCGTGGGGGAGGAACTCGTGCAACGGCGGGTCGAGGAAGCGGATCGTCGCCGGGAAGCCCTTCAGGGCCTTGAAGATCCCGAGGAAGTCCTCGCGCTGGTAGGGCAGGAGCTTGGCCAGCGCGGTTTCGCGCGCGGCGAGCGTGTCCGCCAGGATCATCTCGCGCATGGCGTCGATCCGGTCGCCCTCGAAGAACATGTGCTCGGTCCGGGTCAGGCCGATGCCGGTGGCGCCGAAGGCCATGGCGTTGCGGGTCTGCTCCGGGGTGTCGGCGTTTGTGCGCACCTGCATGCGGGTGGCCTGGGCGCACCACTTCATGAGCTGGGCGAAGTTCTTGAAGGTCCGGCTCGCCTTGGCCTCGGCGTTGCCGTGGATCAGGCCCTGGATGACCTCGGAGGGGGCGGTCTTGACCTCGCCGGCGTAGACCGTGCCGGAGGTGCCGTCGATCGAGAGGAAGTCGCCTTCCTTGAAGATGCGGCTGCCGACCTTGAGGGTACG
>CAIWXW010000213.1 GCA_903916755.1 uncultured Opitutaceae bacterium | reverse complement strand
GATTATCCCAACAGCTACGGCGTGGCCACCATCTCCGAGGAGGTCGGCCTGATGCAGCATTTCTTCTCCACCAAGACGCGTGCGCAGCAGGAGAAGTACTTCTGGCAGAACTCCTCGAAAATCTACAAGTGGGTCAAGCGCTCCGACGACCAGCCCGCGCCGCTCGCCCAAGGGAAAGCCGCTCCGCCTGCGCCCGCCCGCGGGGGCGGGGGAGGATGGGGAGGCCCAGGAGGTCCTGGGGGTCCTGGGGGCCCGCGCGGTTAGGCAGCGCTGGGAGGTTAACCCTATGGGCGCGACCCTGATCCCCGGCCTGCGCAGCCCCTATGAGACCGTAGGCGGCATCGTTCATTTTGGCCGGATGCTCGATAAGATCCGGCTGAATCAGCAAGGCAAACTGCCTCCAGCCTGGGTGGAGCTTAAGGGCGCTCCCGAGGGCTTCGACGGCCAGTGCTGCCGCTTCCTCCGGATCAACTATGACGCGTTGGAGGCCGAAGCTCTTAAGGGCGGCGGCGACGAGGAGTTGATCACCTGGGCTTTCGCACACGGACGGAAGCCGGTCGATTATGAAATCGAGACCTGGAACGGCTTCCTTTCCCGGCGCTGCTGGCGCGACCGATACACGGAGCGCCTGCATTTTCGGCTGAAGGAGTCAGGCTTCCCCATTGACGCTGCCCTGACCATGTTCGACTACATCGATCTGGACGAGGGCCGGGCCCTTCGCCGTGGGCCGGAGCCGGCGGTTGCGAACTGATGGCGGCAGGGCAATTCCACGGGGTCAGCAATTCCACGGGGTCAGGTTGGAATAGTTGACCTCCTCTGCCTCGGCTGGACCAGAGGTGCATGCGAGCGAAAGCTCGGCCAGACGGCGACTTTAGGTAGCGCTCGAAGCCCGCGGCGCGGGCGGGATCGCGGACGCGATGGCCGTGTTGATGGACCAGGGGCGGTCGACGGAGGTGTGGGGATAGCCGCCGGCGTTGTGCTTGGACAGGCGGGCGACCGGGGGCAATAGTCAGCCGACGAGCGCGATCGGCAGCAGGAACCGGGCGGAGAAGAACTATCCGGAAGGTCCTTCGATGGGGTGATGCGAGGGGACGCGAGGCCACTGTTTAAACCAGCGGCCAGCGGTTCTGAAGAGGAAATTACGCGCGGCCTCGGGCGGGCGGAAGACCATCGGCATCCGGGACTAAGGGCTTGCTTCGCGCCGCCGATCTCGGGCAGCTTGGCGTGCCCCGCTTCCCCGTCGTTTGCCAGCTGGTCCCAGCTGTGCGACGGCCCCACCGTCGCACCTCTGTCATGGACGAAACCAGCGCAACCAAAAGCGACCGGCGGAGCTTTCTGAAACGGGTGGCGACGCTGGCGGGCGGAGGGATCGTCGCGGCGACGAGCGCTGCCGGCCAGGACGTCCCGCCGCCGGCGGCGGCGCCGGCGGGCCCCGCGGTGCCGGCGCCCGCGCCGGGCTATGCGTCTTTGGGGCCCGACGAGGCGGGATTTGTCGAGGCGATGGTGAACGTCATGTGCCCCGCCGACAGCCTCACCCCGAATGGCGTGGACTGCGGGCTCGCGGTCTTCATCGATCGGCAGCTGGCGGGGGCGTTCGGCCGGGGCGACCGGCTTTATCGCCAGGGACCGTGGAAATCGGGCAAGCCGGAACTCGGATACCAGCTTCCGCTCACGCCCGAGCAATATTTCAAGGCGGGCTTGGCGGCGGCCGAGGGGGAGTGCAGGCGGCGGCATGGGAAGGGATTTTTCGAGCTTTCCGCCGCTGACGCTGACGCATTTCTGGCGGATCTGGCGGCCGGCAAATTCGCCGCGGCCCCGCTTTCGCTGGCCGACTGGTTCAACACGCTGGTTTATCCCCTGTTCGAACAGGCCTGTTTTTCCGATCCGATGTATGGAGGCAATATCGGCAAAGTTTTTTGGAGGGTGATCGGCTATCCGGGCCTGCCGGCGACGTACACAAACGACATGATCACCTATCGCGGGAAACCGCACCCGGCGGCGAAAGATCCCAAGTCGATCGCCGATTTCAGCTGATCGCCAACCGATTCAAATCGTGGCTACGCTTCTAAAGCATCGCACCGTGGTCATCGTCGGCGGCGGCCTCACGGCTGGGCTGGTGGGCCGCCAGCTCACCGCCGCCGGGATCGATGTCCTGGTGCTGGAGCGCGGGGAAGACCGCGGCGGCGGCGCCGCGGAGAAGATTCCGAGCCAGCGGGACGAGCTGCGCTGGGACCAGCATCAGGGCCTCATGCAGGATTGGGCCGTGCAAACCTACAGCCTGCGCCATTCCCGGCGCGAAGAGGCCCTGCCGGTGCGGCGGATGGAAGCCTTCCTGCCCGGGGAGGGGGTGGGCGGGGCGGCCAACCATTGGAGCGGTGAGACCTGGCGCTGGTCCGAATCCGATCCGACGCTCAAATCGCGGCTCGAGGGCCGGTATGGCGGGAGTGCGATTCCCGCGGATATGCCGATCCAGGATTGGGGTGTCACCTACGCCGAGCTGGAGCCGTATTACGATCTATTCGAAAGGCTTTTCGGCATCGCCGGCCAGGCGGGCAACATCAACGGACGGATCCTCGCCGGCGGAAACCCCCATGAGGCTCCGCGGCGAGGGCCTTACCCGCAGCGCCCCCTCGAGATTACGGAGGCGGGCGGCATTTTCCGGCAGACCGCCACCGCGCTCGGCTACAAGCCGTTTCCGATTCCAGCCGCGACGTCCCCCGGGGTTTATACCAATCCGGACGGCATGACCCTCGGCCAATGCCAATATTGCGGTCACTGCGAACGATTCAGCTGCGAAGCCAAGGCGAAGGCCACCCCCGACGTCCTGCTCTACCCGCTGCTGCGGCAAAGGGCGGGTTTCGAACTCCGCACGCGCTGCCATGTCGTCGGTCTCATTTACGACGATGCGGCCCAGCGGGTCCGGGGCGTGCGACTGGTCGATCTCCTTTCCGGAGAGGAGCAGGAGCAGCCGGCCGATGTGGTGGT
>CAIWXW010000212.1 GCA_903916755.1 uncultured Opitutaceae bacterium | reverse complement strand
GGGGCTGCTATGTGTTGGACCTTCCGTTGCCCATCGGGGTGACGGCCGTCAGTCCCACCCATAACCATCAATTGTCAGCGATCGTAAGGCGGCCCTTTTGGCCGACCTGATATCGGTCAGATATTAGATCCTCATGAGCATTAGCGTTTCCGTCAAAGACCTCCTGGATGCCGGCGTTCACTTCGGCCACCAGACCAAGCGTTGGAACCCCCGTTCGAAGCCGTACGTTTTCGACCATCGGCAGGGCGTCACGATCATCGATCTCGGCAAGACCCATGCGAACCTCGAGAAGGCGTGTGAGTTCCTGACCGAAACCGTCGCCAACGGCGGCAACATCCTGTTCGTCGGCACCAAGCGCCAAGCGAAGGAAATCGTCCGCGAGGCCGCGGCCGCGACCAACAGGCCCTTCTGCGTCGACCGCTGGCTGGGCGGCACGCTCACGAACTACGCGACGGTCAAGAAATCGATCGCCAAGTTCAAGCGGTACCAGGCGATGGAGACCTCGGGCGAGATGTCCAAGCTGCCCCGCAAGGAAGAGTCCGCCATCAAGCGCGAGATGGTCCGCATGCAGCGCAACTTCAACGGCATCGCCGAAATGGGCGGCCTGCCCACCGCCCTGATCGTGATCGACATCAACCACGAGGCCATCGCGGTCGCCGAAGCCGCCCGCTGCGGCATCCCCTGCGTCGCCCTCGCCGACACCAATTCCGATCCGAGCCTCGTCACGCACCCGATCCCGGGCAACGACGACGCGGTCAAGTCCGTCCGCATCATCGTCGACACCCTGGTCGCCGCGATCCAGGAGGCCGAGGGGGTCCGTGAATCCCGTCGCAACCAGCGCGGCGCCGCCGACATCAAGGCCTCCCAGTTCGAGGGCGGCAGCGATGTCGCTCCGAGCAGCAGCGAGGAAATCGACCTCTCCAAGATTCCGCTCCCGGCCGACGTGGCCGTGGCGGTCGATGGCGAGACCGATCCGGCCGCCGTCAAGCGCCGCCTGCCCACCCGCCGCAAGGCCGTGGTCAAAGCCGAATAACTGGCTATAATCCCTTCATGAGCACTTCCACCACCACTCCCGTCACCATCACCGCCACGATGGTCAATGAGCTGCGCGGCCAGACCGGCGCCGGCCTCCTTGACTGCAAGAAGGCGCTGGTCGAGACCAACGGCAACACCGAGGAGGCGATCACGATCCTGCGCAAGAAGGGCGCCGCCTCCGCCGCCAAGAAGGCGGACCGGACGACCAAGGAAGGCCTCATCGAGAGCTACATCCACGTGGGCGGCAAGGTGGGCGTCCTGATTGAGGTCAACTGCGAGACCGATTTCGTGGCCCGCAACGACGAGTTCCGCGCCTTCGTGAAGGATCTCTGCCTCCAGATCGCGGCCCACAGCCCGCTCTACGTTTCCCGCGACCAGGTGCCCGAGGCCGACATCGCCAAGGAACGTGAGATCGCGACCGCGCAGGTGGAGGGCAAGCCCCCGGCCGCGGCCCAGAAGATCATCGAGGGCAAGCTCGAGAAGCACTACTCGACCGTGTGTCTGATCGACCAGCCGTTCGTCAAGCTGCCGGAGAAGACCGTCAAGGAAGTGCTCACCGAGAAGATCTCCAAGATCGGCGAGAACATCCAGATCCGGCGCTTCGTCCGCTTCCAGCTCGGTTCCTGAGCGGAGACCTTCGGTTCCTTTGCGACGCTTCACCCTTCCGGGTGAGGCGTTTTTCATTTAGGGTCCCCGGGCCATGACCTCCCTGCCGCCCTCCCTCCCTCCGCTGCAGGTCACCCGCTGGCAGATCGTCGCCCGTGGCTTGACCAACCGCTGCCCCAACTGCGGGGCCCGGACCCTGTTCCAGACCGGCAAGCTGTTCGAGATGGCGCCGGCGTGCCCCCAATGCGGCCTGAAGATCGAACGCGACGAGGGCTTCTTTCTCGGCTCCATGTCGCTGAACTACGGCTTCACGGTCGTTGTCTTCCTCACCCCGATCCTGATCATGGCGTTCCACGGCGTGATCGCCCCGGCGCCCGCCTTCATCATCGGCGGGATCGGCGCGGTCGTCGTGCCCATGCTGTTCTACCGCTCGTCCCGCAGCTGGTGGCTGATGAACTATTACTTCGTCCTGCCCCAGCATCTGCCCGCCAACCAGGCCTCGCGGCCGGGGGGTGAGGACGAGAATACCTGAAGCCTCCCGCGCTCGACAGCCCCGGCCCGGTTCCTAAGCTGGCCGGCGTGAGTTCCTCCCCCGGCGCATCCTTCCGCGCGGCGGTGGCGGCCGAGCGTCCCCTGCAGGTCGCCGGCGCCATCAACGCCTATGCGGCCCTGCTGGCGCAGCGCGCCGGCTTCCGCGCGCTGTACCTTTCGGGCGCGGGCGTGGCCAATGCGGCCCACGGTCTGCCCGACCTGGGCCTGACCAGCCTCGACGACGTCGTGACGGAGGCCCGCCGCATCACCGCCGCCGTGCCGCTGCCGCTGCTGGTCGACATCGACACCGGCTGGGGCCACGCCTTCACGATCGCGCGCGCGATCCGCGAGCTGGCCCGCGCGGGTGTGGCGGCGGTGCACATTGAGGACCAGGTCGCGGCCAAGCGCTGCGGCCACCGGCCGGGCAAGGAGATCGTGGCGGCGGAGGAGATGTGCGACCGGCTGAAGGCGGCGGTCGCGGCGAAGCCGGACCCGGACTTCGTCGTGATGGCGCGGACGGACGCGGCCGCGACCGAAGGGGTGGCGGGCGCCATAGCGCGCGCGCGGGCCTATGTCGCCGCGGGCGCCGACATGATCTTTGCCGAGGCCCTGACGAGCCTTGACGAATACCGGCAGTTCACCGCCGCGGTGGCCGTGCCGGTCCTGGCCAACATCACGGAGTTCGGCCGGACCCCCCTGTACACCGTCGACGAACTGCGCTCCGCCGGCATCGCCCTGGCGCTTTATCCCTTGTCCGCCTTCCGGGCCATGAACGCCGCCGCGGTGGAGACCTACGCGGCGATTCGCCGGGATGGCAGCCAGCAGGCCATGGTCGGCCGGATGCAGACCCGGGCGGACCTCTATGACGTTCTCGGCTACCAGGCCTATGAGCAGAAACTCGACGCGCTCTTCCGGGCCCAGCGCCCGCCCGCCGATGGAAAGCGCTAAGCCGGTAAAGAAGTCGGTCGCCCTGTCGGGCGTGATCGCGGGCAACACGGCCGTCTGCACCGTCGGCCAGAGCGGCAATGACCTGCACTACCGGGGCTACGACATCGCCGACCTGGCGCGCGAGGCGACCTACGAGGAGGTGGCGCACCTGCTGATTCACGAGCGGCTGCCCAACCCGGCGGAATTGGAGGCCTATCGCCGCCGCCTGCAGTCGCTCCGCGGCCTGCCGGCGGCGCTGCGCACCGTGCTCGAGCAGATTCCGGCGGGGACTCATCCGATGGATGTCCTGCGCACGGGCGCCTCCGTCCTCGGGGCCCTCGAGCCGGAGGCGCTGCCGCCGGCGGGCGGCGGCCCGGACAGCGTCCCGGGAGCGCGCCGGATCGCCGACCGGCTGCTGGCCAGTTTTCCCTCGATGCTCCTGTACTGGCATCATTTCGCCTCGGGCGGGCGGCGGATCCCGGTCGAGGCGGAGGAGCCGACCATCGCCGGGCACTTCCTCCGCCTGCTGCACCAGCGCGCGCCGTCCGCGGCCCACGTGCGGGCGCTGGATCAGTCGCTGATCCTCTACGCCGAGCATGAGTTCAACGCGTCGACCTTCACGGCGCGGGTGATCGCGGGGACCGGTTCGGATTTCTACTCCGCGATCACCGGCGCCATCGGCGCCCTCCGCGGACCCAAGCATGGCGGCGCCAATGAGGTCGCGCTGGAAATCGCGGCGCGCTACGCCACGCCGGACGCGGCCGAGGCCGACATCCGCGCGCGGGTCGCGCGGAAGGAGATCGTCATCGGGTTCGGCCATCCGGTCTACACGATTGGCGACCCGCGCAATCCCATCATCAAGGAGATCGCGCGCGCCCTTTGCCCGCCGGGCGACCTGGGCACGCTCTTCGCCGTCTGCGAGCGGATCGAGGCGGTGATGTGGGACCTGAAGAAGATGTTTCCCAACCTCGACTGGTACAGCGCCCCGGCCTATCGCGCGCTCGGCGTGCCGACCGCGATGTTCACCCCGCTTTTCGTGATCGCGCGGACGGCGGGCTGGGCGGCGCACATCGTCGAGCAGCGGATCGAGGGAAAGATCATCCGCCCCGGGGCCAACTATACGGGACCCGCGAACCGGCCCTTCCCCCCGCTGGCGCAGCGCGGCTGACGGCGCTCCTCTCCCCATGTCCTCCCCGATCTCGAATGTGCGGCCGCCCTCCGACGCGGTCCTGGTGGAACTGGCGGACTACGCCCTGAATTTCGCGGCCGCGGGCGACGAGGCCCGCGACACCGCGCGCTGGTGCCT
>CAIWXW010000211.1 GCA_903916755.1 uncultured Opitutaceae bacterium | reverse complement strand
GGGCGACCACCGCGCGAAAGGCGCTCGACGCGCGCGCGGTCAGGATGACGCCCTGCCGGGTATTGTCATCGGCCTCCGCGACCTTGGTCGCGGTCAGACGCGAAGCCTCCGCGCTCCGCACGGCCAGGGCCCGGACTTCATGGGCGACCACGGCAAAGCCGGCGCCGGCCGCCCCCACCCGGGCGGCCTCCACCGCGGCGTTGAGCGCGAGCAGGTTCGTCTGGAAGGCGATCTCGTCGATCGTCTTGACGATCCGCGTGACCTCCAGGGTGGACCGGCTGATATCCGCCATGGCCCGCTCCATTTCCGCCACGTCCGTCGCGCCGGCCTGCGCGGTCTCCGCGGCCCGGCGGGCGGCGCCGGCCATCTTCTGGGCCACGGCATCGTTGCTCCGGGTCATCCCGGTCATGCCAGACACGGTGTTGCTCGTCTCCTCGAGCATGGCGGCCTGGCTCATCGTGTCCCGGGCCAGGATTTCGCTGGTGCCAACGAGCGCATCCGCATCCTGGGCCAGGTCGCGCGCCACCGCGACCATCCGCGCCGCCACCTCGCTCAGCGCGCGCCGCACCCGGGCGAGGACCCGGGCCGCAATCGCGCCGCCAAGGCCGACGGTCACCACGAGTCCCGCCATGACCACGGCCAGAGCCCGCGTCATGGCCGCCACCGTGGCGAGCGACACCTCGCGGACTTCCGTCATGGCGGACCGGCCGAGGACGGAGGTGAGGGCGATGAGCGCCGCGCCCTGGGTCTCAAGCTCCGCCTCCGCCGCCTGAAAGGCCGTGAATCGGTCCACCGCCGCGGTCAAGCGGGTCAGCAAGGCGTCGAAGGCCTGGCTGATCTCGGGATTCCCGCTGGCCTGGCGCTTGAAACCGGCCAGCCGCGCCACCGCCTGGGTCGCCTGCGGGGTGTTGCGATCGGCGAAGGCCTCCAGGGTGCTGACCCGGATGGCGGACACCTGCTGCAAGAGCACGAGATCGAGCAGGGAATCTCCGTCGCTGCCGGCCGCATACTTCGCGAGGATCTTCGTCAGCTCCTCGAAGGCCGAGCCCGCGCCCTCGCGGCTCCCGGCGATCTGCTGGTGCAGGGCATGCAGCCGCTCGGCCGTCTGGCGATAGGCCTCGAGCGTGGCCCGCAGGCGCTCGAGGGCCTGCTGCAGCTTCCGGTCTTCCGGATGCCGCTGCCCGAGTTCGCGCGCGGCGCGCAGCCGCTGCTCAAAGCG
The DNA here is from genome assembly GCA_903916755.1 of uncultured Opitutaceae bacterium. Lineage (GTDB taxonomy): Bacteria > Verrucomicrobiota > Verrucomicrobiia > Opitutales > Opitutaceae > Palsa-1447. Next base: position 2,956 of record CAIWXW010000211.1, on the reverse strand, counting down.
CTGCAGGGCCGCCAGCGCCGGCGCGAACGCGGCCGGCTGGTTCCCAAGGCTGAAGATCGTCAGCTGGTTGCGGGTGTCCTGCAGGTCCCGCTCCATTTCCGCGGCGGCGCTGGCCCGGAGCACCGACTCGTGCGCCAGCCTTTCGGAGGAGTCCTTGGAGAGTTGCAGGCTGCGATAGGAAACCGCGCCGCCCGCGAGCATCAGGACGAACAGGAGGCCGAAGCCGGACCAGATCGTTTGGGCGACGGAGCGGCGGGGCAGGAAAGCAAGCAGGCGCATGGGGCAGGCCGCCAACATCGGCACGGCGCCCCGCCGGCTATGTTAAGATTGGGTCACGGCGGATCGCCGCCCTTCGCGGCGGGTCCCGGGACCAAGGTTGACCTTAGCCATTTGGCGGATATGGTCCGCCATATGGCCGCCCGGCAGCGCACTGACTATTCCGTCGATGACCCCGCTCTCGTCACCCAGATCGAGGAGGGACTGCCGGTGATTGACGTGGTGGCCTTCGGCCGGGAAGCAGGCTTTACGGCCGAAGAAATGGCCGACCTGATCCAGATTCCTTCCCGCACCTATTCGCGCCGGGTCGCCGCGAGGGGGAAATTGAAGCTCGATGAAGGCGATCGGGCCGTCCGCATCATGCGCCTTTACGACAAGGCGCGAAAAGTTTTCACCACGCACGAGTTGGCCCGCCAGTGGCTGAACCAGCCGCTCCCGGTTTTGAATTGGCGCACCCCCCTTGCCTACGCCAGGAGCGAACTGGGCGCCCGCGAGGTCGAAGCCGTCCTGGGACGGATCGAGCACGGGGTGTTTTCGTGAAAGCCGGAATTCTCCTCTGGCGCCTGGTGCCGCTGCGCTTTGTTCGCAGCGCCTTTTCCGGCGAGGGGGCCTTTCAGGCGGGCGGCCGGTGGAACAGCGCCGGAACCCGAATCGTGTATGCCGCCGAATCACGCTCCCTCGCCGCCTGGGAGGTCCTGGCCAATATCGGCACGTTGTCCGGTTTTGCCGACCTGCGGCCGCACCTGATCTCGGTCACGGTTCCGCCGGGCGACATTGAGCCGGCCACCCGCGTCCCGGCCTCATGGCGCGCATATCCGTTCGACCTGTCCGCCAGGGAACTGGGTGACGCCTGGGCCAGGACGCGGCACTCGGTCGCATTGAAAGTCCCCAGCGCGGTCGTCCGCGGCGAATTCAACTACCTCCTCAACCCAGACCATCCCGGATTTTCCCGGCTCGCGGTGTCGAACCCCGAAAAATTTGACTTGGATCGCCGGTTGGCCGCCTAGCGGCGCCGGGCACGGCGCCCTCCCATCACATCCCCGGAAACCCGCCGCGCGGAAATCCGCCCTTGCCCTTCATCGCCTCCATCTGGCGCATCATCTTCTTCGCGCCGCCGCCCTGCATCATCTTCATCATCTTCTGGATCTGCTGGAATTGCTTCAGGAGCTGGTTGACGTCGGCGATCTTGGTGCCCGAGCCCGCCGCGATCCGCTGCCGCCGGCTGCCGTTCAGCAGATCCGGCTTCCGCCGCTCCTGCGGCGTCATCGACTTGATGATGGCCTCGGTCTTCACGAGCTGCTGCTCGGCGTCGTCGCCCAGCTTCACGCCGCTCATGCCGGGGATCATCCCGACTATGCTCTGCATCGAGCCCATCTTCTTCACCTGCTGCATCTGGGCCAGGAAGTCCTCCAGGTTGAAGTCGGACTTGCGGAGCTTCTCCGCCATCTTCTCCGCCTCGCCCTGGTCGATGTTCTCCTGGGCCTTCTCGACCAGCGAGACCACGTCGCCCATGCCGAGGATGCGGGAGGCGAGCCGGTCCGGGTAGAAGGTGTCGAAGTCGTCGGTCTTCTCGCCCGTGCCCACGAACTTGATCGGGACGCCGGTGATCGACTTGATCGACAGGGCGGCGCCGCCGCGCGCGTCGCCGTCCATCTTGGTCAGGATGAGCCCGGTCAGCTGTAGGGCGTCATGAAAGGCCTTGGCCACGTTGACGGCCTCCTGGCCGAGGGCGCCGTCGGCCACGAGGAGGACCTCGTCCGGCTGCACCCGGGCGCGCAGGCGCTGGACCTCGGCGATCAGGTCCTGGTCGATCTGCAGGCGGCCCGCGGTGTCGAAGATGACCGCGTCGTTGCCGCCGGCCGCGGCGGCCGCCAGGCCGGCCGCCCCGATCGCGGTCACGTCCTGCGAGCCCCGGTCGGCGCTGTAGGCGAGCTCCTCCGGCCAGGCCAGGCTTTCCAGCTGGTCGATGGCGGCCGGGCGGTAGACGTCGCCGGCGACCAGCCTGGGCCGGTAGCCCCGCTTCTTCAGGAGCCGGCCCAGCTTCGCCGCCGAGGTCGTCTTGCCGGAGCCATGCAGGCCGACGAGCATGATCTTAAGCGGGCGCGCGCCGCTCAGCGCGGTCGAGCCCTCGCCCAGGAGCCGCACCAGCTCATCATTGATGATCTTGACGATCTGCTGGCCGGGCGTGACGCCCTTCAGGACTTCCTGGCCAACGCACTGGGTCTGCACCCGCTCGACGAATTCCCGCGCGACGCGGAAATGCACATCGGCGGCGAGGAGGGCGTTGCGCACCTCCTGGAGCGCCTCCGCCACGTTGGCTTCACTCAACTTGCCGACGCCGCGCAGATTGCGCAGGGCCTGGCCTAGCTTGTCGGTCAGCGATTCAAACATGAGAGCGCCTACTCAAAGCGCTCCTTCAGCCTTTGTCCACCTCACGCCGCCACGGGCATGCCGATCCGGCTGCCCAGGAGGGCGATTTCCTTCTCCAGCTCCTGAAGGGTGCCGGGCAGCCGCTCGGGCGCCAGGGGGAGGGCGATCTGGAGGGCGGAAAGGTGCTGGGCCGCCCGGACGGCGCCCAGGCTCAGGCAGGCGCCCTTGAAGCCGCTGGCGCGGACGAGGAGGGAGGCGCGCTCCTTGGGGTCCTGCTGGCCGCGCAGGCGGAACAGCCATTCGGTCATGT
>CAIWXW010000210.1 GCA_903916755.1 uncultured Opitutaceae bacterium | reverse complement strand
GGGCGGCCGCCGCCCTCGCGCCGCGGCGGCTGGCGCAAAGCGCCGCCTTCTGGCGGGAGGACGAGCGCCGCCTGCTCCTGAGCGCCTATGCCGATTTTCTGGCGCAGACCCGGCTGCCGGCGGAGACCCTGGCGCGCCTGGAGGATCTCCTGGTGGAACGGACCGAGGCGCTGGCGGATGCCACGGATGCCGCCACCCGGGAGGGCTTTCCGCCGGGGTCCCCGGAATTGGCCCAGGCGTCGGCCGCGGCCACGGGCGACCTGGATCGTGAAATCTCCGCCTTGCTCGGGCCGGCCCAGCCGGCCCCATTCGCGCCGCCGGAGCCCGCGCCGGCCGCGGCCCCGTTCTTTGCGCTGCAGGAGACGGCCGTGGCGGATCCCGGCTATGGCGCCGCGCCCGCGTCCGCTCCGGTCGCGCCAGGAGCCGAAGGCGACGGCGTCTATGCGACGGGTTATTTTATTGGCGGCGGCCGCCGCCGCGAGCGCGCCCGTGACGGCCAGCAGTCGGCGCCGCGTTATTTCGCGGTGCCGCGCGAGGCGGGAGATCCCCCGCGCCTGAATCCGCTCGAAGGCATGCCCACCCGAGCCCGCTCCGGGCGCTGACCTGACGGCGCGCCCAGGCCGCATCCGGGATGAATCCGGTCGAACTGCCGCCGAGATGAGGGTTGCATGGCACAATTTCAGGCCAAAAATGTCCGCACTGTCCCCTCCACCATGAAACCCACCCAATTCCTCCCGCTGGCCCTGATCCTGGCCGCTTTCTCCGCGCGGCCCGCGCTCGCCGACGTCAGTGGCGCCTTCCGGGTCAGCACGCTCGGGCCCGGCCTCGATTTCACGACCTCCGTCGTGCCGGACCAGTTCAGCTTCCGGATCAACGCCAACTATTTCGAGTACACCCACGACGACACGCTCTCCGGCACCCGCTACCACGCGGACCTGCGGCTGGAGACGGCGGGCGCCCTCGTGAACTGGTATCCGACCAGTGGATCCTTCTTCGTCACCGCGGGCGCCTATGACAACACGAGCAAGATCGACGTAAAGGCCCGGTCCGCCAACGGCAACTACACCTTCAACGGCGTCAGCTACTCGACGACCCAGGCCGGCACGATCAGCGGCAAGGCGAAGCTCGGCCGCGAAATCGCCCCCTACGCCGGCGTGGGCTGGGGCAACTCGGTTGGTTCCTCGGCCAGCTGGACCTTCTATGGGGAGGTCGGCGCGCTCTTCACCGGCGCCCCCAAGCTGAGCCTGAGCTCGAGCGGCGGCACGCTTTCCTCCGATCCCACCTTCCGCAACAATATCGAGCAGGAGCGGCAGCGCGACCAGCATGACATCAGCTGGGCGAATGTGTACCCGGTGGTTTCGCTGGGTCTGGCGTACAAGTTCTGACGGCGCGGGCGGCACCGGTGGGCGGCAGCCAGCTGAATCCCCTGGGGCGGTTTTCCGACCGGGTGGCGGACTATGTCCGCTACCGGCCCAGCTATCCGGCAGGGCTGATCGAGGCGCTGCGGGAGCGGGCGCGCCTCGGCCCAGGATCAGCCGTCGCCGATGTCGGGTCCGGGACGGGAATTTTCACGCGCCTGCTCCTGGGAGTCGCCGGACGCGTCTTCGCCGTCGAACCCAATGCGGCCATGCGGGCGGCCGCCGAGGCCGCGTTGGCCGCGGAGCCGGGTTTCATCAGCGTGGCGGGCACGGCCGAGGCGACCGGCTTGGCCACCCGGGCCGTGGACCTGGTCACGTGCGCGCAGGCGTTCCACTGGTTTGATCCCGTCGCCACGCGCCGCGAGTTCCAGCGGATCCTGGCGCCCGCCGGGGCCTGTGCCCTGATCTGGAACACCGCGGTGCAGACCGGGGCCTTCGCCGAGGGTTACGAGGACATCAAGCGACGCTTCGGGACCGACTTTGGCGCGGTCCGCCATGAACATCTCACGAGCGAGGCGCGCTTTGGCCCTTTCTTCGGACCCGCCGGCTGGGAGCGCCAGGCCTTCGGCCACGCCCAGACGCTCGATTGGCCGGGGCTGCAGGGGCGCCTCCTTTCCTCCTCTTATGCGCCGCCGTCCGGCCATCCCGGACATGCCCCCATGCTGGCCGCCCTGCGGCAGCTCTTCGACCGCAGCCAGGCGGACGGGGTCGTCCGCATGGAGTACACCACGGAGCTCTTCTTCGGCGGTTTTTCCTAAAAGCTTGTCAGCCGAGGGGCTGGAAAAGCTGGCGGCCCCGCCGATTTTGAGCGAACTTCTTCCCGGCCCGACAGTCTCATCTCCACCATGACCACCCAGCAGAAAACCTCCGCATTGGCCGCCGTCTTGATCGCGGCGGCACTCGGCGGCTGCGTTGCGCCGCCCCGGGCGGTGGCGCCGCAGGATTCCACCAAATTCTCCGTCGAGAACACCGACAAGTTCGTGCCGCTCGACGCGGCCAGCCAGACTTGGGTGAGCTGCACGGGATTGCAGGAGCGCACCGCGGCCGACGGCCGGCTGGAGGTGGTGGCGGATGTGAAGAACCGCGTGCAGGCCTACGTGGTTGTGCAGATCCAATGCGTCTTCCAGGACGACCAGGGCAATTCCACCGGCGAATTCACCCCGTGGCGGATCGTCAACCTGCCGGTCGACTCGACCGAGGCGGTGCGTTTCGAGGCGCCGACCCCGGCGATGAAGCGCTACACGATCCGCGTCCGCGCGATTCGCTGAGGCGCCTCAGGTAGAGACGCCGAGCAGCCCGCGGCTGAGCTGGAAGTCCGTGAACTTCCCCGCCGTCGCCTTGGTCGCGAGCCGGCGCGAGGCCACGGCGGCGACGAGATCAGCGAGCCGCGACGCGTCCGCCGCCGGCTCGCCGCTCAGGAACCCGTCGATGTCCTCGGCCGCCAGCCGGCCGCGCTGGTCGGGGGCCGCGACCTGGAGCAGCGGCAGCAGGGGATGGCCCTGGCGCGAATGCTGGTCGACAACCGCGAGAAAGAGATGCGCGCCGCAGGCGCCGAGCCCGGCCAGGTTTTCCACCCAGTGATCGGTTTCGGTCGCCACGACGTGCAGGCCGGGCCGCGTCAGCGGCTCGCCGTAAGCCAGCGTGGCGTGCGGTGAGGCCGAGCCCAGGAGCGCCGCGCGGAAGGCCGGATCGGCCAGCAGCGGATCCGATTCCGGCAGCAGGACCGAGCCCCCGCCGGCGATCACGGCGCGGGCGACCGCCGCCAGGGCCGCCGCCGTGGCGGGCGAGCCGGGCGCGGTGGTGAGCAGCCCGAGGGTCAGGCTGCCGAGGCCGGTGGTCTCGGCGGCGCCCGGGGGCGCCGCCGAGAACCGCTGCGCAAACCAGGACTCGATCCCGCCGATCGCCTTCTCGATCCCGCCGTCGAGCTGGACGCTGGCCCAGCCGAAGCGGTCGAGGGGGACGCCGGCGGTCTCGAACTGCCGGCGCATCGCGTCGTTCGGAATCTTCTCGCAGCCGTGCTCGAGGAGCAGCGCCGCGGCCACGTTGGGATGGGTGGCATAGCCGCGGTACGAGCGATAGAGGGTCTGGTACATCGACTCGCCCCCGAACCCGCAGCCCTCGGTGTGCGGCAGGGCGACGAACCGCGAGATGCCGGCCTCGCGCCCGAGCCCCTTCGCCTGCAGGCGATCGGCGGCCAGGACGGCGATCTGCGCCGCGCACAGGCTGGTGGGGAGGACGAGGGCCACACGCTCGGTCGCCCAGCCCCGGGCCAGGCGAAAGGCGCTGAGAACCGGCGCCGTCAGGCCGCCGCCGGGCGCCGGGGCCAGGGGCAGCGGGGTTCCGTCCGGGGCGGTCCGGGCCCGCAGCTCGGCGAGGCGGCCGGTGTCGGTCTGCCGCCAGTTGCGCCAGAGGGAGACCTGGGCATGCCCGGCCTTCTCCCCCTGGGCGGGGCGGCCCGAGGCCGTCGCCAGCACGAGCTCGAAGGTTTCGGCGACCAGCTGCTCCATCGGCACGCCATCCAGGTAGCGGCCCGCGTTCACATCCATCTCCCGCGCGAGCAATTCGTGGCGGCGGGTCGTGGTCGTGATCTTGAGCGTCGGGACGAAGGGGAAGTTGGTGATCGAGCCATTGCCGGTCACGAAGAGGATGAGGTTGCAGCCGGCGCCGACCTGCCCGGCGATCCCCTCCAGGTCGTTGCCCGGGCTGTTCATGAAGTGAAACCCCGGCGCCGTCATCGGCTCGGCGTAGTCGATCACCTCCTCGATGCGCGTGCGCGGGTCCTTCTTGTGGGTGGCCCCGAGTGATTTGAGGACGATGTTGTAGAGGCCCCGCAGCTTGTTGCCGCCGGAGGGGTTGCCCTCGGGCGTCACGCCGTGCCAGCTCAGACGCTCCTTGAACCGCTCGATCATCCCGAGGATCCGGCGGGCGCTCGCCAGGTCGCGCACGTTTCCCAGGACGTAGCCCTCGGCGCCCACCAGCTCGTCGGTCTCGCAGAGGTTGGCCGCCCCGCCGTGCCGGATCACCTCGTGCACGACGGCGCCCGCCAGCGGATTGCCGGAGACGCCGGAGAAGGCGTCGGAACCGCCGCATTGCAGCGCGACGCGCAGGCCCGAGACGGGGCAGGCGCTGCGCGCCTGGGCCGCCACCGCCGGCAGCCAGCCGCGGACGATGGCCTCGCCTTCGGCCAGGGCGGCGGCGAGGCCGCCCTGGATCGAGAGAAAGCGGTGCGGCACGCCGGCCAGGGGATACTGCTGCTCGCGCAGGAAGCCCTCGAGCCGCGCGTTGTTCACCGGCTCGACGCCGTAGTCCACTGCCAGGACCGCGCCGACGTTCGGATGCACCATGAAGCCGGCCAGGGCGCGCAGGATCTCGAGCGCGTTATTGGGCTCGCCCGGTCCGCCCCCCTCGGTGTGCGCGACGGCGACAATCCCGTCGCAGCCGGAAACCTTGGCCACCGCCTTGAGCCGCGCCGCCAGCTGCCGGGCGAAGCTGGCGGTGCGGGAGGTGGTCCCGAGGATGACGACATAGTTGCGGGTGCCGATGCCGCGGCCGGCCGGGCGGCGGTAGCCGAGGAACGTGCGCGGGGCCGCGGCCGGCGGCACCGCCGCGCCGGGGCGGAAGGCCGTTTCATCGAGCCGGTACGGCACGATCTCGTCCGCGAAATTAGGCTCGGCCGGCAGCTGGGCGCCGAGCCGGCGGACCGCCAGGGCCGCCAGCACCGATTGGTTCGACACGTAGTCGCCGGGTGCGATCGGGCGGAGGGCCCGGCCGAAGGGCTGGCCCCAGGACAGCAGGGCCTCGCCCGGCGCGATCGGCCGCACCGCAAAGCGGTGGCCCTCGAGCACGGTCGCGTCCAGCCGGCGCGGGACGCCGCCGATCCGGATGGCCGTGCCGGCCTCGAGCCGGCGGACGGCGATCGCGACGTTGTCGACGGGGTCGGGCAGCCGGCCGACGGCGGCCAGGTCTTCCATGGGTGGTGGGACGGACGGGCTGATGCCGGTAAGGAACGACGAAAACCCGGATTGATCAAGCCGGGGCGGGTTCGCCCGCCCCGGGCCCGGCCGTCAGGCCGGGAGCAGCTCGGCCACCAGCGCCTTCTCTTCCTTCAGCTCGTTCTCGGTGGCGGTGATCTTCGACCGGCTGAATTCCCCAATCGGCACGCCGGGCACGATCTGCCACTTTGCGCCGTCGCTGCGGATCGGATAGGAGTAGATGAGCCCGGGCGTGATGCCGTAGGCGCCGTCGGTGCAGACGGCGACGCTGAACCAGTCCCCGGCCTTGGTCGGGGTGGTCAGGGCCCGCACCGTGTCGACAACCGCATTGGCGGCCGAGGCGGCGGAGCTGGTCCCGCGGGCCTTGATGATGGCGGCGCCGCGCTGCTGGACGGTGGGGATGAAGGCGTCCTGGAACCAGGCCTCCCCGCCGATGACATCGAGGGCCGGGCGGCCGCCGATCTTCGCGTTATAAAAATCGGGATACATGGTGGAGCTGTGGTTGCCCCAGATCGCCAGGCGGGAGACTTCGCCGATGTCCACGCCGGCCTTGAGCGCCAGCTGGGTCGCGGCGCGGTTTTGGTCGAGCATCGTCATCGCGAACCAGCGGTCGGCCGGGACGGCGCGGGCGTTGTTCATCGCGATCAGGCAGTTCGTGTTGCAGGGGTTGCCGACCACCAGGATGCGCACGTCGGCCGCGGCGTGCCGCGCGATGGCCTGGCCCTGGCCGGTGAAGATCTTGCCGTTGATGCCGAGGAGATCCTTGCGCTCCATGCCCGCCTTGCGCGGGACCGAGCCGACCAGGAGGGCCCAGTTGACCCCCTTGAAGCCCTCCTCGAGGGAGGCGGTGGGCACGATGCCCTTCAGCAGCGGGAAGGCGCAGTCCTGCAGCTCCATCACCACGCCGGCGAGGGTCGGCAGCGCCGGCTCGATCTCGATCAGGTGGAGAATGACCGGCTGGTCGGGCCCGAACATCGAGCCGGACGCGATCCGAAAGAGGAGGGAGTAGCCGATTTGTCCGGCTGCACCGGTGATGGCGACGCGGAGGGGGGATTTCATAAGGTCAGCGGATCTGAAACTGCGGCGCGAGGGCCGCATGGATTTCGCGCACGAGCGCCTCGGTGGTGGGCCAGTCGATGCAGCCGTCGGTGATCGAGACGCCGTACTTGAGCTGGCTGAGCGGCTGCGGGAAGGGCTGGTTGCCGGCGAACAGGTTGCTCTCGACCATGGCGCCCATGATGGAGGTGTTGCCGGCGGTGATCTGGCCGAGGAGGGCGCGCATCACCTCGGGCTGCCGCTCGGGCTGTTTGGAGGAATTGTCGTGGGAGCAGTCGACCAGGATCGCCTTGGCCAGCCGGGCCTTGGCCAGGAGCTGCTCGGCCTGCGCGATGTGCGCCGGCGAGTAGTTCGGGCCGGCCGAGCCGCCGCGCAGGACGATGTGGCAGTTCGGATTGCCGCGGGTCACGACGGCCGACGCGGCGCCGTCGAGGTTGATGCCCAGGAAAGTGTGGGGCTGGGAGGCGGCCTGGATCGCGTTGATCGCGGTCTGGATCGAGCCGTCCGTGCCGTTCTTGAAGCCAATCGGCATCGAGAGGCCCGAGGCCATCTGCCGGTGGGTCTGGGATTCCGCGGTGCGGGCGCCAATCGCCGACCAGCAGACCAGGTCCGCGATGTACTGCGGCGTGATGGGATCAAGGAACTCCGTCGCCGTCGCGAGCCCGAGATCGAGCACGTCGCGGAGGAAGGTGCGGGCCAGGCGCAGGCCGGCCGCGATGTCGTGGGAGCCGTCCAGGTGCGGATCCATGATCAGGCCCTTCCAGCCCACCGTCGTGCGGGGCTTCTCAAAATAGACGCGCATCACGATCATCACCCGGTCGGAGACCTCCGCCGCCAGGGCCGCCAGGCGCCGCGCGTATTCGCGGCCGGCCTTCAGGTCGTGGATGGAACACGGGCCCACGATCAGGAGAAAACGTCGCTCGTTCGTGAAGATGATCCGGTGCACATCCTGCCGGGCCTGCGCGACGAATTCCGCCTGGGTCTCCGACTTGGGCAGCTCCGCGATCAGCGCGGCGGGCGAGGGGAGGGCGCGCGTCTCAACGACATTGATGTCCGAGGTTTTCTGCATGAACCGGCAAGCTTGATACGGGCGATTGGCGGAAAGCAACCCTCCGGGAACGCACTTGCAGGGCTTCGGCGACGGGCAAAAAAAGTGGCGGCCCGCTTACCCCTAAGCGG
>CAIWXW010000209.1 GCA_903916755.1 uncultured Opitutaceae bacterium | reverse complement strand
CGGCAGCCAGACGCAGGCCGGTCGGGGAGGTTGTGACCAACCTTTGATGGCCGGCCCGCGACGGTATTGCCACTCCCGTCAGATCCCAGGCATGCTGCTCCCCATGAAACGCATGGTGCTTTTGATGGTGCTCGTGATCGGAAGCAGCCGGCTAGGGGCGCAGGAGGCCGGGACGGAGCCGAAGAACCTTGAGGTGGTCAAGAATGAGCTGCGGGTCTATCACAACGGACCGTACGTCCGCCAAATGGCGGCCGTGGCCGCCCAGGGTGTGGCCTGGCTGGAGGAAAGGGCGGCGCGCGCCCGGCCCGGGGAGAAGCTCGCCGCGATCTTCGATCTGGATGACACCGTCTGGTCGTGCTGGGCCTTCGACCAGGCGGTGGACATGGGGTTCGACGAGGGGTTGATGGAGCGGTACATGCTGCTCGCCAATTCACCGGTGAATGCGCCCGTCCGGGAGGTGGTGCGGACGGCCCGCCGCCTCAGGATCGCGGTCATCTTCCTGACCGGCCGGAACACCCGCTTTCGCGCCGCGACGGAAAAGAACCTCCGGGCGGTGGACTGTGGCGAGTACACCGCGCTCCTCATGCAGCCGGCGGACTACCATGGAACGACCGGCGCCTTCAAATTGCGGGAACGGGAGCGCCTGAGCCGGGAAGGTTGGGCCATCGTGCTCAACATGGGCGACCAGAACAGCGACCTGGCGGGGGGGTATGCGGAACGGGCCTTCAAGCTGCCCAATCCCTTTTATTTGATCCCCTAGCATCGGTCAGCGGGCAGTTCGCCCCGTTGTCGTTTCAGGAAAAGTGAGTTGAATCTGCCATGCCCTCCAAATCCCCTCGCAAGCGCGCCTTTATCATCTACGGCCGCGGAGGCTACCCGGCCGAAGCCTGGCAGCCCTGGCTCAAACGGGAACTGACCCGGCGCGGCTATCAGGTCGCGCTTCCGACCATGCCCAACGCGGACCATCCCGACATGCTCGAATGGCTGCACCTGATCGCCAAGCTGGTGGGGGAACCCGATCGCGAAACCGTCCTGGTGGGCCACAGCCTGGGATGCCAGGCCGTGCTGCGGTACCTCGAGGTCGTGGGTGCGATGGGCAAGGCCGTGCGGGCCACGGTGATCATAGCGGGGAGCTTGCCGCCCGAGCTCTCGATCGCCGAGGCGAGGAAGAAGGTGGGCGCGGACGACGCCCTGCTGCCCTGGTTTACCCTCGGCGTGGATACCAGGAAGGTGAAGGCCGCGGCGGGCCGGTGCACCGTGATCCTTTCGGAGGACGATCCCTACATCCCGGTGAAAAAGGCCGTTGCGACCTTCCGGAAGCAGCTGAACCCGACCATCATCATGAAATCGGGACACGGGCATTTCAACGAGGACGATGACATCACGGAATTGCCGGAGGCGCTGGCGGCGATTGTTTCCGGCCAGTGAACTCCTGAGCTTATCTTCTAAACTGCGCTGGAGGCGCAGATTTGGATTCGTCTTCGACGCGACCTTTACGCCGCCGGACGGCGTCGCGGAGGACGAACTCGATCTGGCCATTTATACTGCGAAGCTCCTCCGCGGACCAACGCTCGATTTCCCTCCAGAGCGCCGGCTCAATCCGCAGCAGAAATGCTTTTCGTTCGTCGGAGGCCATAGCGACAATCAGGTGTAGAGAGTGCCCGCGTTCACAATCGGATGCACCTCGGTTTCGCCGCAAAGCACCACCAGGAGGTTTGAAACCATCGCGGCCTTTCGTTCGTCGTCCAAGGTCACAACCTGCTTTTCGGTAAGTTCACGAAGGGCCATCTCGACCATGCTGACGGCCCCCATGACGATCTTTTGGCGAGCGGCAATGACCGCTTCGGCCTGTTGCCGGCGCAGCATGGCTTGAGCGATTTCCGGTGCGTACGCGAGATGAGTGAGGCGGGCCTCCTCCACCATCACCCCGGCTTTGGCGAGGCTGACCTGCAGTTCGGCGACCAAGGCCGCCGTAACCTCACTGCTCCCGCCGCGAAGCGTGAGTTCATTGCGCTCACACTCGTCATAGACGTAGCTCCCGGCTAGATGGCGGAGCGCTGATTCACTCTGCAGCCGGACGTAAGCGTTATAGTCCTCCACATCGAAGCTTGCTTGGGCGGTGTCCGAGACGCGCCAGACGATCACGGCTCCGATCTCGATCGGATTTCCGCGCTTGTCGTTTACCTTGATCTTTTCCGCATTGAAACTGCGGGCCCGGAGCGAAATCTTGGTTTTTCGCTTGAAGGCATTGGTCCACGAGAATCCGGTTTTGCGCACGGTTCCGCAATAGGCGCCAAAGAGTGTCAGGACCATGGCCTCGTTCGGTTGCAGGCTAAAAAATCCGAAGGCGACGAAAAGCAGCGCCAAAAAAAGAGCGATGCAGGCTCCCGTGTCTTCCGGGGAGACATAGCGGGCGCTCGAATAGTAGAGCGAAGAGATGAGCAGCCCAAGAAGGGCGAAGAAAACGATCAATGCCACCGAGCCCGGAATGACCTGGATCGGCTGCTCCCGATAGGCGGTTTGAGAATTCGATAGCGAGGTTTTCATGGGGCGTTAGAGATACCACGATGATATCATAACAATATTACGCAATTTCAAAATTTAGCCGGTCGTCCCTCGGGCTGGGCTCCTTGACCCCTCTGGTGGCCGATGCCATCAACAACCATGAGCGCCAAGAGGCCCGCCTTCGTCTGGGGCTTTCAATCGCCGGAGGTGACGGAGATCTACGCCCACCTCTCGGAGTCGGAAAAAAAGCACCTGAAGCGGCTCCTGACCAAGCATGGCATCATCCTGGGGGTCTCGGTCACCGCCGTTTCCCTGGTGCTCCGCTACGGTTTCCATATCCAGCACAAGGCCTTCGTCGCCGACACGCTCTGGAGCATGCTGCTCTCCTTTGTCATCGGCCTCCTCTGGCTTCCCTGGACCAACCGGGCCATGCGCGCCTTCTTCACCGCCACCGCCTACGCGAAAAGCCGGAATTGGCCCATCCTCCACCTTTATTCCTTCAGCCGCCGGCCTTTGCCCAAGGATCCTCCGGCGATGGGGTGAACCGCCCGCCGGCCATGAGGCATCGCGCCATGCGGTAGGGTATTTCAGGATTAGGCCGATATTCCCAGGGAGCGAAACGATTCTAAGATGAAAATGTACCCTTTCCTCGCGGGCCTTGTCCTCGGATCGGTGACTTCGGCCTCCGGGCAAAGCCTGCAGGCCCTCTCGTCGCCGGTACTGATGCGAGGGACCGCGACCATCGCCTTTCGGGATCCGGCCGCCGTATGGGCGAAGGACAGAATCTACCTTTTTTACACCTATGTGCAGAGCCAAGGTGAACAGAACAACGTGCGGATGGCAGTCGGCTTGAGCACGAGCACCGATCTCAAGCATTGGACGCCGCCGCGAATCCTGACGCCGTTGGATCCCCAGCTAAATTTCTCTAGTCCCGGCTCCGTCTTCTGGTTTCACGGCGGGTGGTGCATGTGCGTCTCGTCCTATCCCCGTCCCCACGGGGAAACCTTCGGCAATCAGGACGCCCGGATCTGGCTCATGCGGAGCACGGACCTGGAGCATTGGTCGGCGCCGGAACTATTGCGGGTGAAAGGTCCGGACGTATCCCAGGCGCAGATGGGGCGGATGATCGACCCCTGCATCTTTCAGGACAAAGATGTTCCGGCGCAGTGGTGGTGTCTCTTCAAGCAGAATGGAAAGGTCCATCGGTCACGTTCGACCGATTTGGCGCACTGGACCTACGTGGGAACAATCGGGGAAGGGGAGAACGCCTGCGTGATCGTGCGGCAGGGATACTATTATCTGTTCAGCGCTCCCCGGAACGGGATCGCCGTGGCGCGTTCGCGCGACGGCGATCACTGGGAGCCGCTTGGGCTCCTCACGCTGGGCCAGTCCCAATGGCCCTGGGCTCAGGGGCGCATCACGGCCGGCTTCGTCCTGGATCTGCGCTCCGATCCCGCGTTCGGAAAATACGTGATGTTTTTCCACGGCACCGGTCCCGACCCCGAGCCCAGGATTTTTGACACGCGCGCCTGCATCGGCATCGCCTGGAGCGATGACCTCCTGGACTGGCGCTGGCCCGGTTCGCCGCCCTGAAACGCCTTTGGGCCGGATCCGCGATGCTCCCCGTGTCGCCGCCGACAACAGGCATCTGATCGCGCTCGGGACGCTTTGGAACCCGATCCTGCCCTCAGCTGCCGCGGGGCGCGAGGTTGCTGCGCAGCGGGCTGGCGGGAACCGCGAAGGTGTCGGGCGAGTCCGGATGATGGGGATCGAAGCCGGTGAAATCCGGCGCGATGTCCCGGGCCAGCGGCAGGCCGGCATCGCGCAGGCCCTGGGTGACGCACTTCGCCATCTCATAGGCGCCGAAATTATCGTGATGCGTGGCGTCGCGCCGCGCGCCGAAGCCGCTGAAAGCCAGCGGGGCCTTGACGGTGCCGAGGGCCTCGTAGACCGCGCTGCTCAGGCTGCTGAGGTCGATGAAGGGGACCTGCTCTTCCGCCGCGAGCTGCCGCACGGCCTCTGGGTATTGGCCATGGGAATTCCGGATCTTGCCGTTCGCATCGAAGGTCCGGCGCTGGACCGGGCTGATCAGGACCGGCGTCGCGCCGCGCAACCGTGCCTCGGCGATGAAGACGCGCAGGTAGGCCTTGTAGGTGGTCATGGCCTCCACGTAGGTCTGCGGCCAGGAGCGCTTCTCGTCATTGTGCCCGAACTGCATGAGCAGGTAGTCGCCCGCCTTGAGCTGGCTGAGCACCTTGGCCAGCCGGAGACCGGTGATGAAGGATTTCAGGGTCTCGCCGGATTCGGCATGGTTGGCGACGGCGATGCCGGGAAGGAAGCGGGGGAGCATCTGGCCCCAGCTCGCCCCGGGCTCGAAGCGCTGGTCGGTCACGGTCGAGTCGCCAGTGATGAAAACCGTGGGGCCTTCCGACGGCACGATGCTGATGGCGGCGATCCGCGGATGGCGGCCGTTGAACTCGAGGGTGAGCTTGTCGTCCCAGTTGAGGGAGCCCTCCTCGCGGTCGTTCAGCACGACGGCCGCGCCACCGGGGGCGTTTTTTTCCGGGGGCGGCACCTTGAAGTTGCGGACATTCACCAGGAAGCTCCGCTGCGCGAATTCGCCGGGCTGCGTGACGACCTGCTCCAGCATCAGCCGGCGGGACTCCGCCTTCACCGTGTTGTCCGACCCGACCTGGGTGTCGCCAAAGGTGACCGTGACGCGGTAGTTGCCCTCGGGCACGGCGACGGAAAAAAAGAAAGTCTGGTCACCCATCGGGGCGGTCTTGAGGTCGAACCCGTACCCGCGTTCGGCCGAAAAGACGTCGGAAGCGGCGACGGGCGTCGCGCCGGCCGCGGCGGGATTCGTGCCGAAGGAGAACTGCCACGCTCGGGCCGGGCTGGCCGCAGCGGAAAGGCGCGGTCCGGCTGCAAGCAAGGCAAGGGCGAGGGCGAAGGTGGTTGTTTTCATAGGGGGGACGAAAGCGGATGGGTAGCGGCAGCTTAACGAAATCGGTGAGGAATGGTTGCGCGGCCGGACTGGGAAATCGGTGCTTGGGCCTCCCGGGAGCGGATGGGGCCGCCGTCCCGGTCCCGGTTCCAGGCCCGGGACGCTCATAGCTGCCTCCCCGGCCACGGGCCCGCGTGGGAGCCGGAAACCGACGGCGGCAGCCCGTGCGTTGGCCCTTCCCCAAAAAAAATGGCAGCGCAGGCTCGCGCAGCGGCTGGCCGCGCCCCTAGTGTTTCCCGATGTGCCCAACCCCCAGGTGCATTCCGAGTTCCCGGCTGAACGCCGCCTTTTGGCTGGGCGCAGCCCTGCTCGGAGCCTTCCTGCCGGCGGGGCCGGCGGCGCGGGCCGACGAGACGGTCACCCTGCGCGTTTGGGCCGACCCGGAGTACGCCGCGGAGAAGGCGGCGAGGCCGAGTGCGAAAAAGGTGACATACGTCGTCGTGAAGGGAGAATATTTCGACGGCGCCTGCAACGATTCCTCCGTCGACCGGAACTCATTGGAGGCGATCGTGCGCTTTCTTGCGCCCACGCTCGCCAAGCAGAACTACTTTCCGGCCCAGAGCCTGAAGACGGCGGACGAGGTGTTGGTGGTCCACTGGGGAACGACGGTCGGCTACATGAGCGACTATGTGCAGATGCCCAAGTCCAACACGCCGACCTTCCACCAGTACATGCCGAGCAGCGAGCCCGACGTCACCCAGGATGACCAGTACCAGGCCAACCGGGTCGCGGAAGCGGGCCTGCGCCTGGGACAGGCGATGAATACCTCCACGGCCGAGGGTCTGCTGGGCTATTCCAAGCAGCTCAACGACGAGCGCAACCGGGTGCTCCCGACGGAAATCGGCCGCAGCCTCGAATCGAGCCTGAAGGAGGACCGCTATTTTGTGATCCTGCAGGCCTACGATTATCCGCGGCTGGCCGAGGGGAGGAGCAAGAAGCTGCTGTGGAGCGTCCACATGAGCATGCGTTCCCCGGGAACCAACTTCACCCGGGCGGTCCCCGCGATGGGCGAAGTGGCGTCGGATCTGTACGGCACGAATTCTGACACGATCGCGATGGTCAAATCCGAGCCGCACCGGCGGAGCTCGGTGGAGATCGGCCCCATCGCGGTGCTGGGCGAGAGCAAGCCGGTCACGGTCGGGAAGTAGCCGGCCATCCCGTGGGCTACGGGCTGGCCGCCGGGCGGGGATCCCATCCGTGGCCCAGGACCGCCACCGGATCCGAGTATTCCCGGATCAGCGCGTTGTCGGCCGGCTCGCGCAGCTGGCGCGAGGCGGCCAGCCGTCCGCGGGTGTCGGCGGGCGTCCCATCGGGGGTGCGGCTGTTGAACTCCCAGAAGTGGACGGGTGCGTCCGGCGGCGGATTCCGGCCCTGGAGTTGCCAGGCCGCCGCGCCGACCGCGGGCCCGAGCGTGCAGTTGATCAGGACGACCTCGCTGTGGGGAAAGCGGTCCGGCTCGATCCGGGAAATGTAATTGCCGGTCACCCCGGGTGTGCCCTCGAAGGTGCAGCGATCGTAGACAAAGCCATGCTTGCCCACGGGATTGCGGATTTGGGTATAGAAGCCCCGCGGGCTGGTGGAGCGAAGGAGGCAGTGTTCAAAATAGCTCGGTCCGGTGCCCCACATGAAGTCGACGTCCCCCTCGATGGTGCAGCCAGCGACATAAGCCTGGCCGTTCACCTGCAGGGTGTCCTGGAAGCTGTAGAGATCGACGTCCCGCACGATGGCCCGCGCCGTGTCGGTGCCGTTGAAGATGATGCATTCGGCCTGCTTGCCGCCATGGGGCGTGGTGTTGCGGATGGTCAGATTGGCCAGGGTGAAGCCCGTGGCGCGGTGGGCCAGCAGCACGCCCCGGTGATAGATCGCACGGACGTCGTCGCGATCCGGGCTGGCGCCGTCGGCGTAGGGATTGCCCCCGGAATCGTTCAAGTTGGCGTTGTTGGGGTAGGTGATCACGGTGCCCTGCCGATCCTCGCCGATCAGCGTCAGGTTGTCCTTGTGGGCAAAAGCGACGATCTCCGTGTAGATCCCCTTGCGCACGAAGAGGGTGATGGGGGCCGTGCTTCCGTCCGGGATGGAGTCCAAGGCGCCCTGCACGGTGCAGAAATCACCCGTGCCGTCAGGTCCGACGGTGAGGCGCGGGGCGCCGCGGGCGGGGCCCGCGGCCCGGGTCGTGAACCGCCACGGCCGGTCGGCGGCCAGGCCGGAATAGGGCAGCGTGCCGTCGAGGAAAACGCCGTCATCGATCGTCACCACGTAGGAATGCCCGTAGGCGAGGCGGCCATGGCGGGGAAAAATCAACGCCTCCTCGCCCTGGATGATCACGGGGTAGTAGCGGAAAGGCGCCAAGCCGCCGATCGGCTGCATCGCGGTCGGCTGGGAGATGTCAATGGTTTCGACCTCGGTCCCGCTCGCGGCGTCCGCGATGTGGATCTTCCCGGCCCGGCCCAGGCTCGGCGCAGCCACGAACGCGAGGCGCAGGGGGGCATCCGGGGGCACGTCCTTGCCGCCTGCCGCCGGGTAGGCGCCGTTCAGGTAGAGGGCGAGGCGAGCCCCGGCCGCGGCCGGAACGACCGCGGCGATGACCCGGGCGGCTTCCGCCGCCGCGGCCGGCCGGAGGGCGCGCGTCACGGCGGGATCGGAAAGCTGAAGCAGGCACTCCGTCACGCAGGCGGCACTGAGCCGCGCGCCGGCGGGCGCCGTGTGCGTGTTGTCCTGCGGAAAATACATGGCCTTGCTTCGAGCGGGCCCGATGCTCTCGTAGACCAAGGCGATGCGGTCGTTCACGTCGACAAAGTCAACCCCCTCGCGGCGGGCCAGCTCCCGCGCCGCCGGCCCATGGCCCTCCTCGCCGCGCACAATCCGCCCGCTTTCCCATTTGCAGCGCGGCACGGGCGAGAGGACCACGACAGTGGCCCCTGCCGCCCTGGCCTCGTCGATCATCTGCTTCAGGTAGAAGCCGTAGGTGTGGATGACGAGCTTGCCGCCATGCGCGTCGGTCGCTTCCTCGGTCTCATCGCCGAGGCCGGGCAGGTCGTACCGCGCGGCGCTGATCGCGCTCTTGCTGTCGTTGTGACCGAACTGGAGGAAGACGATGTCGCCGGGCCAGAGGCGACTGCGCACGGCCGCCCAGCGGCCCTCGCTGATGAACGTGCGCGCGCTGCGGCCACCCAGCGCCCGATTCTCCACCCGAATCCGCGCGGGATCGAAGAATTCGCCAATGCGCTGGCCCCACCCCTGGATGGGCGGCCGCATGGGGGCGGCGGTGGAATCGCCGCAGACGTAGAGCGTGGGCAGCCGGGGAGACGGGGGCGCGGTTTGCGCGCGGGCGGGGAGCAGCACGAGGGCGCTCAGCAGCGCCGCGCGGAGAAGCACAGATTTCATAGGGGTAAGCGGACGGGGCGGCGCCGAGGGGCGGTGGCAGGCATGATCGCGGTGGTATTCGAAAGCGGGACGGCGAGGCGGGGCTCCTGACCTTGGCGGATTTTGCGGCGACCTTGAAGCGCCGAATTCCGGCGGACGCGAAATTCTCCGGATAAAAAATATTCTTTGTTCCGAAAATATGCGGCGGACGAAAATAAACCCATCGTGCAACAAGCATTGGCGAACGCCGGAACTTTTATTTTGGCGGCGGTCGTATCGGGGAGCCGGGCGTCACGCGACGCTTGGCCCTTATCCAATAAACCAATACAATGAAGAAAATAACCCTTGAACCCATTTGCCTCCTCGCCGTGCTCGCGCTCGGTGCGGCGGCTCCTGCCTCCGCGCAGACACTGTCCAGCGCCGCGGCGGATTCACCGAGCGCGATCAGGCCGGATTCGACCTACGGCCTGGTGGGTGACACCTATTCCGCCGTCACCCTCGGCTTCCAGAAGCAGCAGGGCGCGCCCGGGCTGCTGCACGACTATGAGTTCGTCTACAACAAGGCGCTCCACAAGCAGGGCAACTGGGGGATCGACGGCAACCTGACGTACGATTACCTGACGGGCAGCGCCTTCGGGGTGCACGACCACCGCAATCTGGCCGAGGGCGGCTTCACGGCCTACGCGCTCGAGCCCTTGGGCAAGCCGTTCGTCACGGCGGATGCCGGCGGGACCTGGGAGCGTTGGGGCAATGTCTCGCGCAAGGAATTTGTCTACACGCTGACCGCGGGCGTCGAGGTGCCGTTGGTGCGAAATCTGGTGCTCACGCCTTTCGCCGAATACCAGGCGGAGCCGAACCATGTGGGGCCGCCGATCGGCTTCTCTGATCACGTTTGGAATTACGGCGTGAAGGCGACCTGCCGGATCACGTCGCAGTGGAGCGCGTCCGTGACGGGCAGCCTCGACCAGTACAATCGCAACGACTTTGGGTACCGGTTGGGGGTGGACTATCACTTCTAGGTCCTAGCGGCGGAAATCGGCCCGGGCCTGATTGCGGCCGGGCCGCGCCTTCTGCGCGGCCCGGCTTCCGCGCGCCCGCATCGCGTTTGACGCGGGCGCCGGGAAAGCCGAGATGTCAGGGGCGCCACCGATGGATTACGCCCGCCCCCAATTCGTGCCATGAGCGGGATTCCCTTAGTGGCGGGAGTCTCGCTGCTCCTGGCGTTCGTCTCGCTGTGGGGCTGGGGTTGCCTCGTTCGGCTCTGCTGGCGCGGGCCGCCGCTGACGGTCTCGCTGACGGCGGCCTTGGGTCTAGGCGGTGTCATCCTGGTCGGGGGCTTGTGCAACGCCGCCCGCGTGGCCTGCGCCCCCGTGCTCGACGGGGTCGGGCTGCTGGGGCTCCTGCTGGCCGCGGGTCTTGGGGGGCTGCGACGCGCGATGGTCGGCGCGCGCTCGATTTCCTGGCCCGGCGTCTGGTTCCCCGGCCTGGTGATCGTCCTCGGTGGCTGGCTCGTGCTGCATCTGCTGCCGCAGCGCACCTTCAATGTCTACGACGACTTTGAGAAGTATTTCTCCTATCCCGCGCGGATGCTCGCGACGGGAACGGTGGGCGGGAACCGGCTCAGCGCGATGGGCGGGGAAACCTTGGGGGGCCAGGCCTGGCTGGAGGGCTTCGTGCTCGCGCATGCCTCGCCGGCTTACCTCGGCGCGCCGGATACGGTGGCGGCTTTCCTCCTGTGCGTACTCCTCGCGGGCACGGCGGTGCGGCGCGTCCACGGGGCGGCGGCCGTGCTGGCGGGATTGGCGGCCGTCGCCATCAATCCCCAGATCATCAACATCAGCACGGTTTACTGCGGCGCGGCCCTGGTGATGGCGGCGGTCTTCGTCGCCGGCGTTCCGCGCGACGATGCCGCCCGCGTTCCCGCCGCCTGGCTGGGCCTGCTCTTTGCCGGCATGATCGCACTCAAGAGCACGTTCCTGCTCTTTGTCATCCTGCAGATCGTCACCCTCGGCGCGGCCCAGTTCCGGGGGGGCGGCCGCGCGGCCCGGCCCTGGCGCGCGGCCGCCGCGGCGCTGGGCTGGACCGGCCTGTTCCTCAGTCCCTGGCTGGGCCTGCACGCGGGCCGCTACTGGGAAGGATGGCATGCCCCCAAACTCGACCCTCCGGGCATCGTCCCGGAACCCTTTGGGCTCTTTTCGACCGCGCCGGAACTCTATGGGGGGACCCAGCTGCATTACACGGCGCTGGCGGGCGCATCGCTGCTCGTGGCCGGGTGGGGGTGTATCGCGCTGGGCCGCCGCCCGCTCGCCCGCTCGCCGGCCCTGGTGGCGGCCACCGCGGGTCTGGCGACGGCCGGGCTGGCCTACCTCGTGCTGATCCTCTGGCTGGCCCCGGCCGAGATCGGCCGGGAGGGCGCGACGCGCTATGCCGGGCCGCTTTTCATCGGGATCATCCCTGCCGCCATCCTGCTGCTGGCCGAGGCGCGCGCGCGGACGGATCGCGCGTGGCGGCAATGGGCGCCGGCGGCTGTGCTCGGGCTGGCCGCTGCGGCCTTTGTGCCGTCGGCATGGTTCCGGTTTTGCCAAATCGACCGTTATGGCTCACCGCTGGCTTTCAGCCCGTCTATTTCCGCGGCACCCTTCATTGCCTACAACCGCGCGGTGCTCGCCGGGCCGGTCCCGGCCCGCCTCGCCGCCGTCCAGCAACTCGTGCCGCGCGGGGCGCTGCTGGCGACGTGGATTTCCACCCCCTTCTGGCTCGATTTTCGGCGGAACGACGTGCGTGAAACGAGCCTGGCCGGCCTGGGCACGCGCTGGGCGTGGCCGCCGCCCGCGCGCTATTTCCTCTGGGAATACCGCGGGTACGCGGTGCGCTATCCCGGCTTCGTGCGGTGGACGCCCGCGGATTACACCCATATTTTTCTGGGCGAGTGCCTGATGGATCGCATCAACAGCGTGCGCGCCCTCGCCTTTGCCCACTACCTGGAGAACCGCACGCACAACGCTGACATCCTCTATAATGACGGGTCGCTCGTCCTTTTTCGGCTGCGATAGGAATGGGCGCTGAGCCGACGGAGTGTGCGCAAGGTTGACTGCCAGGATGGGCTCTTTCCTTATGGGGCCATGCACTTCTCGTGGCGCCGGTTCGTTCCCCTCGCGACGGCTCTCCTCCTGGCGGGCTGCGCGTCGCAACCCTCGCACGTTGAGCTCGCGCCCCTGCCGGTGGCCTCGGCGCCGGCCGCGCCGCTGCCCGCCACGGTCGACGAGACGGCTCCCGCCCGGTTCCGGATCGATTTTGAGACGTCCCGCGGGCCGTTCTTGGTGGAGGTCACGCGCAGCCAGGCCCCCCACGGGGCCGATCGCCTCTATAGCCTGGTGAAGGCGAAATACTTCGACGGGTCGCGGTTTTACCGGGTGGTCCCCGGCTTCATGGTGCAATGGGGCGCCGCGGCGGATCCGGCGGTGACAAAGGCCTGGGACCGCACGTTCCCGGACGATCCGGTCAAGGGCACGAACACGCGGGGTGCGGTGACCTTTGCCGCCCTCAGCCAGCCGGACAGCCGCTCGACGCATCTCTTCATCAACTATGCGGACAACGCCCGCCTTGGCTCCCTCGGCTTCGCGCCGGTTGGCACCGTGGTCAAGGGCATGGAAAATGTCGACCGGATCTACTCGGGCGACGGCGAGAATCCCGACCAGTCCGAGATCCAGGAGCAGGGGAACGCCTACCTGCAGAAGCAGTTTCCGCGGCTCGACTACATCATCACGGCCCGGCTCGTTCCCTGAGGGTGGCCGAGACGGCCGCTCCGGGCGCGTCTACCTTGGCAAGCTCGACCGCGAACGCGCAGTCCCGACCCGAAAAGGCCTCCCGTCGTCCCATGAAAAAGCCACCGCCGGAGGGCGGTGGCTTCGCGGGAATCGAGCGGCGCCGGCTTAGTGCCGGTCGTCGTGCCGGTCGTCGTGATGATCGTCACGCCATTCACCCCGGACCTGGTGATAGTGGCCATCGCGATCGCGGTCCCAGCGGGGCGCGACCCAAACCGCGCCGCGGTGCGGCGGACGGTCCCAATGGCCGGCCGCCCAGCGGTAGTGGCCGGGCTCGCCCTCCCAGTAGCCATTGACCCAGACATAGTCGGGTCCGGGGCGGCCGGTCTCAACGATGACCTCGTGACGGGGCGGGGGCGGACCCTCGAGGCCGATATTGACCGAAATGTCGGCTTGCGCGGACGGGACCGACAGGGCGAGGCCGGCGCAGGCCAGGGCACCCAACGAGACCAGCCGGAAGGGGGTTAGCAGCTTTTCAAATGAAGGTTTCATACGAGGCGATAGACAGGCCGATTGGGGTATCGTGCCCCACAATCGCTGGCCTCGGCCGGGCAACGACTTGCGATCTCGGCGGTGATCATTGAATCTTGGCGGGGAAGCGGGATAGTCCTGTTCCCGGCCCATGGATTCGCCCCCTCCTCTCCGCCTCCAGAAATTCCTCGCTGACGCCGGCGTCTGCTCCCGCCGCGCGGCGGAGGCGCTCATCCTCCAGGGAGAAATCCGCGTGAACGGACAGAAGGCCCAGATCGGCCAGAAAGTAGTTCCCGGGGTGGACCAGGTCACGGTGAGCGGCCGGCCCGTCGCGGCCGAGGCCCAGGCGCGGGTCACCCTGGCGGTGCACAAGCCGCGCGGCCTGATCTGCTCAAATGACGACCCGCACAATCTGGAGAATGTCTTTTCCCTCGTTCCCCGGGAATTCTTCGAGCTGCGCTTCTTCTGCGCCGGCCGCCTCGACAAGAACAGCGAGGGCCTGGTCATTCTCACCACCGATGGCGACCTCGCGCATCGCCTGATGCATCCCTCCAACGAGGTCGTGAAGCGCTATCAGGTGGGTCTGCAGCTGCCGTTTCCAGCCTCCCTCCTGCCCGAATTGGTCAAGGGCCGCCAGGTGGAGGACGAGTGGCTCAAGGTCGAGGGCGCGACCCTGATCGATCCGGAACCGGACGGGACCTCCGCGGAAGTCGACGTCTCGATGCACCACGGCAAGAAGCGCGAGATCCGCGAACTCTTCACCGCGCTGGGCTACCGCGTGCAGCGATTGTCGCGTTATCAGATCGGCGCGTTGGGCCTGGCGGGACTCGTCCCGGGCGGAGCCCGCCGCCTGGCTCCGGCCGAAATCGAGCGCCTCTTCGTGACGTCGGGCCCGGCCCTCCGGGCTAGGTCTTAAGCAGGCAGCACTGCTTGTACTTCTTGCCACTGCCGCAGGGGCAGGGGTCATTGCGCCCGGGTTTCGGGGCTGATGCCTTGAACGGCGCGGGGCCCTCGCGCAGCGGGCGGGTGTAGATCCAGCCGCCGTCATGGCGCACAAACTCCGCCTTTTCGTGCAGCACTTTCTCGACGTCGTCTTCCAGCCCATAGGCGGAGAAATCGACGGTCGCGATCTCCGGGGTCGCTCCGGTCTCATGCCCGTGCACGACCAGCCGCGTCCATTTCATCGTGGTCGCCTCCCCGCTGTCGACGAACGGGACGCGCGAGGTCGGCCGGTAGGTGCGATGGAGAAAGCCAAAGTCGTGGACGACATGGGCGGTGAAGCGGGCCCGCATGAGCTCCTCCGCGGTCGCGGCCACGCGCTGGCCCTTGAGGACCGGTTCGCAGCAGGCGCTGAACAGCTGGCCGCTGCCGCAGGGGCAGGGCTGGGAGGGATTGAGGGGTTCGGTGGGCGCGGATGCCATGCCTGGCACTTTGCGCCCCGGCGGCGGCCGGGGCGAGGGGAAATCCGTGACCGGCTCGGCTCCCGGGCGGGTCGCTTTTCTTTGGCTTTGCCGCGCATCCGGCGGAACCCAACGCTGCTGGCTACGTCTGGCTGGCAGTCAGCTCCCACCCCTCGACACCCCCGATGTTTTCCCTCCGGTCTCGTTCCCTCCCGGCTCTGCCCTGCGCCGCGCTCCTGCTGCTGGCCGCTGCCGGCATTGCTCCCGCCGCGTCCGCCCAGCCGGCGCCCGGCGCCCCGCCGCCAACTTCCTGGATCGATCCGGACACCGGACACCGGGTCGTCCGGCTGACCCGGGAGCCCGGCTCATCCAGCTTCTACTTCAACGACAACTGCTTCACCCCCGACGGCCGGGAAATGGTGTACAACACCCGGGCCGGCGTTTCGGTGCTGAACCTGGCCACCTTGCAGGCCCGCGCCGTGGTGCCAGGGCCAGTGCGGACGATCGTGGTCGGGCACAAGACGCCGACCATCTATTATACCAGGCGCACGGCCGATCCGCAGATTTCCGCGCTGTGGTGCACGAACGTCGACACGGGCGAGACGCGCAAGATTGCCGACTTGCCGCGCCGGGCCAGCGTGTCGGCCATCAATGCGGACGAGACCCTGGGGGGCGGCACCTATCTCGACGGGGATGCGGCCGCGGCGGGGGAGTTTGGCGGCGGGGCGCGCGCGCAGCCGCCGAATCGCAATGGCATGCAGTCGCCGGACAAGTTCAAGATGATGGCGCAGCGCCTGGCCGCGAAGCTGCCCAACAGCATGTTCACGATCGACCTGCGCACGGGGGCCCTGAAGGTGATCCTGCACAATACCGACTGGCTCAACCACCTGCAGTTTTCGCCGACGGATCCCACCCTGCTCATGTATTGCCACGAGGGGACCTGGCAGATGGTGGACCGGATCTGGACCATCCGCGCGGACGGCACCCAGAACACCCTGGTGCACAAGCGCACCATGGAGATGGAGCAGGACGGCCACGAGTGGTGGAGCCAGGACGGCAAGAACATCTGGTACGACAACCGCATGCCCGAGGGCGTCCTTTCCTACATCGCGGGCAAGAACGTGGAGACGGGGAAGCGGACCTGGCTGCTGGTGGACCGCGAGGCCTGGTCCATCCACTATAACTCCTCGCCGGACGGCACGCTCTTCTGCGGCGACGGCGCGGATGCGCCGCCCGCCTGGTGGGCGACGACCGCCAATAAATGGATCTATCTCTTTCATCCCGAGCCGGTCAAAAACGACCGCACGCTCGGCACCGACCTGATTCAGGGGGGCCGCGTGCGGGCGGAGCGGCTGGTCAACATGTCGAAGCACATCTACATGCTTGAGCCCAACCCATTTTTCACCCCGGATCAGAAGCTCGTGGTCTTTGTCTCCAACATGTTCGGCCCGAATTATGTGTTCGGGGTGGAGGTGGCCAAGGCCGCGGCGGCGGCCGCGCCATGACGCGCTGGCCGCTGGACCTGCCGACCATGCTTTGCCGCCCCCTGTTTGTCCTGGCCCAGACCGCCCCCGGCACGCTGCTCACGCTCGCGCCGGTCGACTACGGGATCATCGTCTTCTATTTCGCCCTGGTCCTGGGCATCGGCCTCTATCTGAAGAAATACGCCGCGACGGGTGAGGACTTCTTCATGGCGGGGCACAAGCTGACCGCGTGGATCGCGGGCTTGAGCTTCATCTCCGCCAACCTCAGCACGCTCGAGACCATGGGCTGGTCGGCCATGGCGGCGCAGACCGGATTGATCGGCGCGCACGCCTACCTGATCGGCGCCATCCCCGCCATTCTCTTCCTGGGCGTGGTGATGATGCCGTTCTATTACATCTCCCGGATCCATTCGGTCCCGGGCTACCTGAAGCTCCGCTTCGGGGAGGCCAGCCGCTCGCTGGCGGGCGTCTCCTTTGCGGTGATGACGATCTTTGTCTGCGGCGTGGGCATGTTCTCAATGGCGCGCGTCCTGAACCTGATCCTCGGCTGGGAGATGCAGCGGACCATCTGGATCTCCTCCATCTGCGTCGCGGCGTACGTCATGCTCGGCGGCCTGCTCTCGGCCATCCTCAACGAGGTCCTGCAGTATTTCCTCATCTGGCTCGGCCTGGCGCTCGTGCCCATTCTCGGCCTCTGGGAGATCGGCGGCTGGCACAACCTGCTGCGCACGATCGACCACATCCAGCCGGGCCTGACCCATCTCTGGTCGACCCTGGGTTCGCCCAAGGACAACCCGGCGGGCATGGACTGGTTCGGCATCGTCTTCGGCCAGGGCCTGGCGATCAGCTTCGGCTATTGGTGCACCGACTTTCTCCAGGTGCAGCGCGTCATGGCGGCGAAGGACCTGCGATCGGCGCAGAATGGCACCGTCATCGGCGCGGGCCTGAAGATGATGGCCATCGTGATTGTCACCATCCCGGGTCTCTTGGGCCTCGCCGTCCTGACCCAGCACGGCATTCACCTCGTGGGCGAGGGCGCGCCGGAACTGCAGCAGCACCTTCCCGGCTACCACAGCTATAACGACGTCCTGCCGCTCCTCATGTGCCGCTACCTCGGGCCGGGCCTGCTGGGGCTCGGCGTCACGGCCATGATCGCGGGCTTCATGTCCGGCATGGCCGGCAACATCAGCGCCTTTGCCACCGTCTGGACCTACGACGTCTATCGGCCGCTGATCCGGAAACAGGCTTCCGACGCCCACTACGTGGCGATCGGACGCTGGGCCTCGGTCCTGGGTGTCCTGATCGCGATCGCGACCGCCTATGTCTGCTTCAGTTTCGACAACATCCTGCAGGAACTGCAGGTGCTGGTCCTCTTCTTCATCGTGCCCCTTTTCGGCACGGTCACCCTCGGAATGCTCTGGAAGCGGATCACGCCGGCGGCGGGCTTCTGGGGGTTCCTGATCGGCATCCTCGCGGCGATGGGGCAGTGGGTCTGGATTCACCTGCTGCCGGCGGCCGCGCCCGGCCACTGGCGCTTTGACATGGGCAACGTCTACAAGCCGCATGTCGCGCAGATTGCCGGGTACGCCGATGCGGGCGGCTTCTCCCAGAATACCTACATGTCATTCTGGGCGCTGCTCGTCACAGTCGTGGCGGTCGTGCTCATCAGCCTGGTGACCGCGCCCAAGCCCGACGCTGAGCTCAAGAACCTCGTGATGGGGCTCACCCCCCGGACGGAAATCCAGGGCCCCTGGCTGCAGCGTCCCATTTTCTGGGCCGGCGTCCTTTCCCTGGTCCTGATCGGCATCAACCTCTACCTCTGGTGATGGAAAACGAAACGCCCGCCTCCGCGCCCGTCCCGAAGATGGTGCCCATCTGGCTCATCATCGGAATCACCATCCTCGTGTACGGCGTGGCGATCGCCGTGACCGGCATCGTGCGCTGGAACCATCCCGCCCCCGGCGTCGCGATGACGCGGCTCCACGCCGACTTTTGGTGGGGCCTCTTCATGACGGCCCTCGGTCTCTTCTACGTCATTCGCTTCTGGCCGAAGCCGGGCCGCTAGGGCGATCGTCGTGCTCGAGCCTCCGGCCCAGGCTCACCACCGGGTCGATGGCGTAGCCGACCGCCCGGTAGAAGGCCAGGGCCTCCGCATTGTCGGATCGCACCTGAAGATTGATCTTGGGGCAGCCCTCCGCCCGCAGGCGGCGCTCGGCCTCGGCGAGCAGGGCCCGGCCGAACCCGCGCTGCCGGTGCGCGGGCGCGACCGCCAGGTAGTTGATCCATCCGCGATGGCCCTCGTAACCCACCATGGCGGAGGCGACCACCTCGGTCCCGACCGTCCCGACCAGGAGGAGATCAGGGCGCACGCGCTGCTTCCGCGCGATGTCCCGGGCGGGATCGTTCGTCGGCCGCACCAGGCCGCATACGCGCCAGAGGGCGATCAGCGCGTCCCGGTCGGCCGGGACGAAGGAACGGATGGTGAGCATGGCGGCGGGGTCGGAAACATTCCGGGCCGCCGCCATCGAACCTAGGGGGTGGCCGCCTTGGCAACCTCAACCGCGAAGGCGTAGGTCGCGCCGAACATGTTCGAGCGAAAGACGATGAGCTTGTCGTCCGGCGTGAAGCTTACGTTCGGTTCGAGGCGGTAGTCGTGCTTGGCCATGTTGACCAGGCGCTCGGTGTGGAAGACCCCGAGGCGGATCAGGTCGGGCCCGTCGACCATCCCCTTGGCCGTGACGCGCTCCGGCCGGAAGAGGTAGAGCCATTGCGCCCCGGGGGAGCGGCCGCCGTCGCCGGCGAAGAGGCGGTTGTCCGAGGAGGAGTTGAAATGGATGGACCACTCGTGGCCCTCGTAGTGGTACCAGATGCGCTCCCCCGTCTTCAGGTTCTTGCCCGCGACGTAGCCCACGACCGGCAGCGTATAGTCGGAATGGTCCAGGCCGCGCTCCTTGCCGTCGGTGTAGGTGTGGCGGCCGAGGTTGAGGTCGTACCAGATCGTTTCGCCGTCGCGGCTCCACCACTCGTGACCCGGGCCTTCCATCTCCATCGTCCGCTTGTGGATCAGGGTGTTCTCGGTCCCGTCCGTCCGGATGGTCCAGATCCGGTCGACCTGCACCTTCACGCCCTCATGGCAGTACATGAGCAGCGTGGGATCGGTCGGGGAAAATTCCAGGTGATTCAGCCAGTCGGTGCTGTGCTGGAGGATCTTCACCTCCCCCGACTGCAGGTTGAGCGTGTACATCGTGATCGGCAGGCGCGCCGCGAGCCGGACCGCCATCATCTGCAGCTTGTTGGCCGGCATGTTCAGCTCATGGACCTGGGCGGCCTTGGCCTGGCCGTCGTAGTTGCCGCCCGCGGAGGCGTCGCCCTCGATGTAGGTGCCGGCCGCCAGGGTTTCATCCGCGTTGATGGCGGAGATGCCGCCGCGGCGCGGAAGATCCGCCAGCTTCCGGATGACGCCGGTGTCCACGTTGGCGCACCAAAGGCTCGCGTAGAGGGGATCCGCGCCCGCCTGGGTGTAATAGATTGTCGGGGTTTTCCGGCCGACGACGATCGCCCGGACGCGGCCCTTCACCACCGGGCGGGCCTCAAGCGTGGCGAGATTGAGGACGGAGATGCCCTCCGGGGTCGTGTAAACCATCTCCTTCCCGTCGGGCGTGTAGCCATTGTCATTGAAATAGAAGCTGGCGGAGCCCGGCTCGCGGGTCAGCCGGACCACGCGGTGGCCCGTGTCCGGATCGATCCACGAGGCCGGCGGCGCCTTGGCCGGGGCGGCCGGCGCCTGGGCTTGGGCGGAGCGGCCGGCGGCCAGCCCCCCCAGCAGGAAAAGAAGAAAGATCGGCCGGGCGAGACGGGGAGCGGGCATGGGCGGGGGCGGGGTTGGGGGGACACCGGGCCAGACGCATGGGAGCCCGGCAGGTTGTGGCCAACCGCCCTCCCGGGAGCTTTTCCCGCCGCCCGCCCCGGCTAGCCCTTCGCGCTGTGCTCGAGCTCCTTGACGAGGGCATCGTCCAGGGTGAGCCCGACCGCCTGCATATTGGTCTCGAGGTGTCCGATCTGCGAGGTGCCGGGAATCGGCAGCATGACCGGGGAGGCGCGGAGCAGCCAGGCCAGCGCGATTTCCGCAGGGGTCGCGTGCAGCTGGGTGGCGGCGCGCGCCAGGGGTCCGCCGGATTTGGCGAGGCCGCCGGTCGCGAGCGGAAACCACGGAATGAAGCCGATGTTCTCCTTGGTGCAGTAATCCAGGACCGGCTGGGCGCCGCGGTCGCTCAGGTTGAACCTGTTCTGGACCGAGACGATCGGCGCGAGCCGGCGGACCGCCTTGATCTGGTCCACGCTGACCTCTGATAGGCCGAGGTGCCGCACCTTCCCCTCCTTCTGGAGGGCCAGCAGCGTGCCGATCTGGTCCGCCAGCGGGACTTTGGGATCGATGCGGTGCAGCTGGTAAAGATCGATCCGGTCCAGCTTGAGCCGCTTGAGGCTGCCCTCGCAGGCCCGGCGCAGATGCTCGGGCCGTCCGTCCGGCACCCACTGCCCCGGACCGGGCCGCACCAGGCCCGCCTTGGTGGCGATCACCAGGTCGGCGGGATAGGGATGGAGGGCCTGCGCGATCAGCCGCTCGGCGACCTCCGGGCCGTAGGAGTCCGCCGTGTCGATCAGATTGCAGCCGAGTTCGACCGCGCGCCGGAGCACGGCCAGCGCATTGGGCCGGTCAGCGGGCTCGCCCCAGACTCCCTTGCCGGTCAGCTGCATCGAGCCGAAGCCCAGCCGGTGGACGGCGAGATCGCCGCCGAGGAGGAAGGTGCCGCTCTTGGCACCGAGCGTGAAGGGAGAGGTGGAGCTCATGGGCGGAAGCAGGAGGGACGCACGACGCGGAAGCCAAAACCTGAGCGCCCCGGCCGGCTTTGCAAACGGCCGGGCGAGAATTCCCCCCGCCGCCCTATGCTTCCAGCCGCAGCACCGCCGCGTCGCGGTCGCCGACCGTGGTCGTGACTTGGTTCGCCGCGACCTTGGTCTGGCTGGAGCCGGACCAGAGCTCGGCCACCCGCTGGTAGGATTCCGGGAGGGTGACCGTCACGGTCCGCGCCTTGCGGGTGGGGTTGACCACCCACAGATGGGTGCCGGCGGGCCCGCGATGCAGGCGGGCCTTCACCTTCGGATCGGTGCAGGTGACCTGCGGGTGGATGCCGGCCCAGCCGAGCAGGCCGGCAAAGAAGGTCCGGGTGCCGGCCGCGTGATTGCGGAAATAGCTGCCGCCGGGAAACGTGCCGATCAGGAGGGTCTTGCCCCGGCCCGAGGTGTTCTCGACCGCGGCCAGATGGCCGTTGGCATAGGTGCCGGCCGCCTGGCCGCCGGCCAGCGTGTATTCCTGCAGGAAATACTGGCCGCCGATTTCCTGGTCCTGCACGGTGAGGGTCAGCTTCGCCAGGAGGTCGGGCGTGAACTGGACATAGCTCTCGCGGGCGCCGAAGAGCTGGTCCAGCCCCAGGTTGGGCTGGACGGTGCCCACGCTCGCGTCGTCGCCGAAGTAGCCCGGGCAGCCCTCGCTGACCAAGTGGCCGCCCTGCGCGACATAGGCCCGCAGCCGGTCCGCCGTCGCCTGGGTCAGGTGTTCCGGGTAGGGCAGGTAGACGAGCGGGTATTGCTCCAGGTCCTCCAGGCTCACGAAGTCGGCCTGGATGTTGGAGTCGAAGAAGGCCTGGTAGGCGCCCTGGGCGGACTGAAGGTAGCCATTCCCGCCGCCGCCTTCGCCCTCGCCACCGCGGCCGCGGGCGCCGCCGCCCAGCCCCTGGACCTCGGCAAAATCGAGCGACTCCTGGAGAAAGAGGATGCCCACGTCCCCGCGGATTGGCCGGGACTTCCACAGATCAGGATGCGCGTTGGTCCAGCGGGCCAGCTTGCCGGCCATCTCGGCGCGCGGCGTGACCGAGCCGTCCATGCCCATCGGCCCAAAGGCCCCGAAGAGGGGGCCGTTGAGCAGCGGACGCCAGCGGGTGTAGAGAATGCCGGTCGCGCCGGCGGTCATGTCGATCAGGGCCCAGACCCGGACATCCTTCTCGTCCGAGCTTCGGCCGTCCTCCAGGGGCCGGCCGACGACCTGGGGCTGCAGCCAGAGCGGCCCGCCGGTGGCCTCCGCGTGCCAGAAGGGTTTGCCCCGCGAAGCGCAGCGGACGAGGTCCGCCGCCTGGAACTGCATCCAGGGATCGTTGCCGTGGCGGGCTGCGACCCAGGTATAGCCATAGGAATCGACCGCCGCGGCCGCGCGCCATTCGATCTCCGTGATCGCTCCCACCCCGTGGGCCGTGATGCGGTTCCGGCGGTCGATGCTGCGGATGATCTCCATCCGCCACCGCAGCAGGCGCATGCCGTTATCGCGGCGGAAAGCCAGCCAGTCGAGGGCATCGGGGTAGCCAATGTTGCCACGCGGGGCGCGGACCGATTCCCAGTCGCCCAGGCTGTAGCGCTGCCAGGCCCGTTCCAGCGCCTCGAGCGTGCCATACTTGGCCTTGAGCCAGGTGCGGAACTTGGCCTGGCTGGCCGCGCAGTAGCAATCCGGCGGATCGCTCTCGTTCCACACGTCATAGCCGAGGGTGGCGGGATGATCGTGGTAGCGGCCGACCATGGCCTTCAGGAAATTGCCGGCCCTTTCCAGGACGTCGTCGTTGTCGAGACAGAGCGGGGCTCCGCCGGTGCCGCTGCCGGTGGCGATGCCGGGATAGCCCTCCTCGCCATCGGCTCCGATGTGGCGGGCGTGGGGGTACTTGTCCCACATCCATTCGGGCGCGCCGCTGATGATGTCGGCGAGCACCATCTTGATGTGATGGCGCGCCTCGAGGTCGGCCATCTGGTCGTAGTCGCTCCAGTCGTACCGGCCCGGGGCGTTCTCGATGGAGGCCCACATGAACCAATGGCGGAAAATGTTGATGCCCATCGCGGCGGCGGTCGCGTGGTCGCGGGCCCAATCGGCCGCCGGCGGCCCCGACTTGCGGAAATAGACGGCGCCGAAGGGGAAGACCGGATCTGGGAAGGAGGGCAGGGGGGCGGGACCGCCCGCCGTCTCCCCCCGCACGTGGCGGGGGCAGCACGCCAGGGCGGAAAGGCCGGCGACCGTGGTGACAAAGCTCCGCCGCGTGATCCGGTGGCAGGCGGGTTGCGGCGAACGGCCGGGACGGGCGGGACTCAGGTGCTCAGCGGTAGGTTTTGTCATCGAGGTGGGTAAGATCGATTCCATCCGCCAGCACCCCCAGCGTGACGACGGCGAAGGTGAACACGGTGGTGCGCGGCTCCAAATGACCGCCAAAGGCGTGCTTCTGGTCGGCGAAGGTGATGTGGGGGTGGAGCCGGCCGTTGATGACGTAGCCGCTCATCCCAATAATGTCGGCGAAGCCTTCCGGATTTTCCACGAACATGTCGTGCGAGGGAAAGGTCCGGTTGCTGACCATGTGGTAGTGGTAGCTCCGGACCGAGCCGACAGCCGTCAGGATCACGGCGTTCCGGATCTTCTGTTCCTGGACCATCCGCTCGAGGCCCGCGAGGAGATCGGCCTGATACTTGAAGCGGAGGACCACGATGCGGTCGAATTTGCCCTCGATCGCATAGACGTCCGGCACCGCGCTGCTGTTGGCCTTCGCATCCAACTCGGGGGTGGTGGCATTGATCATCTCGCGCCGGGTTTCCTCGGCGCCGGCGGTCGCGCCCAGGGCAAGGAGCAGGGCGAGCAGAACGGGTGTCTTCATGGGGTGGGGTGAACCGTGCGCATGCGAGACGGACGGCGCCGGCGAAAGTTCGGAAGAAAACGGCAGGCTTCCCCCTTAAGGCGGGGAGGCGTTGCCTTCCGCCAGGGTCGCGGTGATCGCCGCGGCCAGGGCGGGAATGGCAAAGGGCTTGGCCAGCATGCGGACGGCCCCGAATTCTCGGGCCACCACCAGGTAGTCCTGGGCCGGGACGCGGCCGCCGCCCGACATCGCGATGATCTTGACCGAGGGATACACCCGCCGCAGCTCCTGGATAGTCTCCAGTCCCTCCTTGCCCGGCATGATGAGGTCCGTCAGGACGACGTCCGCGCCGTGCTTGGCAAAGAGCGCCAGGCCCTCGTCGCCATCCTGCGCCTCGACGACCGTGTGGCCCAGGTGTTCCAGCGAAAGGCACAGCACTTCGCGCAGGGCCTTGTCATCGTCGATCAACAGAATGCGCGCCATCTCGCGGCCCATACTGACGTCCCGGGAAAGATTGCCAACGAGTAACTGGCCCTCGGGGCTTGGTTATAGCCTTTTCTTTGACCGCCGTCGGCTTAGTCTGCCGCCTCCTATGCGAGACCACCCCTCCCCGAAACTCCTAGCGGCCCTATTGGCGCTGTTTTCCCTGGGCCTGCTGAGCGGCTGCCAGACGAGTTCCGAGACCGCCGTCGAGCCCGCCCTGGTCCTGGGCGTCACCCCCCTCGGCCTGCGGCTGGATCCCATCATCTGGGGCACGATTTCCCATTTTGACATCGCGAGCGTGGACGGAACCCCCCCGGAATCCAAATCCCGGGCGAGGGTCGCGCCCGGGCCGCACACGATCGTGGTCCACGCGACCAGCGGCTGGAGCGGACGCGCCAATGCGACGACGGTCACGGTCACCCTCCGTGCGGGGCACACCTATATGCTCAGGCCGACCACGGCCGGCGGGCTGGTGTACGTGATCGTCCTCGACAACGACCTGGGCATGGTGGTCGCGCGGTCCGACACGCCCGGCGAGGGCAGCGCGACGCTTCTGGGCGGGCCGCCGCCGCCGGCGCCGAAGCCGGACGTGGTCGAGACCAATGTCGACGGCACGCTCAAGACCCGGGGCGTTTCCACGACCGATACCAAGGGCCACGTGGTCAAGTACGTGGTCTATGACGGCGCCGGCAAGGCGCTCTCCACGCAGTTGTCCTTTTATGCGCCGGATGGCCGTCTGGTCCGCCGGGATGACCGCGACGCCGACGATGCCCTGCAAAAGGTCACCGTCTACTTTGACACCTTCTCGAAGGTCCTCGATCGCAACGGCAATATGATCGCGACCGAGGGTCCCGCCGCTCCCTGAAGCACGCCCGGGCCGTCCCGGAAGTTCGGCGCGGTGCCATCGCATTTGACGAGCGCGCCGGAGTTGCGCAGGTTGGGCGAACCCCCTCCGGTTTTCGTCCCCGGGACGTGCCCCTCGGATTTCTTCTTATGACCCTCCGCCCCCGTCACTGCCTCTGGAGTTTCCTGGCTCTGTTGCTCGCCACGGGCGCGCCCCCGGCGCGCGCGGAAGCGCCCGCGCGC
Source organism: uncultured Opitutaceae bacterium (assembly GCA_903916755.1). Taxonomy (GTDB): domain Bacteria; phylum Verrucomicrobiota; class Verrucomicrobiia; order Opitutales; family Opitutaceae; genus Palsa-1447. The sequence continues at coordinate 5,865 of CAIWXW010000209.1, read as the reverse complement.
CCGCGCATCCTGGGGGTCGCGCAGGTGGCCCTGTACGTGCACGACCTGGCGGCGTCCCGGAAATTTTATCACGATTTTCTCGGGTACGACGAATCGGTGGTCCTCACCAACCCGGACGGCGGCCTCCGCTCGGTCCTGTTCAAGGTCGAGGATCGCCAATCGATCGAGCTCATGCCCGAAGTCGCGCCGCATACGGACCGCCTGAACCACATCGCGCTCGAGACCGACGATGCCGAGGCCATGCGGGTCTATCTCGGGTCCCGCGGCATTGCCGTCCCCGCCCACGTCACGAAGGGCCAGGTCACCACCGCCTTCTTCACCGTGACCGATCCGGACGGCCACACGGTCGAGTTCGCGCAGTATGGGCCCGACTGTGGGATGGCCCGCGACTTCGGCCAACACCTGCCGGCGACCCGCATCTCGCTGCACATGTCCCATGCGGGCGTCTCGGTCCGCCACCTCGACGCGGCTCTCGCGTTTTATCAGGACGTGCTGGGCTGTGTGGTCACCCGCCGCGGGAGCGGCAACGGCAAGGTGCTGAGCTGGGTCAACCTGCGGGTGCCGGACGGGTCGGACTGGGTCGAGATGATGCTGTACGACCAGCCCCTGACGCTCGCCAAATTGGGCGTGAATCACCATTTCTGCCTGGTGGTCCCGGACGCGAACCAGGCGGCGGCCACGCTGCGGGGCCGGCCGCTCCCGCCCGGGGCGAAGCTGTTGCCCACGGTTTCCGTCGGCAACGATCACAAGCGGAAGGCGCAGGGCTTTGATCCCGACGGCACGCGGGTCGAGTTCATGGAGCCGCGGACGATCGACGGGCTGCCGGCCCCCTCCTCGAACGCCCCGCCGCCGGCCTGAGGGCCCCAAGGATTCGTGTGCTTTTGGCGCATCAACCTCGCGATTAGAACGTCTAGCCCGATACCCCTATGCTAACGATGAGCCGCCGGGCATTCCTGGCCACCCTTCCCGCCCTCTCCGCCGGCCTGGCCCGTGCCGCCGAGAACTCGGCCCCCGACCTGCCCCAGAACAAGAACGTGAAATGGGCCCTGAGCCTCGCCCTCTGGAACTACCGGCCGCGCGGCGCCTTCACTGATGTCCTGGATGTGATGAAGGACACGGGCTTCATCGGCATCCGGCTGACGGGCTATCCGGGTTTCCTGCAGCGCTACGGGCTGACCGAGGCGAAGCTGGGCCAGGAGCTATCCAAGCGCGGGCTGCACGCGGTTTCCATTTCCTGGAACGGGCCCCTGATCGATCCGTCCCAGCGGCAGGAAGTGCTCAAGAGCGCCCGCACGGCGATGAAGTTTCTCGGCGACCTGGGCGCCAGCCACCTGGTGGTCTTCACCCCGAGCCGGATCCTGCCGCGCGCGACCAGCCCCGCCGGCTTTCAGGAGCTGTGCGACCGCTGCAACCAGATCGGCGAACTGGCCGGCGAGATGGGCTTCACCGCGGGCGTCCACAACCACATGGGCCAGATGGTCCAGACCCGCGAGGAGATCGACCGGTTCATGGCGGCGGTGGATCCCAAGCTCTTCGGCTTTTCGCCCGACACCGCGCACCTGAACCTCGCCGGCTGCAATGTCGTCGAGACGATGGACCGCTACAAGGAGCGGATCCGTTTCCTGGACTACAAGGATTCGAAGTGGACCACGCCGGCCCACGATGTCGTGCAGCCGAACGGCCAGGTGCTCCCCCAGGCTTCGGCCAACGCCCGCTTTTTCTCCAGCATCTATGATCTGGGCGACGGCCAGGTGGATTTCCCGGGCTGTCACCGGGTGCTGAAGAGCGTCCAGTATCGCGGGTGGATCTGCGTCGATCTGGACACCGCCCGCGACGGCCCCCGGTCCAGCTACCAGCATTGCGACGAATACATCACGCGCAACCTGGAGCCGATCTACGTCTAGATCCGCCGCCGCCATGAATGACGCCTGGTCCCGCCGCACCTTCCTCAAGCGCGTGGGCGTGCCGCTTTCCGGCCTCGCGGCCGGGGCCGCGCTCGGGCTGCCCGGCGCCCGGGGCGCTGGCCTGCTCGGGCAGCTGGCGGGGGCGGCACCGGCGCCCGAACCGTTCACGATCGACGCCCACGTCCACGTCTGGAAGCACGACCCGCAGTTCCCCTGGGCGCCGGAAACGAAGCATCCGCCGGAGCACGACGCGAGCGCCGAGCAGCTGATCGCGCTCATGCAGGCGGCCGGGGTGCGCCGCACCGTCATCATCCAGGTGATCCACTACCGCTGGGACAACCGCTACGCGGCCAGCGTCCTGAAGCGCTACCCGCAATACTTTCGGGGGGTGGCGCGCGTGAATCCGGAGGATCCCGCCGCCCCGGACCAGCTTTCGCGGCTGATCGAGGAGGACGGCTTCCACGGGGTGCGGATCAGCCCCGCCGCCGGCGCCGCCGGCGACTGGATCCGGGGCCCGCTGATGCCTCCGCTCTGGCAGCGCTGCTCGGACCTCAAGGTGCCGATGACCGTCCTGGCGCCGGTGACGCGGATGCCGGATGTGATGCGGCTGGCGGAGCGCTTCCCCGACCTGACCATGGTCATCGACCACATGGCCGACTGCCCGCTCGACCAGCCGCAGGAGCTGGAGAAGCTGATCGCGCTGCGGCGATTCCCGAAGCTAAACGTGAAGATTTCGCACTCGTGGTCGCTCTCCAAGCAGCCCTATCCCTATATCGACTCCCAGCAGCAGATCCGCCGGCTTTACGATGCCTTCGGACCCCAGCGGCTGGTGGCCGGCACGGACTGGCCGCTCGTCCTGGACTACTGCACCTACGGTGAGGCGATCGCGATCGCCCGGGACCGGATCGCCTTCCTGAACGCGGAAGACAAGCGGTGGATCTGCGGGGGCAACGCGGCGCGGATCTGGCCCTTCGGGCCGCTCGCCTGATTTTTGATGCGCCGCTTTTGCCCCTCCCTTTTTCGCGTCTCGCGCCGGGCCCGGGTCACCGTTCTGGCGGCGTCCGCGCTTTTCCTCCACCGAGGGTCGGCGGCGGCGGAGCCCGGATTTGTGCCCCTTTTCAACGGCCACGATCTGTCCCAGTGGGAAGGTGATCCGGCGCTGTGGTCCGTCCAGGACGGCGTCATTGTCGGACAGCGGGTCAAGGCGGAGCGCGCGGACAAGGGGAACACTTTCCTGATCTGGAAGGGCGGGGCGGTGAGGAATTTCGAGCTGCGCGCCTCCATCCGCCTCCTCTCCGAAAATAGCACCGGCTGGGCCAACTCGGGCATCCAGTACCGGAGCCGGGTGGTCGATCCGGCCCGTTGGGTCGTCCGCGGCTACCAGGCGGACATGGACACCTCCGGCAAATACGTCGGCCAGATCTACGAGGAGGGCTACCGGGGCTTTCTGGCGCTGCCGGGCCAGAGCGTTCGCATCACCGACGGCGGCGCGAAGCCGCATCTGGAACTGGTGGGCGCCACCGCCGATCCGGCCGCGATCCGGGCGTCCGTTCATCTCCGGGGCTGGAACGAGTATGTCGTCATCGCCGAGGGCCACCACCTGCGGCAATATTTCAACGGCATCTTTTCCGCGGAGGCGGTCGACCTCGACGCGCCCCATGCGGCCGACGCCGGCGTCCTGGCCCTGCAGCTGCACGCCGGCCTGCCCATGCGGGTGGAGTTCAAGGACCTCCGGCTCAAGACCCTGCCCTAGCGGCCGGCCCGCCCCTCATTTTATGTCGAGCGCTTCTGTCACCGACCTCACCCCTGTAACCTCGGGCGTCAAGGGCCTGGTGGAGGATGCCCTGGCCGAGACCGGCGGGCTCCTTCGTCTCGCCCCCTGCTGGGTGCCCCGCTCCTTCCTGCAGCCGGGCAAGCGGCTCAAGCTCCATCCCGACGACCTCTACGCGTTTGGGCTTCACCGGGGCGGCATCGATGAGCGCTGGTTTGCCTCGACGACCCCGGCGGCTAACGACAATCGCACCGCCGACGAGGGCCTCAGCTATGTCGTGGCGGCCGGCCGGCGCTTCACCCTGGCGGCGGCGGTGGCCGAATGCGGCGCCGGCCTGATCGGGCCGGCGATCTGGGATCGGTACCAGCGCTGGCCGGTCTACTCGAAATTCTTCGATAACATGGGCCCGATCCCGCATCACCTGCACCAGTCGCAGGCCCAGGCCCGCCTCGTCGGCCAGGAGGGGAAGCCGGAGTCCTATTATTTCCCGCCCCAGCACAACAATGTCGGGAATAATTTCCCCTACACGTTCATGGGCCTGGAGCCCGGCACGACCAAGGCGCAGGTGCGCCGCTGCCTGGAAAACTGGAACCGGGGCGACAACGGCATCCTCGACCTCTCCCGCGCCTATCGGCTGAAACCCGGCACCGGGTGGCTGATTCCGCCGAGTGTCCTGCATGCGCCGGGATCCCTTTGCACCTACGAGCCCCAATGGGGCTCGGATGTCTTCGGCATGTACCAGTCGCTGGTCGAGGGGCGCGAGGTGCCGTGGGCGCTGCTCGTCAAGGACATGCCCAAGGAGCGGCACCGCGACCTGGATTTCATCGTCGACCAGCTCGATTGGGCGGAAAACCTCGATCCGAACTTCAAGGACAACCACTACCTCGAGCCCATCCCGGTCGCCGGGTCGCAGGGGGAGGGCTACTGCGATCGCTGGATCGTCTACGGCCAAGTCAAGGGCGAGCAGTACTTCACGGCGAAGGAGCTCACCGTGGAGCCGGGCGTCACCTGTGTCATTCGCGACGGCGGCGCCTACGGGCTCATCACGGTCCAGGGCCAGGGTCGGATCAACCGCCTGAAGCTCGATTGTCCCAAACTCATCCGCTTCCACGACCAGACGGAGGACGAGGTGTTCTGCACCGAGGCGACCGCCCGGGCGGGCGTCACCTTCGAAAACACCAGCGCGGTCGAGCCGCTGGTCATGCTGCGGTATTTTGGCCCCGGGGTCCATCCCGACGCGCCGGCGATCGGGGCCTGGCGGCTAACGCGCGCTTAACTCCCGCTTATGGCTGAAAACAACTATCCCAAGCTGCACAATGCGATGTGGCCCGGCCTGGTCGGCAAGGGCAGCCCCGGAGCCGAACCCTTCATCGGCTTTGACACCCTCCTCAACCTGACCGCCCGCGCCGAGGTCAACGGCGTCAAGTTCGACGGGGTCGATCTCTTTCTCTGCGCGCCCCACATCGCGATCGACAGCCCGAATTCCGCCCTGGAGCGGCTGGCGGACAAGCTGCGCGCGAAGGGGCTCGTGGCCGGTTCGGTCGTGGCTCCCGTCTGGGCGCCGACCGGCGGCGGCTCGGCCATGGGCACGGCCGCCGAGCGGCAGCGGTTCCTGGATCAGGTCCGCCAAGCCTGCCGGATCGCCGCCCGGCTGCGCGCGATCGGCGTGCGGCCGCACGGCATCGTGCGCATTGATTCCGCGGCCTCGGTCGCCGACTGGTCCCGCGATCCGCGGGGCAACACCCGCCGGATTGCCGCCACGTTCCGCGAAGCGGCCCTGATCGCGCGCGACCACGGCGAGCGGCTGGCGGCGGAAGGCGAGATCTGCTGGGGCGGGATGCACAGCTGGCGGGACATGCTGAACCTGCTGGAGGCGGTGGGACAGCCGGAGGTCGTGGGCTTCCAGGCGGACATGTCGCACACGCTGCTCTATCTGCTGGGCGAGAACGCGCCCCGCCGCCGGCTGGTGCCGCGCGAATTCCATTGGGAGCCCGGGGTCTTCCACGCCGCCATGACCAAGCTGGTCGCCGCGCTCCGCCCCTGGACGATCGATTTTCACGTCGCGCAGAACGACGGCAGCGTCTTCGGCTCCGGCACCCACGCCAAGACGGGCCGGCACTGCCTGGCGACCGATCCGCGGGGGAAGCTCAACCTGCCGCGCGATTCCGGCTACTGGCTGCGCGACGCGCG
>CAIWXW010000208.1 GCA_903916755.1 uncultured Opitutaceae bacterium | reverse complement strand
TGAGCACCATCAGGCCGCGGTCGCGGCGGAAGTAGGTGATGTCTTTCCGAAGGAGGACGAGGATCGGGTGCATGGGGAGAGGAGGGGCTATTCGCGGAGCGCCTTGCCGGTCAGGTGCAGGAAGACGGTTTCGAGACTCGGGCGCTGGACCTGGAAGAGGCGGGAGGGCAGGCCGTGCCGCTCGGTCGCGAGGTAGAAGGCGCTGAGCCGGAAATCCGGGCCGGGGCGGAAGCGGTGCCAGCCCGTGGCGGTGGCCAGCTGACCCAGCCCGCGCAGATCCCCGCAGAGGCGCTCGGTTTCAGGCGTGGCCTTGAATAGGATCTCCTCCGCGAAGGGCGCCTGCTTCAGGAGTTCCTCCACGCTGCCGAGCGCCAGGATCTGGCCATGGTCCATGATGCCCACCCGGGAGCAGAGGCGAACGGCCTCCTCCATGTAGTGGGTGGAATAAATCACCGTCATCCCCTGCCGGTTCAGCTGCTCCAGCAGCTCGAAGATGGCGTTGCGCGACTGCGGATCGACGCCGACCGTCGGCTCGTCGCACAGGAGCAGGGTGGGGCGGTGGAGGAGCGCGGCCGCCAGGTTCAGCCGGCGCTTCATGCCGCCCGAAAACGTCCGGACGAAATCGTCCCGGCGGTCGGAAAGCTGGACGGCTTCCAGCAGCTCGCCGACCCTGGCCGCCAGGGCGGGCCCGCGCAGGCCGAGCAGGCCGCCGAAGACCTCGAGATTCTCCGCCGCGGTCAGCCGCGGGTAGAGCGCGAGCGCCTGGGGCACGAGGCCGAGGGCGCGGCGGGCGGCGGGGTCCCCGGCGGGACGGCCCTCGATTTCGGCGGTCCCGGACTGGGCCGGAGTCAGGCCCGCCAGGATCGACATGAGGGTTGATTTGCCCGCGCCGTTGGGCCCGAGCAGGCCGAAGCATTCACCCTGGGCGATTTCCAGGGAGACACCGTCGAGCGCCGTGAGCGCGCCGAACCGCTTGACCAGCGCGTGAAAGGCGACGAACGGGAAGGGATCAGGGCGCGGGGGCATGGGCGAGGGCGTTTTGGAGCGTGGTGCTGAGGGGGAAGCGCGCCAGGCCCTGCTGCCAGACCTGGGCCGCCTTCTCCGGTTGGCCGGCGGCGAGGTATTGCTTGCCGAGCAGGGCATAGGTCTGGGCGAATTCCGGGGGCGGCGGAGTGGTGGCCGCCTCCTGCTGTGCGACCAGGGTGTTGAGGCGGTCGAGCACCTCCGGCCCCTTGCCCAGGCCCGCGGGCCAATACGACATCGTGGCGGCTTTCTCGAACTGGGCCTCCCAGTTGGTCGGATCCAGGGTCAGGGCGGCGTTGAAATTCTGGTCGGCCTGCAGCGCGAGGATGGAGACGGAATTCGGATCCCCTCCATGCTCGAGGATGTCGCGCACCTGGTTGATCTCCGCCTCGCCCAATTCCGTCGCGATGATGGGATCGTTCGGATTCTGATCGGCGAGCTGCTTGAGGGCGCCCACCGCCTCGGCGATGCGCCCGGCCTTCCGCAGCTGCTCCCAGGTGGCCCATTTCTGGGAGAAGCCGGTCTGAGGAGAAATGAGCTGATCGATGGAGGCGGCCAGCGCCTGGCCGGCCGCATCGGCCACGAGCGGCGCCGGCGCGGGGCCGCTGGCAGCGGGCAGGGCGGCCCGCGGGGGGCTGGCGACGGCGACGGAACCTGGATGCGCCCGCGCGGGCGACGGGGTCGCGGCACCGGCCGCCGGCTTCATCCAGATCAGGGCGACCTTCAATCCGATCACGAAGGCGGCGCCGGCGATCAGCAACGTGCTGAAGATGACTTTCAGGTTTTGACGTGGCATAGTGAAAGGGGGTCAGACGCCGCAGATGGCGCGGAGGGCGGCGACGTGCTCTTCAAAGCGGGCGCGGCCCTTGGTGGTGGCGGAGAGGTGGGTGCGGGGTTTGCGATCGACGAAGCTCTTCGCGAGCTTGATGTAGCCGGCTTCCTCGAGCGTCTGGAGGTGGGCGCCAAGGTTGCCGTCGGTCAGTTCGAGCGCCGTCCCTAGGGTGCGGAAGTCGATTTCGGTGCCGGGGGACAGGGCGATCAGGGTCGCCATGATGCGCAGCCGGGCGGGGGCATGGATGATGCGGTCGATCTCGGCCATGGCTATCTCCAGAATTTCTTGATGAAGATTCCGCCGCCGATGAGCGATCCGCCGCCCACGAGCGCCATCCAGAGGAAGAAATAATGGTGGATGAAAAGGTAGCCGCCCACTGTCGCCAGTGTCACCAGCGTCCCCAGGTAGATGAAGAACCGATCGAGCCACAGCCCCATCAGGATATAGGCGAACATGGGCACGGTGGCCCAGAAGACGGCGAACTTGCGGTTCATGACGCTGCCGTAGAACGCCAGTTCCGGCCGTCGCAGCAAATCCCATGGGCCGAGCGCCAGCATCCAGATGACCGCGAACGCGAAGAGGATCAGCCAGGACAGGCCGACCTTGCCGCTGTGCGGCCGCTTGACCGGCGCGTTTCGCCTCCAGGCGCCGAGCAGGAAGGAGCCCGGGACGCCCACGAGATCCAGGAAGAGCCAGATCCTACCGGAGAACGGAGGAAAAAACTGCTGGGAGGCAAAGCCCACGACCCAGATGAATCCCCACAGGATGATGATGGCGCTCGGCGCGCCGTGTCCAATGGTGCGGCGGGTGTGGAGGATGATCCGGTCGATCTCAGCCAGGGAGGCCCGGGCTTCCTCGGGGCTGATGGAGGGGGACTTCGGTGCTTCCATAGAGCACTCTGTAATGCAGAGTGATGTGTCCTGGTCAACCCCGCTTCTCATCTTTTTAGGAATCGATCCCGAATTAGCGGTGACCGTTCACCAGTTCATCGGCGAGGGCGCCGGCGCCGAAGACTTTGCGCAGCGCCTCGATGATCCCCGCGCTATGCACGCTCAAGGCGCGGCACTGGCTGTCATCGTAGCCGAAATCCGACGCGAGGGAGTGGATGTTGCCGTCGAAGATGATGCCGACGAACTCGCCGGCCCGGTTGACCGTCGGGCTGCCCGAATTTCCGCCGATGATGTCGCAGGTCGAAACGAAGTTGAGCGGCGTCGCCAGGGCGAGCGCGGCGCGCCGCTCGATCCAGCGCGGCGGAAGATCGAAGGGCTCGCGGTCGTGATGTTCGGCCGACCGCCGATAGAGTCCCGCGAAATCGGTCAGCGCGGCGACCGGCTTTCCCGCCTCCTCGTAGCCCTTCACGGTGCCGTAGCTCAGCCGCAGCGTGAAGGTCGCGTCCGGATAGTTGCTGGTTCCCTCCAGCGCGAAGCGCGCGCGGCCGATCACCGCCTGGGCCTGCTGCTTCACCTCGTCCTGCGCCTCCATCAGCTTGCGCAGCGTCCGCGCCTCGGGGTCCACCAGCCGCGCGAGCTCGATCATCGGGTCGCGGGCCGCGGCCACGGCGGCGGCGCCGCCCTGGTACAAGCGCCGCCGCTCCGCGACGTCGCGGACCCGCGTGCCGAGCACGAGCGCGGCGGCGCGCGCGCGGGGGGACTGGCCCGCGAGGATCTGGCGGACGAGCGGATCGTCATAGCCCAGCTTCTCGGTCAGGTCGGTCAGGGAGTCGCCCAGCTTGAGGATCTCATAGTCGGGATAGATCGGCTTGTCGGAGAAGAGGTCCAGTTCCAGCGATTCGTGCCGGGCGTCCGCGAACTCCCCCAGCCGGTCGCCGTGGGGCTTGGGCCGCTCGTCGCCGGCGCGAAGCAGCGCGCGGGCGATCGCGAACGAATCGCTGAAGAAGCCGCTGCCGAGCTCCAGATAGCGATACCGCAGGTAATGCTCGTTCACCCGGCGCTGGGCGACGGCGATCCTCTGGTAGGCCGCCAGGGCCGGCGCACCCGCGGCGGCCGCCGCCAGCCGCTGCTTGAACTTTTCCTCGGCCGACGCCTTGGCGGCCATGAAGACGGGATCCTGCAGCGCGGCCAGGGCCCCGTCCCGCACCTTGCGGGTGTTCTGGATGCCGAAGAGGTCATCCTTGGCGCGGCGGGCGTTCTCGTCGCTGCGGGCGCCCCACGCGGCCAGGAGCACCTCCCACCGGTTGAGGGTCGCGAGCTGGTAGGGGAAGCGCTGGTCGCGGATGAACTCCAGCTCGGGGACGGTCAGCAGCCGATCGGTCGCGCCCGGGTGGCCCGAGACGAAGACCAGCTCGCCCTTGGCGGCGCCGGCCGCCGACCACTTCAGGAACTGCGCGGAGCGCACCGGCTGGTTGTTTTCGTAGACGCGGAAGAGGCAGATATCCAGGTCGTAGCGGGGGTACTCGAAATTGTCGGGGTCGCCGCCGAAGAAGGCGGCCTGCTGCTCCGGCGCGAAGACCAGCCGGATGTCGGTGTAGCGGTGGTAGCGGTAGAGGTGGTAGGCGCCCCCCTGGTAGAGGGTGACCACGTCGCTGCGCAGGCCCGTCCCCTCCCGCGATTCCTTTTCGATGGCCGCGATCACCTTGCGCCGGGCGGCGGCGGCCGCGTCATCGGCGGCTCCAGCCGGGACGGCGGCATTGACCCGCGGGGTCACGTCGGTGATCGACTGGAGCACATTGAGTTCGAGGTCGAGGCACTTGACCTCCGCCGCCGCCGTGGCCGCGTAGAAGCCGGTTCGCGCATAGTTCTGCTCGGCGGTGCTCATCTTCTGCAGGGCGTCGAGCCCGACGTGGTGGTTGGTGATGACCAGGCCGTCGCCGCTGACGAAGGAGCCGGAACCGCCGCTGTTGAAGCGCACGCTCGATTTCATCAGGTGATCGAGCCAGGCCGGCGTGAGGTCGAAGCCGTAGCGGGCCTTGACCTGCGCGCGCGGCGGGTCGTTGAAGAGCCACATGCCTTCCTCGGAGCGGGTGGGGGTGGCGAGGAGGACGCAGCCGGCGGCGAGGGCGGACAGGGAGCGCAGGTTCACGCGCCCACGCTGGGGCGGCGGCGCCCTGAAATCGAGGCCGCAAATATGCGGCTGGCCAACCGGCGCGCCCGTCCTATACGACCTATCCGTGTCCGTCTCCCCAATCCCCTGGTGGCGCTCCTTTGACCGCGGCCATTGGCGAGTCTTCGCCATCGCGTCCCTCGCCTGGCTGTTCGACTGCCTGGATCAGCAGATCTTCAACCTGGCCCGTGACGGGGCGATGGCGGAATTGGTGACGGACAAGGCGCGCCTGCCGGAATTCGCGTCCTACACGACATCCGTCTTCCTGATCGGCTGGGCGGTGGGGGGCCTGATCTTCGGCACGCTCGGCGACCGCTACGGGCGCGCGCGCATGCTGACCCTCACCGTGTTCTGCTATTCGATTTTCACAGGGCTCAATGCATTCGCGACGACCTACACGATGTTTTGCGTCTTCCGCTTGCTGACCGGCCTCGGGATTGGCGGCGTCTTCGGGCTGGCGGTCGCCTTGGTGGCCGACGCCGTGCCGGACCGCGCCCGCGCGCCGGCCCTCGGCCTCCTGCAGTCGCTTTCGACCTGGGGCAATCTGGCCGCCGGCCTCCTCGGCATGGGCATCGGGCTGGCCGCGGCGCGGCATCTCCTGCCGTTCGGCCTGCGCCCCTGGCAGTCGATGTTCCTGGTCGGAATCGTGCCCGCGCTGCTCTGCGTCCTGATCATGCGCCGGCTGCCCGAGCCCCCGAAATGGGTGGAAGCCCGGGCGCAGGGGCGCCTCGCGGGCGTCAAGTTTGGCTCCTATGCCGAGCTGCTGGGCGACCCGAAGTGGGCGCGGAACGCGTGGCTGGGCCTGCTGGTGTGCTGCGCGGGCATCATCGGCCTGTGGGGCATCGGCAATTTTCATCCGACCATCGTCGGCTCGATCATCGGCAGCCACCTGGCGGGCGCGCACCTCAGCGCGCCGGAGCTCGCGAGCCGGAAGGCCTATTGGGTGTCGGTCGGCTTGCTGCTCCAGAACCTCGGCGCCTTCTGCGGCATGATGACCCTGGCCAAGATCGCCCAGGTGAAGGGCCGCCGCTTCGCCCTGGCGCTCTCGCTCCTGGTCTCGTTCCTCTCGACCCTGCTCGTCTTCCGCTACCTTCGCGAGGTCAGCCAGATGTACTGGATGCTGCCGATCATGGGCTTCGGGCAGCTCTCGGTCTTCGCGGTGTACGCGATTTACCTGCCCGAGCTGTTCCCGACCCGGCTCCGCAGCACCGGCACCAGTTTCTGCTACAATTTCGGCCGGCTGGCGGCCGCCTCGGCGCCGTTCACGCTGGGCCGCCTGACCAAGAGCCTGGGCGGCAACGTCGAGGCTTTCCGCACGGCCGGCATGTGGATCAGCCTCGTGCTGCTGGCCGGCATCGTGGTCGTGCCGTTCCTGCCGGAGACCAAGGACCAGCCGCTCCCGGAATAGTCCCCCGCGCTCAGCCGAAGAATTTCTGGATGCGCCGGATCGAGGCGATCAGGACATCGATCTCCTCGGCGGTGTTGTAGAGGTAGAAGCTCGCGCGCACCGTGCCGGTCAGCCCGAGCTTGTGCATCAGCGGCTGGTTGCAGTGGTGCCCGCCGCGCAGCGCGATCCCGTCCTCGTCGGCGAAGGTCACCACATCGTGCGCATGCACGTCCGACAGTGCGAAACTGACGAGGCCGCCGCGTTCCTCCTCGGCCGGACCGAGCAGGCGGATATTCGGCAGGGCGCTCAGTTTCTGGTAGGCCAGCCGCGCGAGCTCGCCGTCGTGGCGCCGGAGCTGGGCGCGGCCGAGCGCGTCGAGATAGTCGCAGGCGGCGGCGAGGCCGACCGCGTCCCCGAAGTTCGGCGTGCCCGCCTCGAAGCGCTCGGGCGAGGGCTTCCAGCGGCTCTCGAAGAATCCCACGTGGGCGATCATGCCGCCGCCGCCCTGCCAGGGGGGCATTGCATCCAGCAGCTCGCGGCGGCCGTAGAGGGCGCCGATGCCGGTCCCGGCCGCCATCTTGTGGCCGGAAAAGGCGAGGAAGTCGCAGCCGATCGCCCGCACGTCGACCGGCATGTGGCCGACGGACTGCGCGGCGTCGACCACGCTGATGGCGCCGACCTGCCGGGCGCGGGCGCACAGTTCGGCGACCGGATTGATCGTCCCGAGGGTGTTGGAAATGTGCGTGAAGGCGAAGACCTTGACCTCGGGGGTCAGCAACTGGTCCAGGACCGACAGATCCAGCTTGCCCTCGTCGCCGGTCACGGGGACGTAGCGCAGCTTGGCTCCCGTGCGGGCGGCGACCAGCTGCCACGGCACGAGATTGCTGTGATGCTCCATTTCCGTGAGCAGGATGACGTCGCCCGGCTGCAGCCGGCTGCCCCAGCTCGCGGCGACCAGGTTGAGGGATTCGGTCGTGCCGCGCGTGAAGATGATCTCCTCGGGGGCCGCGGCGTTGATGAAACGGGCCACGCGGGCCCGGGCCCCCTCGTAGGCCGCGGTGGCGCGCATCGACAGGGCGTGCAGCCCCCGGTGCACGTTGGCGTTGTCGTGGGCGTAAAAGCGCGAGACGGCGTCGATCACCACCTGGGGCCGCTGGGTGGTGGCGCCGTTGTCGAGATAGACGAGCGGATGCCCGTTGACCTGCTGGTGCAGGGCGGGGAAGTCGTCGCGGACCGTGTTCCAGGAAGGCATGGAGGGGAGGGCGCCGGCTCAGTCGAGGCGGCTCTCGGTCGTCGCGGGGATCGGATCGCCCTTCAGGGCGTTGAGCGCCGCGTGCCAGCCCAGGGTGGCGCACTTGATCCGCGCCGGAAAGGTGTGGACCCCGGCAAAGGCGGCGAGGTCGCTGATCGCCTCCGGGGCCTCGCCCGTGGTCACGATCTGGTGAAACTGCTGGTAGAGGCTCGCGGCCTCGGCCGCGTCCTTGCCTTTCAGCTGCGTGGTCATGAGGGAGGAGCTGGCCTGCGAGATCGCGCAGCCGGAGCCGTCGAAGGAGATGTCGGCGATCTTCCCGTTCTCCAGCCGGAGGTACACGCTGCACTGGTCGCCACACGTGGGATTGTCCCCGTGCGCCACGCGGTTGGCGGTGGGCAGCCGGCCGCGGTTCCGGGGCCGCTTGTTGTGGTCGAGGATGACCTGCTGGTAGAGCTCGGTGAGGTCGGCGGACATGGAGTGACGAAGCTAGTGAAAACCGCCCGGAGAGCAAACTCGTCTTCCTCCGCTTTTCCGTGACCCGTCACGGCGGGTGGAGAGCGCGGGGCTGCCGTGGCGGGTGGCTTTGCCGGCCGGGGCTGCAAATCCGGCTGGCTTCCGCGCGCGGAGCCGCCTATTCCCCCTGCACCTTATGGCGGATCCCCTCGCCCCCGCGCGCGCCAAGCGCGACACCCTCGCCTGGCAAGTCGTTATCGGCGTCATCCTCGGCATAGCCATCGGCCTGCTCTGGCCCGGCGCGGGCGCCTGGCTCAAACCGGTGGCGGACGCCTTCATCGCCCTGGTGCGGATGCTGGTCACCCCGATCATCTTCCTCACGGTCGTCTGCGGCATCGGCGGAATGAGCGACCTGAAGAAGGTCGGTCGGGTGGGGGGGCAGGCCATCCTTTATTTCGAGATCGTGACGACCCTGGCGCTGGCGCTCGGGCTCCTGGTCGCGAATGTCTGGCGGCCGGGCGCCGGCATGAACATCGCCACGACCGCCCTCGATAACGGGGCGGTCGCCGTGTACGCCAAGGCCGCCTCCTCCCAGAGCGTGGGCGGTTTCCTCGGGCACATGATCCTGCATCTGATCCCGGTGAGCTTCATCGGCGCCTTTGCCGACAACGACCTGCTCCAGGTGCTGTTCCTGGCGGTCCTGTTCGGCCTCGCGCTGGGCCGGCTGGGCCCGCGGGGCGAGTCCGTGGCCACCCTGCTGCACGGCCTGAGCCGCGTCTTCTTCGGCATCGTCGCCATCATCACGCGGCTGGCGCCGCTCGCGGGCATGGCCGCGATGGCCTACACCGTCGGCAGCTACGGCGTGCACACGCTGTTTTCGCTCCTCCAGCTGCTGCTGGCCATGCTGCTGACGTGCCTGCTCTTCATCTTCGGCGTGCTGGCGCTGATCGCGCGGGTCCACGGCTTCAGCCTCTGGCGGCTCCTGCGGCACCTCCGCGACGAGCTGTTCATCGCCGGCAGCACCTCATCCTCCGAGACGGCGCTGCCCGGCTTGATGGAGAAGATGGAGCGGGCGGGCTGCCCCAAGTCCGTCGTCGGGCTGGTGGTGCCGGCCGGCTACTCGTTCAACCTGGACGGCACCTGCATCTACCTGACGCTGGCCGCCCTTTTTGTCGCCCAAGCCACGAACACCGCGCTGCCGCTGCGCGAGCAGATCTATCTTCTGCTCGTCCTCATGATCATGTCGAAGGGCTCCGCCGGCGTGACCGGCAGCGGCTTCATCACGCTCGCGGCCACCCTGGCCGCGACCAGCCGGATCCCGGTCGCGGGCCTGGCGCTGATCCTGGGCGTCGACCGGTTCATGTCGATGATGCGCACCTTCACGAACCTGATTGGCAATGCCGTTGCGACGCTGGTCATCTCCGCGCGCGATCCGGATTTCGACGCGGCGACGGCCGCCGCAACCCTGGGTCGCCGACAACGCGGTTGATTGTTGGGCCCGCGGGCCGCAACCTTGCCGGTGGTATGCGTCTTCGCTTGCTTGTTTTCGCCTTGCTGGCGGCCGCCCCGCTGCTTCCGGCCCAGGAGCCGCTGAACCGGCCCGTCCCGCTGCTGCGGGTGGCGGTGCCGGCTTCGCCCGGGCAGCAGGCCCTCGCGCTCGACGCGGCGCTGCGGGCCCAGGCGCTCGGATTCCCCGGCGTGGCCGCGCGGCTCTACCACGATGTTCTGGCGGAAGCAGGGCCGGCCCGGCCGGACCTGACGCTGGCCCTCGCGACCGCGCTCCTGGACGACGAGCGGCCGGCCGAGGCGGACCGGGTCTTGCGCAGCGCCGCCGGGCCGCGCGGGTCGGCCTGGCATCTGCGGGCCGGCCTGGCCGCGGCGGCGCAGCGCCGGTTTGACGGGGTGCGCGGCGAGCTCGCGGCGGTGCGGGCGGAGGACCTTTCCGCGGCTGACCGGCCCTGGCTGTTCTTCCTGCGGGGCGCGGCCGCGGGGGCGGCCGGCGATCTGCGGGGTGCCAGCGACGGCTACCAGCGCGCGCGCCAGGCGGCCACCACCGGACTGGAGCGCGCCCGGTTTCTGCTCGCCGACGAGGAGGCGCGCCTGCGGATCGGGGCCGTCAGCGCCGAGATGCTCGACCAGGCGCGGCAGAACATGGACAATTTTCGCGGGACGGCGACCGGCCACGATTTTGCCAAGTCGTACGCGGTGATGCTGAACGAACTGGGGCGCAAAGGGGAGGCCGTGGCGGTGTTGCGGCGCGAGCTGGCCAGCTTCCAGCCGTCCGAGCGGGACCGCGCGGACGACGGTCGCCTCCTGATCGGCCTGATCGACGGGGCGGCGGACGGGGTCGGCCGCGAAGCCCTCATGCAGCTGGTCGATGCCGGCAGCGACCGGGAGCGGCAGCGCGCCGCCCTCCAGCTGCTGGCCCGCGCCTCGACGGCGGGCGCCGCCCGCGCGTCCTTCCGCGCCGAGCTCGATCGCCTGATCGCCGCCCCCAAGCCCCATCCGATCTTCGAGGACCTGCTGCTCTTCCGCGCGACCTGGGCTCTCGGAGACCAGACCCCGGACTACATCCGGGCCGAGGCCGACGCCCACGAGCTGCTCGACCGCTTTCCGGGCTCGCCGCTCAAGTCCTATGCCTGGGGCGTCCTCACGGCGTCCGCCTGGGAGCAGCGGCGGTATCGCTCGGCCGCGGCGGACGCCGCCAGCCAGCAGGCGGAGACCCCGGCCGGCGAGCAGCGGGCGGAGGCCGGCGTGCTGCGGGCCGAGGCGGCCTTCCGCGCCGGGCTGCTGGCGGGCGATCCGATTGATTTCCGCAATGCCGCGGACGCCTATGCCGCGGCCCTCGCCGACCGGCCCGCCGGCATCCCGGCCGGCGACCTCATGTTCCAGCGCGTCGAGTCCGAGATCGAGGCCGGATCGCTGGAGACCGCCCAGCGCGTGCTGGACGGGCTCGTAGCCAGCCCGGATTTCGACGCGACGCAGCGCTGGAGGGCGGAGTGGAACCTGGCGCGGCTGCTCCAGATCAAGGGCCAGACCGCCGCGGCCTATCAGCGGGTGAACCGGCTGCTCGCCTCCCCGGCGCTGGCGGCCAAACTGCCGGCCGAGCTGAGGGCGCGCATGGCCTGGCTCCAGGCGCAGCTTTCCTTCGATGAAGCCCAGTATGGCCAGACCCTGCAGCTGGTCGCCGCCCTGCGCGAGCGGCTGGGCGGCCTGCCGGCTGACTTGAGCAGCGACATCGCGGGCATGGCGGGCCTGCTGGAGGCGCGGGCCGATTTTGAGCTGAACCGCGAGGCGGAGGGGCTGCAGGCGCTCGAGACGCTGCGGGCCCGCTACCCGCAGACCGATGCCGCGGTCTACTCGTACATGATCGAGGCCGAGCACAACACGCGGGCGGAGAAGGTTTCCACCGCGCAGGCCCTGCTCATCCGGCTGGCGGAAAAATATCCCGAGAGTCTCTACGCGCCGGATGCCCTTTTCCAGGCCGCGCTGCTGGCGGAGCAGCTCGGGCATCCCAACGACCTCGCGCAGGCCAACCAGCTGATCGAGGGCATGCTGG
>CAIWXW010000207.1 GCA_903916755.1 uncultured Opitutaceae bacterium | reverse complement strand
CGGCGGCCGCGGCCGCCTCGATCGCGCCTTCCGCATGGGCCACGCTTTCCAGGTCGTATTCCTCCCCGTCTGCTCTCCGGAAATGCGCCTGGGTGCCAAGCGCCGCGCGGGCCGGGTGAAGTTCGGAGACGTGCAGCTGCGCGGCCGGTTTCAGCACCCGGCGCGCGGCGGCGAAGAACGCCGGCAGCTCGCGGATGTGCTCGAGGACCAGGGCCGCCAGCATCCCGTCGAAGGACTGCGGCCCGAACGGCGCCCCCGCCACAAAGTCGCCCTCGATCAGGGTGACGGGCCGGCCGGCCAGCTTGCGCCGGGCCACCGCCAGCATGCCCGGCGAAAGGTCGATGCCGGTCACGGTGTTGCCCTGGGCCAGGAGCCGGGCGGTGTGACGGCCGGTGCCGCACCCCACCTCGAGGAGCTTCCGCCCCCGCCAGTGCGACCACTGGATGGGGAAGTGCCGCTCGTCCGTCGCCACGGTGGGATTCGGGTAGGCGTCGTAGTCGGGCGACCAGAGGTCGTAGCCGTCGCGGTTCGTGATCGGGTGATGCGGGCGCTCCATGGGATGTCAGGATGGTTCCGTCCAGCCCGGACGGGGAGGAGCGTGAACTTGAGGGCGAAGAAGTCCTCCGCCGCAGCGCGACTGCGTCGGCGAGCCAGCCGGCGGATGGCCCCGGCGTCGAGAAGATTATGGCGGGAATCTTCCCTTCGTGCGGCGTGACTTTTTCCGGCTCAGCCCGTCTTGCCGACGCCCGGTCGCGCCGCCGCCGCCGGACCCTCCACCCCCCTTCCCCTTTCATGACGATTCCCTCCAAGCCCTGGGCGCCGCTCGCCGCCGCCCTTCTCCTCGCGGGCGCCGCCCGGCTCTGCGCCGCGGACGCGCCCGCCCCCGTCGCCCTGCACTGGATCGACCAGCCGGGCGCCCCCTCCGCCCAGGGCGTCAGCTGGGGCGTGCCCTGGCCGCGGGGCGCCGTCCCGGCCGGCTCCGCGTTTCATCTGAGCGACGCCTCCGGCCAGGCGCTTCCCCTCCAGGCGTGGCCCCTCGCCTTCTGGCCGGACGGCTCGCTCAAGTGGACCGGCTTCGCGACGGTCGCCACCCGCGATGACGCGGGCCTGACCGTCGCGGTCGGGGCGGCGGAGGCCGTGGGCCCCGCCATCAAGGTCACGACTGAGGCCGGCACGGTCCTGGTCGACACCGGCGCCCTCCAGTGCGCGCTGCCGCAGACCGGCTCGATCCTGGTCCAGTCCCTGCGGATCAGCGGCCGCGAGATCGCCCGGGACGGCCAGTTGGTCTGCATCCTGCAGGCCGGCCCCGAGACCAACCCCGAGGACGCGCCTCCGCGCGAGAAGTTCGTGAGCCTCATCAAGAAGGTCACCGTCGAGCAGGCCGGCCCGGTGCGGGCGGTGGTCCGGATCGAAGGCGTCCACCAGTCCCTGGCTTCCCGCCGGGCCTGGCTGCCCTTCACCGTGCGGCTATACTTCTACGCGGGGCAGACCGCGGTGCGGCTGGTCCATACGATCGTCTTCGACGGCAACCAGGAGAAGGACTTCATCCGCGGGCTCGGCGTGCAGTTCTCCGTCCCCCTCCGGGAGCAGGTGCAGAACCGGACCGTGCGCTTCGTCGGTGAAAACGGGGGCCTCTGGTCGGAGCCGCTCCAGCCCGGCGGCGGCAGCGCCGCCCAGGAGGCCGGCCAGCCCTTCACCGGCGCCCGCAATTTCGGGGAGAACGCGATCTGGGACGACTTCAAGCTGATCCAGCCCAACCCGGACGGCTTCACCATCGTCAAGCGGACCAACCCGCAGAGCACATGGCTATTCTCCACCGGCGGGCGGCGCGCGGCCGGCCATGCCTTTGTCGGCGACCTGAGCGGGGGCCTCGGCATCAGCATCAAAAACTTCTGGCAGTCCTTCCCGGCCTCGCTCGAGGTGCGGCATGCCAGCACCCCCGTCGCGCAGCTGATCGCCTGGCTGTGGTCGCCCGACGGCCCGCAGATGGACCTCCGCCACTACGACACCCACGCGCACACGCTGATGGCGTCCTATGAGGACGTGCAGCCCGGGCTGAGCACGGCCTATGGCGTCGCCCGCACGAGCGAACTGACGCTTTTCCCCGCCGCCGCCCTGCCGGCGCGCGCCGCGACGGTCGCGTCGGCCGATCTCGGCCGGGAGGAGCCTCTCCTGGTCGCCTCCCCCGCCTACCTGCACGGCACCTCGGTCTTCGGCGTGTGGAGCCTCCCGGACCGCTCCACCCCCTTCAATCAGGCGATCGAAAACGGCCTGGATTCGGTGCTGTCGTTCTATGAGCGGCAGGTCGACGCCCGCCACTGGTACGGTTTCTGGCAGTTCGGCGACTTCATGCATTCCTACTCGGCGCCCCGCCACGTGTGGCACTACGACTGGGGCGGCCATGCCTGGGACAACACCGAGCTCGGCACCTCCCTCTGGGTGTGGGAGAGCTTCCTGCGCTCGGGCCGCTCCGACCTCTTCCGGCTGGCCGAGGCGCATGCCCGCAACACGAGCGAGACGGACGTCTATCACCTCGGGCCGATGGCCGGGCTGGGCTCGCGCCACAATGTCATCAAGTGGGGCGACGGCGCCAAGGAGGCGCGGATCAGCCAGGCCGCCCACTGGCGCATCTTCTATTACCTGACCACCGACGAGCGGACGGGAGACATCATGCATGAGGTCGCCCGGGCCGACATCCCCGCCGCCACCCGCTACGATCCCATGCGCGAGGCGGAGCCGCCCGTCCCGGGCGAGCCCGTCTTCGCGCACCGCATCCGGATCGGACCGGACTGGTTCGCCTTCGCCGGCAACTGGATGACGGAGTGGGAGCGCACGGGCGACACCCAGTGGCGCGACCGGATCCTGGCTGGCGTGGACTCGATCATGGCCATGCCCTACTGGCTCCAGAGCGGCCAGCTGAACGGCCTCAACCCGGACCTCCCCGGCGGCGGCATCGGACCCCTCAAGGGCGGCGGGGCGCAGCTGGTCGGGTTTGACCTGGCCACCGGCAAATTGACGCCGATCCGCGATCCGCTGACCAAGGGCTCGGTGCCGGTCAGCTACAACCTGGCCACGATCCAGGGCGGCGCGGAGGTCATGTTTGAACTCCTGCCCCTCCTCGACCGGCCCGACTTCACCCAGGCGTGGCTGCAATACTGCCGGCTCGGCCAGGCGCCCGCCGAGGTCCTCACCCGGGACCGGTCGACGGGCACCGAAGGCGCGGACGCCGGCTACACCCTCTTCGGCCAGAGCGGCCCTCGCCTGGCGGCCTATGCCTATGCGGGGACCAAGATCCCGGCCTTCGCCCAGAAGGCGATCGCCGGCATGTTGAACCAGGGTGGCGGCGCAGCGACGGTGCGCCATCTGACCGGTCCCGATGTGCTGAACCCGACCGACGAGGCGGCCGGCCTCTCGACCAACGACGCCGCGCAGACGGGCCTGACCACGATCGAGGTGCTCGAGTTCTGCCAGGACCAGCTGCCCACCGCGGCCCCGCCGCCGCGCGTCATCCGCACCGGCGGCCGCCGCGAGCGGCCGCGCCCGCCGGGAGCCCCGGCGGCCACGCCAGCGCCTGCGAACTGAGCGCGGGCCTGCCGCCCTAGGCGAGTTTCAGCTCCCGCAGGGTCGCCCCGACGGAGCTGAGATTCTCGGGCCGCATGGCGGCGTGGCTGGTCGAGACGATCAGCCCCGTTCCGCCCGCCCCGAAGACCGCCTTGACCGCCTCCCGCACGCTCTCCGGCGTGCTGTTCTTTTCCTGCACGTCGATCCCGAGCCCCGGCCAGATCTGGGTCTTGGATCCGGCCACGCCCTGCACCGCCCGCAGGGTCTCGCGGCGCACGTAGTCGCTGGAAAAGCGCTCGAACCGGCCGCGGGGCGTCTCGTTCACGCCCAGGACCCGCGCCTGTTTCCGGTATTCCTGGCCGCCGTGGACGATCTCCTCGTACGACTTCTCGCGCAGGTCCATCACTTCGTACTCGAAGTCCAGCATCTGCTGGTGGCTCAGGTCGCCGTAGATGTTCTGGGTCATGCTGTCGACGAACGAGGTCATCCGCTCGCCCGCCGGATTATCGTAGACCACCGGCTTGAGGAAATCCGCGTACTCGGTGTACGGCGGATAGTCCTGCTCCGCCCGGTAGATCGGGTTGAAGGAGATGTTCTGCCAGATATGGAAGCCGACCAGGACGTCCGGCCGGACCGACTTGGCCTTGGCATAAAACTCGCGCTGCATCTCGCGCATGCTGTCGGACCAGAACGTCTGCCAGGCCAGGAGCTCGGGATGACGCAGGATCAGCCGCCAGAACCCGACATAGTAGCCATCGGCCGGGCGCTGGCCGGCGCGGCCCGCGCGCACATAGGGCTCGAGTGCCAGGAAGCCCTTTTTGACCCGGTCAAAATCGATCCCCACCTTCTGCGCCTTGGCGGCGCAGAACTCGCAGAAACAGGAGGTATGGCCCGGGTCGCTCTTCGCGCCGTGGTGCCAGGCGCCGAGGGCGTTGCTCAGGGGGCCCTGGCGCTCGGACCCGCGCTGGAGCCCGTCCACGTCGTAGGTCCGGATGTAATCCTCGACCGAACCGGCAATCAGGTTCCGGAAATAGGGGTTGTTCAGGCAGGGGCCGCCGGGATGGCCGGCGGTGCGCCGGCCGTGCAGGTCGATCTCGTAGAGGTGGTCCATGCCCTTGGCCTTGAGCGGCGGCCGGTTGTCCTCCTCCACCCAGGAGAAAATCTTCATCCCGCGCCGGCGGGTTTCCGCCGAGATCTGCGCCATCGCCGCCGGCAGGTCGAAATCACCCGGCCCCAGGCCCTGCGGCTGCATATAAACGTCCTTGTAGTATTCCGGATGGGCGGCGGCGAAGTTGCCCAGCGGATGCTGGGCCTTGTCCAAGCCGGCCCAGGAGGCGTCGTACGGGCTGCCGTGGAGAAAGAGGGT
>CAIWXW010000206.1 GCA_903916755.1 uncultured Opitutaceae bacterium | reverse complement strand
GGCCGAGGGCGGCGGCGGCGGCGTGGGCGGTTGCGAGCGAGACGCCGAGGATGGCGTTGGCGCCGAGCTTCGACTTCGTCTTCGTGCCGTCGAGCTTGATCATGGCGCGGTCGAGGCCGACCTGGTCGCAGGCGTCGTGGCCGATCAGCACCGGCGCGATCGCCCCCTTGACGTTGGCGACGGCGTCCTGGACGCCCTTGCCGCCGTAGCGCTTCTTGTCGCCGTCCCGCAGCTCGAGGGCCTCGTGTTCCCCGGTGCTGGCCCCGGAGGGCACGGCCGCGCGGCCGAGGGCGCCGCAGGCGAGCTTAACGTCGACCTCGATGGTCGGATTGCCGCGGGAATCGATGATCTCGCGGGCGGTCACGGCGCTGATGGAAGTGTTCATGCGTACGGCGCACAGCAAACGGCAGGCCCGCCGTCAGGGAAAGGGGAAAATGGGCGGCGGCCGGAAAAACCGGGCCGGCCCGGGTCAGAAGGGCAGCTTCATCCGTCCGAGCCGGCGCAGGAACCGGCGGACGGGGCCGACCGAGCGCGGCCGGGAGCCCTCGGGGATCTGGCTCAGGAAGCCACGGTCGAGGGCGATGCGGGCGACGGCGATGCCGTCGAAATTGCGGGAGGCCATCGCCTCGCGGGTCAGGAGGCGGGCCGGGACCTGGTTCAGGTGGCCTTCGTGCGCGGCCGCGTGCAGCGGCGTGTCGCCATTGTCGTTGCGGGTCTGGAGGAGCACGGTCGTCAGCTGGGCGGGCGGGATCTGGTCCAGCTGGCCGGTCTCGGCGGCCGCGTGGATGGCGGTGAAGCCGCTCTTGCTCGCGATCACCAGGTTCTCCTCCGTGAGGAGCTCCCCCGGGACCTGCCGCAGGTGGCCGGCGATGGCGGCGGCGTGGAAGACCGTGTCGCCTGCGCTCGTGACCTCGCGCATGGCGGCGGCGGTGAGCAGTTCACGCGGAACCTGGTCGAGATGCCCGTTGAAGGCGGCCACGTGCAGGACGGTCTCGCCGCCCACGTTGCGCTCCGAGAAATTGCGCGCGGTGATGAACTCCTTGGGCATCCGGTCCAGCGTGCCCTTCTCGGCCGCCTCGTGCAGGAGCGTGTTGCCGACGTCGGTCTTGCCCAGCACCACCTCGAGCGTGAGCAGCGGCGCGGGAATCTGCGCCAAATGCCCATGGGCCGCGGCCAGGTGGAAGATCGTGTAGCCCGCGTTGCTGCGCCAGGAAAAGGTCTCGTGGGTCGCCAGCGCGGGCGGCAGCTGGTCCAGGTGGCCGCCGATGGCGGCATGGTGCAGCGGCGTGTAGCCCGCCACGTTTCTCACCATGAACACCTCCGGCGTAAGGAGCGCCGGCGGCAGGTCCTTCAGCCCGCCCTGCTTGGCGGCGGCGTGCAGCGGCGTGTTGCCCGACGCGTTCGGCGCCGTCAGGTTTGCCCGCGTCAGCAGTTCGGGGGCCACCTCGCGCAACTTGCCGGCCGCGGCGGCAGAATAAAGTTCAGGTTGGGCCATGGATGAGTCGCGAGCGGGGGTGTGCTGGAAATAGAAGGGTCGGGCGGAAACGAAGCAAGGATTTGCTAACGGCACGCGCTGAGGTGCGCTGAAGTCAATTGCCGACGGAAATCCGGAGAAAAGGTCTGGATTTGCCCCGCTTTTGCTCGTAAACCGGTCTTTACGAATGAGCGCCGATCCCAAGCCGACTGATTCCACCGCCCCCAAAAAGGATGCAATCCTGCTGGTGGATGATGAGCGCGCCCTGCTGGATGTGTTCGAGGCGGCCCTCTCGTCCCATTTCGACATCACCAAGGCCAACTCCGTCCGCGAGGCCGACTTCATCCTCCAGAAGCATTCCTTCAAGGTCGTGGTGGCCGACCACCTGATGCCCGGCGGCAACGGGATGGATTTCCTGGTCCGCGTCCGCGAGGAATTTCCCCACACCCAGCGGATCCTGGTCACCGGCTACATGAAGCCGGAGATGCTGATGCGCAGCGTGAACGAGGCCGCGCTCTTCCGCTACCTGCTGAAGCCCGTGGCGCTCGCCGAGCTCATCAAGGTCGTCCAGGACGCCGCCAAGGCGCACGACGCGTCGGTCGCCCAGGGCTAGTCCCGCCGGGGCCGGCCTCGCCCGGCCGCCTGCAGCTTCTTGCGCAAATAGGGCGCGGTCGGGCTCCGCTTCACCTTGAGCAGGCCCGCCAGGTCGCCCTGATAGAGCAGTTCGCCGCCCTCCGGGCCGCCCCCGGGTCCCAGCTCCGCGATGTAGTCGGCCTCCGCCAGCAGGTCCAGATGGTGCTCGATCACCACGACCGTGTGGCCCTGCTCGACCAGGGAGTGCAGGACGCGGATCAGTTTCTCGCAGTCGCTCAGGTGCAGGCCGATGGTCGGCTCCTCCAGGAGGTAGAGATTCCGCGGGAGCTCGCCGCGGGAGCGCTCGCGGTAGGTGCCGAGCCCGCGCGACAGCTCGGTCACGAGCTTGAGGCGCTGCGCCTCGCCGCCGGACAGGGTGGGCGAGCTCTGCCCCAGCGTCAGGTAGCCCAGGCCGCAATCGGCCATCAGCCGGCAGACCGGACCGAGCTGGGAGTGAAAGTCGAAGAACGCGGCCGCCTCGCCGAAGGTCAGCTGGAGCACCTGGCCGATGCTCCGGCCCTTCCAGGCGACGTCGGCGAGTTCCGGCCCGTACCGGAGGCCGCCGCAGTCGTCGCAGGGCAGGTAGGTGTCGGGCATGAACGCCATCTCCAGCCGGATCCGGCCCGCGCCCTCGCAGGTCGGGCAGCGGCCGCCCGCCGTGTTGAAGGAGAAGCGGCTGGCGGTGTAGCCCCGCAGCTTGGCCTCCGGCAGCGACGCGAAGAACTGGCGGATCAGGTCGAAGATGCCGAGGTAGGTCGCCGGCGTGGACCGCGGCGTCTTGCCGATCGGGGACTGGTCGACCTCGATCACCGACCGGAATCCGATCGGCAGCCGCAGCTCCGTGAAGGGCGGAGGCGGCGCCACCGCCGAGCGCTCGTCGGCCTCGAACCCCGTCGCCCGGACAAAGGCCGCGCCGCCCAGCCGGCGCCGGCCCGCGCGCAGCGCGCAGGACACCGCCGCGCCCAGGAGATCGCGCACCAGGGTGGACTTGCCGGCGCCGCTCGGGCCCGCGAGCATGATCAGCCGGCCCAGGGGCAGCCGGAGGTCGAATCCGCGCAGATTGCGGAAGGAGACGCCGTTCAACTCGATCCAGACGGGGTCGGCCGCCGCCGGCACCGGGCGATAGGCGCCCTGGAGCGGGTGCGGGATGCCGCGCTGGAGGAAAACCCCCGTCAGGGACGCGGGGATCCGGCGCAGCCCCGCGGGCGTCGTGTTGGCCAGCAGCTCGCCCCCGTGGACGCCCGCGCCCGGCCCGAGGTCGATGATTCGGTCCGCGTGGGCCATGACCTCGTCGTCGTGCTCCACCACGAGGAGGGTGTTGCCCTTCGCGCGCAGCGCCTCGAGGGTGACGATCAGCTTGTCGTTGTCGCGCGCGTGCAGGCCTATGCTCGGCTCGTCCAGCACGTAGAGCACGCCGGAAAGGTTCGAGCCGAGCTGCGCGGCCAGCCGGATCCGCTGCGCCTCGCCGCCGGAAAGCGTGTCGGTCGGGCGCTCCAGCGCGAGGTAGCCGAGCCCGACCTGCCCGAGGAACTTCAGGCGCTCCTCGATCTGCGGCACGATGTCCTGCGTCACCAGCCGGCCGCGCGCGTCCAGCTCCAGCGCGCGCAGCGCGGCCAGCAGCTCCGCCGGCGGTCGCCGGACGAGCGCGGGCAGCGAGAGCGCGGGGCGCCCGTCCTTGAAATGCAGCTTCACCGCGCGCGCGATGCGGTTGAGCCGGTCGCCTTGGCAGTCCGGACAGACGGGCGCCCCCGCCGGGGGCGGGGCGGATTTCTTGGCCGCGGTCTCGCGGCTGCGGGCCTCATCCCGCGTGGATTTCTGGTCGGCGGCCAGGTCCGCGATCTCCGGCGGCTGCTCCTCGTCCTCGTCGTCCCGCTCGAGCCAGTCGAACAGCCGGCCGTAGCCGCGGCAGGTGGGGCACCAGCCGCGCGGCGAATTGAAGGAGAAGTGCTTGGGGTCGAGCTCCGGGAACGATTCGCCGGTGGCCACGTCCGTTCGCGTGGTCGAGAACCAGGAAAGGATCTCGCCGCTCGGCAGCAGCAGGAAGCAGGCGCCCTTGCCGACCCTTAGCGCCGCTTCCAGCGCCGCGCCCGGGGCCGGCGCGCCCGGCGCCCGCAGGTCGGCGGTGACCGCCTCGATGTCGTGTTCCTTGTAGCGGTCCAGCTTCTGGAAGGCATCGACCCGGGTCAGCCTCCCGTCCGCCCGCAGCAGGGTGTAGCCCTGCTGCCCGATCCAGGTCGCGATCGGCTGGTGATGGCCCTTGCGCCCGCGGACGACCGGCGCGCAGAAATAAAGGTGCCGGGCGCGCCGCGCCTTCGGCGTGGCCAGGACGCGGGCCAGGAACTGCTTCAGGGCGCCCGCCGACTGCGGCACGACCGGCCGGTCGGTGTCCGGATGGTGCTGCACCCCCAGCCGCGCGTAGAGGAGCCGCAGATACTGCGCGACCTCCGTGATCGTCGCGACCGTGGACTTGCGGGAGCCGCGCGTCACCCGCTGCTCGATGGCCACCGTGGGCGGAATGCCGGTCAGCCGGTCGATGTCGGGCCGCGGCAGCTGCTCGACGAACTGCCGCGCGTAGGGCGACATCGACTCCATGAAGCGCCGCTGGCCCTCGGCAAACACGATGTCGAAGGCGAGGGTCGACTTGCCCGAGCCGGACACGCCCGTCACCACGTTGAAGGCATGGTGGGGGATCGTGAGCGAGAGGTTCTTCAGGTTGTTTTCGCGCGCGCCGACCAGGACCAGCTCCTGGGCCGGCAGGACGCGCAGCGGGGCGGCGGCCCGCGCCTCGGCCCGACTGCCGCCGGCCAATTCGGCCCGCAGGAAGGGAGAGGTCGCCGTGTCGGCCGCGGCGATCGCCTCGGGCGGCCCCTCGGCGACGACCCGGCCGCCGCCGGCCCCCGCCTCCGGTCCGATTTCCAGGATCCAGTCGGCGGACTTGAGGACGTCGAGGTGATGCTCGATGACGACGACGCTGTGGCCGCGGTCGACCAGCGCCTGCAGGACGGCCAGCAGCCGCCGCACGTCGTGCCGGTGGAGCCCCGTCGTGGGCTCGTCGAGCAGGATCAGGGCGCCGCGGCCGTCCGCCGCCTCGGCCCCGGCCTCGCCGGCGGCGAGCCCCAGGTAGCGGACGAGCTTGAGCCGCTGCGACTCGCCGCCGCTCAGGGTGTTGATCGGCTGGCCGAGGGTGAGGTAGCCCAGCCCGACCGCCACCAGCGGCTCGAGCCGCTGGCGGATCTCCGGCTGGTCGGCAAAACGCGGCAGGGCCTCCGTCACCGGCGTGGCGAGGAGGTCGGCCACCGAGACGCCGACCCAGGTGATGGCGAGGACCTCGGGCTTGAACCGCGCGCCCTCGCAGACCGGGCAGGGCACGAAGACATCGGAGAGGAACTGCATCTCGACCCGCTCGAAGCCGAGGCCGTTGCAGTGGTCGCAGCGGCCATCGCCGCTGTTGAAGGAGAAGCTGGAGGCGCTGAAGCCGGCCGCCTGGGCGGCCGGGGTGGCGGCGTAAAGCTCGCGGACCAGCTCCCAGGCTCCGGTGTAGATGGCCGGGTTGGAGCGCGGAGTCCGCGCCAGGGGCGACTGGTCGGCCAGGACGATCTCGCCGAACGCGTTTTCGCCGCGGAGCGAGACGATGGCGGCCGGGTCCTCCGTCCGCTTGTTGCGCTGGGCGAGCAGGCCCTGGTGGATCACGTTGTCGAGCAGGGTCGACTTGCCGGATCCGGAGACGCCGCTCAGGCAGACCAGCCGCTGCAGCGGCAGCCGGAAGTCCTGCTGCCGGATATTGTGCTTGGTCACGCCGTCGAATTCCAGCCACCGGGCGTCCGCCACCGGGCGCCGGCGCGCCGGGAGCGGGATCCGCTCGCGGCCCGACAGGTAGGCGCCGGTGATGCTGGCCGGCGACCGGCGCATGGCCGCGATCGTGCCCTCGAAGACGACGTGGCCGCCGCGCGCCCCCGGCTCGGGCCCGAGCTCGATCACATGGTCAGCCGCGCTGATCATGGCCTCGTCGTGCTCGACCAGGACCACCGTATTGCCGGCGTCGGTCAGGGTCCGGATGATCGCAATGAGCCGCCCGATGTCGCGCGGGTGCAGTCCCACGCTGGGCTCGTCCAGGACGAAGAGCGTGTCGACGAGCGCGGTGCCAAGGCAGCTGGTGAGGTTGACCCGCTCGACTTCGCCGCCCGACAAGGTTCGCGATTGCCGGTCGAGCGTGAGGTAGTCGAGCCCGACCTCCCGCAGGTAGCGCAGGCGGGTCAGCATTGATTCGTGCGCCAGCTCCGCCGGGCGGTGCCCGGATGGGCCCGAGCCGGGCGGAGTCGAGGCCGACAAGAGAGCCAGCAGCTCGCCGACCGGCAGCTGGTAGAGCTCGGGCAGCGTGCGGCCGTGCCAGCGCCAGCAGAGCGCCTCGGGCTGAAGGCGCGCGCCGTGGCATTCCGGGCAGACGTTGTAGGCGCGATACCGGGACAGGAACACGCGCACATGCATCTTGTACGTCTTGGTCTCGAGGTACCGGAAGAAGCCCTTGATTCCGTACCAGTGCTTCGGCCAGGTCTTGCCGTTCTCCTCCCCATAGCCGGGTTCGCCCTGGATGACGTACTCCTGCTGCCCGGGACTGAGCGCGGCGAAGGGCACGTTGGTCGGGATCTTCTGCTTGCGCGCGAAGACCAGCAGGTCGCGCTTGGATTCGCCGTAGACCTCGCCTTCCCAGCATTTGATGGCGCCGGCCTCGATCGAGAGGCCGGAATCGGGAATCGCCATCCGGTAGTCCACCTCGATCACGCGGCCGAAGCCGCGGCAGCGCGGGCAGGCGCCCAGCGGGGAGTTGAAGGAGAAGAGGGCGGGGGTCGCGGCCCGGAAGACCCGGCCGGTCTGCGGCGAATGCAGCCCCTTTGAGTAGTGGCCCAAGGGCGCCAGCCCGGGGTCGGCGAAGAGGTGGACTTCCCCCCGCCCGAAATGGAGCGCGGCCTCGGTGGCCTCCAGGAATCGCAGCCGGTGCTCCGGCAGCAGGGCCACGCGGTCCTGGACGACGTAGAGAAAGGCGGGCGCCGCCGCGCCGGCCTCGACCAGCGGCTCGTCGAGGCGGCGGAGGGTCAGGCGCGCGAGGGCGTCCGCCACCGGCGGGGCGGGCACGAGGCCGCGGGCGTAGCCCTGGCCCTGCAGGTTCGTGATGATCTCCGGCCAGGCGAGGTTGTCCGGGCGCGCCACTTTGAAGGCGATCAGCACCCTCTGCCCGGCCTGGGCCGCCGCGGCCTTGGCCCAGATCGTGGCGGGATTGTCATCCTCGACCTTCTCGCCGGTCGCGGGGTCGAAGCACCCGGCGACGTGGCTGAACCAGACCTTCGCGAAATCCGTCAATTCCGTCATCGTGCCCACGGTGGAGCGCGAGGTCTTGACCGTGTTGGCCTGGTCGATTGCGATCGAGGGCCGGATGTTCTCGATCGAGTCGACCCGCGGCTTGTCCAGCAGGTCCAGGAACTGCCGCGTGTACGCGCTGAAGGTCTCGACGTAGCGGCGCTGGCCCTCGGCATGGAGCGTGTCGAACACGAGCGAGCTCTTGCCCGTGCCGCTGAGCCCGGTCACGACCGTGAAGCGCCCGAGCGGGATATCGAGGTCGAATCCCTTCAGGTTGTTCTGCCGGACGCCCCGCAGGCGGATCGCGGCCGGCGCCCGGGCCGCCTTCGAATGTGGCTGCTTTGAAACCAAGGCTGCACCGATGGGCGAGCGGGCGCGGAAGTCAAAAAATCCCGCAGATAAAATCGATCAGGTCCCGGGCCGCAGGCGGCGGAAGAGGTCGAGGTAGGCCTCGACCTGGCGCGCCGGGTCGAAGGTGGCCCGGGCGTAGGCCCTGGCCTGGGCGCCGCGGGCGGCCCGCTCCTCCGGCGATTCCGCGACGAGCCGGAGGATGGCGGCCCGGAAGGCGGCCCGGTCGCCCGCGTTCACGACGAAGCCCGTCTGGTCCGGGATCAGGCACTCCCGCACCCCCTGGGCCGTGGACGCCACGGCCGGCAGCCCCCGCGCCTGCGCCTCGATCAGGAAATTCGAGAGCGACTCGCTCCAGGAGGCGTGGACCGCGAGCGTGGCGGAGGCGTAGAGGGCGCCCGGATCGGGAAAAAAGCCCGGAAACTTGACCCGGTCGCCGAGGCCGAGGCGCGCCACCAGGCGCTCGCAGGCGGCCCGCGCCGGACCCTCGCCCGCCAGCCAGAGCTGCCAGTCTAAGTCCCGCGGCAGCCCGGCCGCCACCTCGATCAGTTCGCGCTGGTTCTTTTCCGGCCGGAACATGGCGACCGAAAGCAGGATGGCCGTCCCCGGGCCCGCGCCCAGGCGCGCCCGGAGGGCGGCGTCCGGCCCCTGCGCCGTGGGAGGAAACACCAGCGAGTTGTAGATGACCGAGGCGCGGGCGGGCGCGACGCCGTGCCGCGCCACCAGGGTGTCTCGCGCCTCGCGGCAGTTCGCCACCACATGGGTCGCGGCGCGGAGCCCCCGCCGATAAAGCCAGGGCAGCGGCTTGCCGGTGCGCAGGGTCGCGACGACCGCCGCGTCCGGCAGGGCGCGCCGCAGGCCGGCGACCCGGCAGTTGGCCATCCGGCCCATCGCCAGGACCACGTCGGGGGCCGCCGCGCGGACCCGGCGATTGAGCCCGGGCGCGCACCAATCGAGCCCGAAATCGAACGGCTGGAGGGCGCCGACCCCGAGGTCCGCCGCTCCGGCCCGCAGGGTGCCGCCGGGCCGGAAAGTAAGGAGCGTCGCCCCGTGTCCGGCCTGCCGAAAAGCCCGGGTGAGGAGGATCGACTGCCGCTCGGTCCCGCCGCTGCGCAGCCGGTCCTGGAGGACGAGAATTTTCATTGCGCGGGACGGCGGCGAAGCGAGAGTAATGCGGAGAATGGCCTCGTCATTCAATCAACTGCTCGTGCGATGGCTGATCCTGGCGCTGGGGGTGCTCCTCGCGACCCGGCTCATCCCGGGCATCCATTGCGACGACTTCGGCACGCTGATCACCGTCGCGGCCCTGCTCAGCCTGTTCAACGCGGTGCTGAAGCCGCTCCTGGTGTTTTTCACGCTGCCGTTCATCCTGCTGACCATGGGGCTGGGCATGGTGGTAATCAACGCCTTGTTGTTTCGCCTCGCCGCCCACCTGGTGGCGGGGTTCACTGTCGCCGGCTTCTGGTCGGCGGTCGGCGGGGCCCTGGTGGTGAGCGCAACCAATTTCATCGTGAGCCGTCTGACCCGCAAGACGCCCCCGCCTCCATCGGCGCCGCCCCCGGGGCGGCCCGCCCGCGGCGAAGGCGGCGGCGACGTGATCGACATTTGATTTCATCCGGCAATCCAACTAACATCCGAAAGAACCGACATGGCTGAGACGATCGCATACGACCTCATTGTAATTGGCGGCGGGCCCGCGGGCTACGCGGGCGCGATCCGCGCCGGCCAGCTGGGCAAGAAGGTGGCCTGCATCGAGCTCGAACGGGCCGGCGGCACGTGCCTCAATTGGGGCTGCATCCCCACCAAGGCGCTCCTCAAGAGCGCGGAGCTGATCCAGAAGTTCAAGAAGTCGGACGTCTTCGGGCTCTCCGCCAAGGAGGTCACCTTCGATTTCGCCAAGGTCATGAGCCGGTCGCGGGGTGTATCCGACCAGATGGCCAAGGGGGTCGAGTTTCTCTTCAAGAAGAACAAGGTCGATTACATCGTGGGCACCGCGCAGATCACGGTGGCGGGGATGGTCGAGGTCGTGGACGGCCCGGCCAAGGGCAAGTTCTTTTCCGCCAAGAACATCCTGCTCGCAACCGGCTGCAAGATGCGCCGGCTTCCGGTGCTCGAGGTCGACGGCAAGCGGATCATGACTTCCCGTGAGGCGCTGGCCGCCAAGGAGTTGCCGAAGTCAATCGTGATCGTAGGCGCGGGCGCGATCGGCGCTGAGTTCGCCTACTTCTACAATGCCTTCGGCGCGAAGGTGACCCTGGTCGAGATGCTCCCCCAGATCCTGCCGGTCGAGGACGAGGAGGTGGCGAAGGTCCTCCAGCGCGCCTTTGAGAAGCAGGGGATCGCGGTGCACACCGGCACCAAGTGCGAGAACTTCCAGGTCGGCGCCGATTCGGTGAAACTCAACCTGGTCAAGGACGGCAAGACCACCGAGGTCGAGGCGGAGACCATCCTCTCCGCGATCGGCGTCGTGCCCAACCTCGACGGCGCGCTCTCGCCCAAGGTGAAGCTCGAGCTCGACCGCGGCTACGTGAAGGTCGGCGACGACTACCAGACGAGCGTGAAGGGCATCTACGCGGCCGGCGACATCATCGGGCCGCCGTGGCTCGCCCACGTCGCGACCTTCGAGGCGGTGAGCGCCGTCAACGGCATCTTCGGCTTCAGCACGCCGCACCGCGTGAAGAATTTCCCCGGCTGCACCTATTGCCAGCCGCAGGTGGCCAGCACCGGCCTGACCGAGAAGGCGCTCAAGGAAAAGGGCATCGCCTACAAGGTCGGCAAGTTTCCCTTCCTCGCCTCCGGCAAGGCGGTGGCTTCGGCCGAGACCGACGGCTTCGTCAAGGTGCTGAGCGACGCGAAGACCGGCGAAATCCTCGGCGTCCACATCATCGGCGGCGAGGCGACCGAGCTGATCGCCGAGTACGTCCTCGGGATGAACCTGGAGGCGACGGTCGAGGAGGTGCACCACTCGATTCATGCGCATCCGACCCTCACCGAGGCCCTGGCCGAGGCGGCGGCCGCGACCACCGGCGAGGCGATTCACATCTAGGTTGAGGGCATTCGCCTTCGATCTGGACGGCGTGATCAGGGTGGGTCCCGGGTTCACGCTTTCCCTCGAACGGCGGCACGGCATCGACCGCGGAAGGTGGACGGATTTTTTTTGCCGGCCCGTTTCGTGAGTGCCTGGTCGGCCGCCGCGACCTGAAGGTGGAATTGGCGCGCCTAACTCCGTCCCTAGGCTGGACGGACGGGGTCGAGGCGCTTCTCCAGTTCTGGCTCGGGAGCGAACGGACGGTGGGCGCGGAGGCGCTCGCCTGCGTTCGCCTGCTGCGGGGCCGGGGGCACCCCTGTTTTCCGGGGACCAACCCGGAGCGCCATCGCGCCGCCTGCGTCGGGAACGAGATGGGGTTGGCGGACCATTTCGATGAAATTTATGCCTCCAGTGCCCTCGGCCACGCCAAGCCTTCCGGGGAGTTCTTCCAAGCCGCGACCGATCGCATCGGCTCGGGCGACGTCTTCTTGGTCGGCGACACGATCGCCAATGGGCACGCGGCGAAAGCCTTCGGCTGGAAGGCGCTGCACTACCGGGACCCGCGGGACCTGCCGCAAATCCTGGATGCCGCCGGGCCGCGCTAGCGACCGAGCGGGTTCGCCCGTCCCCCTCAGGCGACCGCGGCGGACGTTTCCTTGAGCAGGCTGGAAAGGTAGGGGATCAGCTGCTTCTTGCGGCTCACGATGCCCGGAAGGTCGAAGATCTCGTCCTTCTCGACGTGGGCGAAGGAGATCCGGCGGATGAGGTCGGCCTCGCCCCGCACCAGCAGGAGTGAATTCTGGGTGTTGATGTCGGTGACGAGCAGCGCGGCGAACGTGAGCCCCTCCTCCTTCCGGAGTTCCGACAGCGCCTGGCCGAGCGGCTTCGCGTGCTGCCAGAAGTTGACGAAGCTCAGCTCCTCCACCTGCGAGACGGCGAAGCGGATCTCGCCCTCGTCGTAGATCTTGTAGTCGGACCGGATCACCTTGGCGGGCGGATTGCTGAGGATGATCGAGCCCGAGGAGAAGATGGCGTCGGCGAGCTGCCGCGGATCCTCCCCGGCGATGGGCGCCAGCCAGGCGAGGACCTCCGCGTCCTTGGCGGTGGTGGTCGGGCTGTTCAGGTGCAGGGTGTCGGAAATGAGGCCCGCCATCATCAGGCCGGCCACCTCGGGCGAGGGCACGAGGCCGTCGCGGCGGAACAGGCCGGCCACGATCGTGCAGGTCGAGCCGACCGGCTCGTTCAGGAACAGGATCGGCTGCGCGGTATGGAGCGAGCCCAGCCGGTGGTGGTCGATGATCTCGGTGATCGTCACCTCCTCGGCGCCGCTGACCGCCTGCGTCATCTCGTTGTGATCGACCAGGACCAGGCGCGTCGGGACCGGCTTCAGCATGTCGCTCTTCGACAGGACGCCGCAGAGGATGCCGGCATCGTCGACCACCATGAAGGCGGGCGCGGGATGGGTCGCGATCCGCCGGCGAACCTCCGAGATCCGGGCGTCGGGGTGGAGGGGCACGAAGGCGCGCTCGATGATCCGCTCGATGGTCGAGGCGGTGCGGACGACCCAGGCGGTGGTGGCGGAGTCATGGGGGCTGACGATGAGGCCGGTCCCGCGCGCCTTCGCCGCGGCCACGACCGCCGGCTCGACCGGGAGGTTGGCGGTCACCACGATGGCGCGGACGCCGATCTCGATCGCGCGCAGCTGCACGTCGGTGCGGTCGCCGACGATGATCAGCGACTGCTCGGCGGGGATGTTCTCCTGCTCGGAGATCTTCCAGAACGAGCGGATGTCCATCGTGCCCAGCCGCACGTACAGGCGCTCGACGCGGTCGGCCTCCGTGAGGTTGATCGACCGGCCCTTGAGGGCGCGGATCAGGTGGCTGAGGCTGGTCTCGACTTGGCGCATCAGCCGGGGCTCGCTGGCCCGCGGAATGAAGGCGCCGCCGAGGTGCGCGAGGGAGAGGGTGCCGACGGGATGCCCCAGGGCGTCCGTCACCGGCAGCATGCGCAGGTCCTCGTTGTCGATGAGTTCGAGCGCCTCGGCGCAGGTCACGTGCTGGGAGACCGAGATCACGGCGGCGGACATCAGGTCGCGCACGCGGGGCGAGACGTCGCTCAGGTAAAGCGGGAGCGGCTGCCGGAACCGGTTCAGGATGGTGTCGATCCGGGCGTTGGAGTTGCCGCAGCGGGCGGCGACACAGTGGGTTTCCCCCGTGGCCTGCTTGTAGGCGGTGTAGGCGATGGCCGAGCAGATGGAGTCGGCGTCGGGGTTGCGGTGTCCCACGACATACGTGATGGGGGTGCCGGTGGAAATCGGTTTGGTCATTAAAGGCCCGATGCTGTACCGGGAAATCCCGGCGGGTTCCAGCTTTTGGCTTTCAGCGGGTCAATTTTACACGCTAACGTGGGGGCGCATGATCATTTACCTCGATGGGAAGTACGTCGACGAGTCGGAGGCGAAGGTTTCGGTCTTCGACCACGGCCTGCTCTACGGCGACGGCGTCTTCGAGGGCATCCGCCTCTATGCCGGCAACCTTTTCCGCCTCGACGAGCACCTGGAGCGCCTCGAGTACTCCGCCAAGGCGATCATGCTGGAATTGCCCCTGTCCCGCGCCCAGCTGGCGGAGGCGGTCGCCGAGACCTGCCGCCGGAACCAGCTGCGGGACGCCTATATTCGCCTGGTCGTCACCCGGGGCCCCGGCGACCTAGGACTGGCGCCCTGGCTCTGCCCGAAGCCGACCCTTTTCATTATCGCGAGCAAGATCTCCCTCTATCCGCCGGAGCACTATGAGAAGGGGCTTTCCATCGTGACGGTGGCGACCCGCCGCATCGGTCCGGCCGCCCTGCCGGCCACCGTCAAGTCCCTCAACTACCTCAATAACATCCTGGCCTAGATCGAGGCGAAGCAGGCCGGGGCCCTCGAGGCGATCATGCTCAACGACCAGGGCTACGTGGCCGAATGCACGGCCGACAACGTTTTCATCGTCCGCAAGGGCGTCCTCCTGACCCCCTCGGCCACCCAGGGCGCGCTTCAGGGCATCACCCGCGGCACCGTGCTCGACATCGGCCGGGAGCTGGGCGGCCTGGTGACCGAGGCCGAGCTCACCCGCTACGACATCTGGTGCGCCGACGAGTGCTTCCTGACCGGCACCGGCGCCGAGGTGATTCCCGTGGTCAAGCTGGACGGCCGGGTGATCGGCCACGGCAAGCCCGGCCCCTTCACCCAGCGGGTCGGCGAGGCGTTTCGGATCCGCGCCCGGACCGAGGGCATGCGGATCTAGGCCCGGCGGCGCCGGCCGGGCCCGAAAAGGGGCTTTTCGCTCAAGTTTCGGCGCTGTGTCACGATTTCCCAGTCGAGGCGCATAACCGTGTCGCGATGGCGCGTCGTGTCATCCGCTCGCTGGCGCTTGCCAGCGACGGAAGGCATGGCACATTAAGTGCATGGGATACCTGCGTCTGCCATGGCTAAAACCCTAACCTGCAATTTCTGCTCCCAACCGGCGACGGTCCACCTGACCAAGATCGTCGCGAACAAGGTTCACAACGTGGACCTCTGCGAGGACTGCGCGCAGGCCAAGGGCGTGACCAATCCCGGCGGGTTTTCCCTGGGCGACCTCCTGCTGGAGGCCTCCCTGAAGGGCGAGGCCTCGTCGGGCGGCGGCGGCGTGCGCTGCGAGCAGTGCGGATTCACCCAGGCCGACTTCAAGAAGCACGGGCGGTTCGGATGCCCGGCCTGCTATGACACCTTCGCCGCGCTGCTCGAGCCGATGCTCGACGGCATGCACAAGGGCACCCGCCACGCGGGCAAGGTGCCGCGCGCGGCGCTCGAGCGCAAATCTCTCTACGACCGGCTGACCAAGCTGGAGCTCGACCTGACCGACGCGATCAAGTCGGAGCGCTACGAGGAGGCCGCGCGGTTTCGCGACGAGATCAACCAGGTGAAGCAGGCCTTCACGCCGAAGGACTCCGCCTAGCCCATGACCATTTCCTCCCTCATCGACACGCCGTCGGAATTGA
This sequence comes from uncultured Opitutaceae bacterium, assembly GCA_903916755.1. Taxonomy (GTDB): domain Bacteria; phylum Verrucomicrobiota; class Verrucomicrobiia; order Opitutales; family Opitutaceae; genus Palsa-1447. The sequence continues at coordinate 1,859 of CAIWXW010000206.1, read as the reverse complement.
CCGACAGCGCGAGCAGCAAGACCGCGATCGTGCTCATGACGCGGATCCGGCTGGCGCGGAACCTGGCCGGCCGCCCGTTTCCGGGCTGGGCCAAGCCCGCCCAGCGGGCGGAGGTCCTGCAGCTGTGCCGCGAGGCCCTGGTCGAGGCCACCGCGATGAAGCGCAGCGTGAACGTCGCCGTGCATGAATTGAGCGACCTGGAGAAGCAGATCCTGGTCGAGCGGCACCTGATCAGCCGCGAGCTGAGCGGCTCGGACGCCGGCAGCGGCGTCGTGATCAACCGCGACCAGACGGTCTCGGTCATGATCAACGAGGAGGACCATCTTCGCATCCAGGTTCTCCGCTCCGGGCTCCAGCTCAAGAAGGCCTGGAACGCGATCAATGACCTCGACTCCGCGCTGGAGCAGCGGCTCGACTACGCCTTTTCGCCCACGCTGGGCTATCTCACCGCCTGCCCGACCAACCTCGGCACGGGGCTGCGGGCCTCGGCCATGATGCACCTGCCCGCCCTCGTGATCGGCGGCCAGATGGAAAAGGTGGTCCGGGCGGTCAATCAGCTCGGCATGGTGGTCCGCGGCCTCTTTGGCGAGGGCTCGGACGCCTCCGGCAGCATCTTCCAGATCTCGAACCAGACGACCCTGGGCGAGGCCGAGGACGAGATCATCAAGCGCCTCCAGAGCGTCCTGCAGTCCATCGTCGAGCACGAGCTCAACGCCCGCGAACGCCTGCTCGAAGCCGACCCCGGCAAGGTCTTCGACAAAATCGGCCGCGCGTATGGAATCCTGCAAAACGGGCACGTCTTAAGCTCAGGGGAGGCGATGAATCTGCTTTCGCTGGTGCGGTTGGGCGTCGACCTTGGCGCCTTTCCGGACGGACACCGGCAGGTGATTGACCGCCTTTTCATCGAGGCCCAGCCCGGCCACCTCCAGCACGCCCAGCAGGGCCCGCTCGAGGCCGGCCAGCGCGACCTCCTCCGCGCCGAGCGGCTCCGTTCTGAGTTTGCCAATCTCACCCGTCCGAATTTCACTTATCCCGCCCCGGGCAAGTCGGTGGACGGAAAAAACTAAGTAACTGAGAACAAACTGAGTATACTATTTCCATGTCACAGGAACCGATGAACAATTTCACGCCGCGCGCCCAGCAGGTGCTCGCGCTGGCCCGCAAGGAAGCCGATCGCTTCCACCACAACTATGTCGGCACCGAGCACATCCTGCTCGGGCTGATCAAGCTGGGGCAGGGCGTCGCGGTCAGCGTCCTCCAGACGATGGGGCTCGACCTGGAGACGGTGCGCGCCGCGGTGGAAAAGCAGGTCGGCACCGGTCAGGAGACGAAGACGCCCGGCAGCATGCCCTTCACCCCCCGGGTGAAGAAGGTCCTGGCGCTGGCCGGCAAGGAGGCGAAGACCCTCAATCACTCCTACGTCGGCACCGAGCACATCCTGCTCGGCCTCCTGCGCGAGGGCGAGGGCGTGGCCGCCCGGGTCCTCAAGTCCCTCGATGTCGACATCGAGCGCACCCGCAATGAGATCCTGCGCGAGCTCGACCCCCAGTTCTCCGGCGGCGAGCCCGGCGGCACCGAGGAGGCGCCCTCCGGCAACCCGCCGCGCTCCGGCGGCGTCACCCCGCCCGAGGACAAGAAGGAAGTGAAGACGCCCGCCCTCAAGGCGTTCGGCCGCGACCTGACCGAGCTCGCCCGCAAGGGCGAGATGGACCCGGTCGTGGGCCGGAAGAACGAGATCCGCCGCGTCATCCAGATTCTCTGCCGCCGCACCAAGAACAACCCCGTCCTGATCGGCGAGGCCGGCGTGGGCAAGACCGCGATCGTCGAGGGCCTGGCCCAGGAGATCGCGAGCGGCAACG
>CAIWXW010000205.1 GCA_903916755.1 uncultured Opitutaceae bacterium | reverse complement strand
TCGCCGAAATCCAGCTTGTCGATGACGTTGGCCTCTTCAAAGAGGCGCATGGTCCGGTAGACGGTGGCGATGCTGATGTGCGGATCGATCTCGACGGCGCGCCGGTAGACCTGCTCGACGTCGGGATGGTCGGAAGCCTCCGAGAGCACGCGCGAGATTACCCGCCGCTGCTCGGTCATCTTCAGGCCCTTTTCGTGGCAGAGATGCTCTAGCCGTTTTGGGTTGCCGTCCTCCGGTGTCCCCCAGAGGCGCGATGTCAGGAACCGCCATCGATATCTCCCTTATGCCGTAACTCTACTCTGCCGTTCGGCGCGCGGCTTTGCCTGCGGCAAGGTGGCGCATGGGAAGGCGTTATGGCGTCACCGTCAGCGTTCCCTTCATGCCGGCTTCGAAGTGGCCGGGGATGTTGCAATCGAACTCGAGGCTCCCCGGCTTGGTGAAAGTCCAGATCACCTCGCCCTTGCCGCCGGGCGCGAGCAGCACGGCGTTGCCGCCATGATGGTGATGGTGGGCTTTACCCGACTCGGCGGCCTTGGCCATTTCCTCGCGATGCCGCGCCTGGGTGGCGCTGTCACCGAGGGTGAAATCGTGCTCGATGCCGCTGGCGTTGGTGACAGCGAAGCGGATGGTCTCGCCGACCTTCACCGTCACCCGGTCGGGGGTAAAGCTGATGTCGTTCATGGTGACGGCGATGGTGCGGCTGACCTCGGCCGCCTTGCCGGGGTGGCCGAAAGCCGTGGCGTGGCCGTTATGATGGGCGTCGCCGCCATGCTCCGCATGGTCCATGTCGCCCATATCGTCCTCGTGGGCGCAGGCCGCGCCGCTCAGTCCGCAGCTCAGCAGCGCCGCCAGCGCGATCAACGTGCCGTGTCTCATGCATCCTCCAGGTTTTCCGCCTGCCCCTTGATCCGCGAGGCCAGCGCCGCTTCGAGGAAGCGGTCGATGTCGCCATCGAGCACCGCGCCCGATTGGGAGGTTTCGACTCCGGTGCGCAAGTCTTTGACCATCTGATAGGGCTGGAGCACGTAACTGCGGATCTGGCTGCCCCACCCGATGTCGCCCTTTTCGCCATAGAAGCGCTCCATCTCGCTGCGCTGCTCGTCCAGCTTCCGCTCGTAAAGGCGGGACTTGAGGACGTTCATCGCGCTCGCCCGATTCTTGATCTGCGAGCGCTCATTTTGGCAGACGACCACGATGCCCGTCGGGATGTGGGTGATGCGGACGGCGGAGTCGGTGGTGTTGACGCCCTGCCCGCCCTTGCCGGAGGACCGGTAGACATCGACGCGGATCTCGCTGTCGGGAATCTCGATTGGGATGTCCTCGTCGATCTGGGCGATGACGTCGACGGCGCAGAACGAGGTGTGGCGCCGCTTGTTGGCATCGAACGGGCTGATGCGCACCAGCCGGTGCACGCCGCGCTCGGCCTTGGCGTAGCCGTAGGCGTTCTCGCCCCGCAGGATCAGCGTGGCCTTGGTGATGCCGGCCTGATCGCCGACCAGCACGTCCTGCACCTCGACGGTGAACCCGCGGCGCTCCGCCCAGCGGCTGTACATCCGGAAGAGGATGTCCGCCCAATCGCAGGATTCGGTGCCGCCGGCGCCCGCCTGAATGGAAAGGATGGCGTCGTTGCGGTCGAACTGCCCGGAAAGGAAGGAGCTGATCTCGATCTTTTCCAGGTCCTCCAGGAGGCCCTTCACCGTCTGGTCCAGCTCGGTGGCGTACATCTCCTGCTCCGCCACCGTGGCCGTCTCGACCAATTCGATCATGACGTCGATGTCGTCGATCTTCTTCTGGAAGGCCGCGATCGGGCCCACGATCCGCTTCAGGCCGTTCAGTTTCCCGATGTGCTTCTGGGCCTTCTCGCTGGCGTCCCAGAACCCCGGCGCCGCCATCTGCGCCTCGTAGGCGGCTATTTCCTGCTGCTTGGTATCGACGTCAAAGAAACCTCCATAGATGCCCGGCGCGCTTCTTGATGTTCTCGATGTGGTTGAGGGTCTCGGTGGCGATCATGTTGGAAAGGCCAGCATGACCCAAATCGGGGCCAAGTCTAGCGCGAGTCGCGGGACCAGCCGGAAGGCATCGCCCGCTGGGCGCCGGGTGCCCGGACTCACCCGACCTGCTGCTCAAGCTTCCGCTTCTTCCGATCCCAGTACCAGGCGATCCAGATGCAGATCTCGTAGAGCAGGTAAAGGGGCACCGCCATGGCGATCTGGGTGATCGGCTCGGGCGTGGTCAGGATGGCGCCAAGGATCAGCGAAAGCACCACCATGTGCCGCCGGTAGTGCGCCAGCTGCTTGTAGGTCACCAGGCCGAGCTTCACCAGGAATAGCACGACCAGCGGAAACTGAAACCCGACGCCCATCCCGAGGATGAACTTGCAGACAAAGGAGATGTACTCGTTCGCCTGCCAGTCGGCCGCGCTGAAGCCGAGCAGGTTCGAGTACTTGACCGAGGCCTTGAGCGCCACCGGCAGCATCAGGAAGTACGTGCTGAGGACGCCGGCCAGGAAGAGGAACAGCCCCCACCCCAGCCAGGAGAAGATCACGCGGCGCTCCTTGAAATTGAGCGCGGGCAGGATGAAGCCGCCGAGGAAATAGATCCAAAACGGCGATGAGACGGCGACGGCGCCGTAAAGCGCGACATGGAAGGCGACGAAGAAGGCCTCCCCGGGGCTCAGGTTGTGCAGCCGCACCTCCTCGGGCGTGGCCGCCGAGGCCGTGGGGTCGAGCTTCAGCGTCAGCACCTGCTCGTTGCCGACCTGGGTGATGCCGAGCTTGAAGACGGCATTCGGCGCGTCGCCCGGAGGCAGGGCCGGAAAATCCTCCCGCGTGACGACATACGGCCCCAGCTTGGCGGCGCCCAGCTCCAGCGTGACCGTCGGCTTCGCCTTCTGGAAGATGTTCATCCGATGCAGCGGATACTCCAGGATCGCGACCAGCTGCTGGTCGAGAAGCAGGCACAGGACGAGTGCGACTCCCAGGGCGATCGCCGACTTGACCAGCGCCCCGCGAAGATCCTTCAGGTGCTCCCAGAACGACTTCTTGGCCCCGCTGTCGTCCTCCACGGACGCGAACTCGGGCTCGGAACCGCTCATGTCCGCAGAGTGCCGGCGGCTTTCTCGCTCAAGAAGCTGGCGTAGGTCGCGGCCAGGCCATCCGCCAGGGAGATCTTCGCGCGCCAGCCGAGGGCCGCCAGTTTGGCCACGTCAAGCAGCTTGCGGGGCGTGCCGTCCGGCTTGGACGCGTCCCAGACGATTCGGCCCTGAAAGCCCGTCGCGGCCGCCACCATGCCGGTCAGGTCCCGGATGCTGACGTCCGTGCCGGTGCCAACATTGAGCCAGTCCGGCGGCTCCGGCAGCTGCAGCAGGAACGCGCAGGCGTCCGCGAGGTCGTCCACGTGCAGGAATTCCCGCTTGGGCGAGCCGGTGCCCCAGGCCGTGACGTCCGGGCGGCCCGCGGCCTTGGCCTCGTGGAACTTCCGGATCAGGGCCGGCAGCACGTGCGAGTTCTGCAGGTGGTAGTTGTCACCCGGGCCGTAGAGGTTCGTCGGCATGGCCGAGTGGAACATCACGCCATACTGCTGGCGATAGGCCTGGCAGAGCTTGAGGCCGGCGATCTTCGCGATGGCGTAGGCCTCGTTCGTGGGCTCGAGGGGGCCCGTCAGCAGGCAATTCTCCGGCATGGGCTGCGGCGCCAGCTTGGGATAGATGCAGGAGCTGCCGAGGAAGAGCAGCCGTTTCACGCCGTGCCGGTGCGCGGAATGGATCGTGTTCGCCGCGATCGCCAGGTTGTCGAAAAGGAATTCGGCCGGATAGGTGGCGTTGGCCTGGATCCCACCCACCTTGGCCGCGGCCACGATGACCGCGTCGGGCTTCTCCGCCGCGATCAGCCGGTCCACCGCCGGCTGGTCGCCGAGGTCCACTTCCTTCCGGGTCCGGAGGAGCAGGTCCACGCCCGGCTCCTGCCGGAAGCGTCGCACCAACGCGCCCCCGACCATGCCCTGGTGGCCTGCGATGTAGAGCTTCACGCCTGGGGCAGTTGCGCGATCTGTGCCTCGCGCTTCGCCAGCTCGAGGTCGTGATCGACCATGATCTTCACCAGTTCCTTGAAGCGGACCTTGGGCTCCCAGCCCAGCTGCTTGCGGGCCTTCGCCGGGTTCCCGATCAGCAGCTCAACCTCCGCCGGGCGCTCATAGCGCGCGTCGTAGCGCACGTATTTTTCCCAGTCGAGCCCGAGGTGGCCGAACGTTTCCTGGCAGAAATCGCGGACGCTGTGGGTCTCGTTGGTCGCGACGACGTAGTCGTCGGGATTGTCCTGCTGCAGCATCAGCCACATCATCTCGACGTATTCCTTGGCGTAGCCCCAGTCGCGCTGGGCGTCGATGTTGCCGAGATAGAGCAGGTCCTGCAGTCCCAGCTTGATGCGGGTGGCCGCGCGCGTGATCTTGCGGGTCACGAAGGTTTCACCGCGGCGCGGCGACTCGTGGTTGAAGAGAATGCCGTTGCTGGCGTGGAGGTTGTAGCTCTCGCGATAATTCACCGTCAGCCAGTAGGCGTACACCTTCGCGCACCCGTAGGGCGAGCGCGGCCAGAACGGCGTCGTCTCGACCTGGGGTATCTCCTGGACCTTCCCGAACATCTCGGAGGAGGAGGCCTGGTAATAGCGGACCTTCTTGGCCAGCCCGGTCTCGCGGATCGCCTCGAGGATGCGCTGGGCGCCGAGGCCGTCGACATCGCCGGTGTACTCGGGGATGTCGAAGGAGACGCGCACATGCGACTGGGCGCCCAGGTTGTAGATCTCGTCGGGCTGGAGCTCGTACAGCAACTTCACCATCTGGACGGAGTCCGCGAGATCGCCGTAATGCAGGCGCATCTTGACGCCGTTCACATGGGGGTCGCGGTAGAGATGGTCGATCCGGCCGGTATTGAACGTCGAGGCGCGGCGGATCACGCCGTGCACCTCATAGCCTTTTTCGATCAGGAGCTCGGCAAGGTATGAGCCATCCTGGCCGGTGATACCGGTGATGAGAGCCTTTTTCATGAACCGACTAGGCAAGTCAGGTGCACGGGATTCGGCAAGCCCTTTGCGGAGACGGTTTTGGCGCCGAAATCGGGCGCCGGGCCCCTCAATTTCGCCGCGATCCGATGAAGGAGTCGTGCCAGCGGCGCAGCAGGACCCAGTGCAGCAGGCTGACGCCGCCCACGAAGAGGAAGCCCAACAGGCAGGCGGTCACGCCCGTGGCGAAGAGGGCCGGAATCTTGAGCTGCGAGAAGTAGGCGATCGTCATGAAGCCGATGCCGCCGACCCCGTTTTCCTGGGTGCCGGCCAGGAAGTCGCCCGTGATGGCCCCGATCGGCGCGAGGGTGCCCGCAATCTTCATCCCGGTCAGGAAATACGGCATGGCCGCGGGAATCCGGAGGTAGCGGATCTCCTGCCAGCGCGTCGCGCGGCAGACGACAAAGAGCTCCGCCCAGCCCCGGTCCGCCGAGAGGAAGCCCATGGTCGTGTTGGCCACGACCGGAAAAAAGCAGATCATGAAGGTGACCGCCACGATCGCCGGCAGGCCCTGCCCCAGCCACAGCACAAAGATCGGGGCCAGGATGACGACCGGCGTCATCTGCAGCATCAGGATGTAGGGGTAGAAAGACTGCTTCAGCCGGAGCGAAAAGGCCATCACCAGCGAGAGGAGAAATCCCACGCCGACCGCGGCGACGAAGCCCAGCAGCGCCCCCCGGCCGGTGATCAGGACCGAGGCCACCAGGGTCCGGCGCTCCTGCCAGGCCGCCGCGAGGATCTCGCCGGGCGTCGGCAGGACAAAGGAGGGAATCTGCCAGAGCCGCTTCGCCCCGTACCAGACGGCCAGCAGCAGGATCCCGGTGCCGAGGGGAAAAAGCCAGCGGGTGGCGCGCTTCATCGGGGCAGGACGGAGCGCAGCGCGTGCGAGGTCTCCGCGATCAGGGCCAGAAATTCCGGGGTTTCCCGCAGCTCGGGGCGCCGCGGATAGGAAAAGGGCACGGCGATTTCACGGGCGATCCGCCCCGGATTGGCGGACAGCACAATGATCCGATTGGAAAGGAAGACCGCCTCCATCACCGAGTGCGTCACGAAGAAGGCGGTGAAGGGATCGCGCTCGCGAATGGCGAGGAGGTCCTCGTTCAGCCGGTCGCGCGTCATCTCGTCGAGGGCGCCGAACGGCTCGTCGAGCAGGAGCAGCCGGGGCGCCACGCTCAGTGCGCGCGCGATCGAGACCCTCATCCGCATGCCCCCCGAAAGCTGCCAGGGGTAGTGGCCGGCGGCGTGCGGCAGGCCCACCAGGTCAAGCATGGCGCGGACCCGCTCATGCCGGGCGCCCGCCGGGTCGCCCCGCAGCATCAGCGGCAGCTCAACGTTCGCGGCGACCCGCCGCCACGGCAGGAGATTCGCATCCTGGAAGATGAGGAAAACGCCCTCCCGGCCCGCCAGGGGGGCGGCCCCGCCCACCGAAATTTCACCGGCGCTCGGCGGGGTCAGGCCCGCGATCAGGCGCAGCAGCGTGGATTTCCCGCAGCCGCTGGGGCCGATCAGGCTGACGAATTCCCCCGGCGCCGCCGCCAGGCTGAATTCCTCGATGACGCCGGGCCCGGCACCGAAACGCTTGCCGACGCCGGCGAGGCGCACGTGGAGGCCCGGATCCATTATCAGGTTGTTGAAACCTTCTTTTCCGCGCATGTCACTTCCCATCATGGACCCCATCGAAGCCAAACTCAACGCCCTCGGCCTCGCCCTGCCCGCCCCCGGCGCGCCCGCCGGCAGCTACGTGCCCTTCCGAATCAACGGCAACACCCTGATCTTGTCCGGGGTGCTGAATCTCCGCGACGGGGTCCTCAGCCACGCGGGCCAGGTCGGCCAGGACCAGACGGTGGAATCCGCCAACGCCGCGGCCCAGGTCTGCGCCCTGAACCTGCTGGCCGCGATCAAGGCGGCACTCGGGCGGCTCGACCGGGTGAAGGAGTTCCTCTTTGTCGCCGGCTTCGTCAACGGAGTGGCCGGCTTCGCGGAGAGCCCGCAGGTCATCAATGGCGCCAGCGACCTCTTCGTGAAGCTCTACGGCGAGGCCGGCAAGCACGCCCGGGCGGCGGTCGCGGTGGCGGGGCTGCCCCGCAATGCGACCGTGGAAATCCAGGCGAACGTGCGCTTCGAATAGGGCCTCAGCCCTTCGGTCCGCCCTGCACCAGCTTGCGGGCCCGGAGCCGCAGGCCGTTGAGGCGGATGAAGCCGGTGGCGTCACTCTGGTTGTACCAGCTCTTGACGCCCTCCATCGACGCGATCTTCGAGTCGTACAGCGAGTACTTCGACTTGCGGCCGCAGGTGATGACATTGCCCTTGTATAGCTTAAGCCGTACCGTCCCCGCGACATACCGCTGGGTCTGGTCAACGAGCGCCTGGAGCGCCTCCCGCTCGGGGGCGAACCAGAAGCCGTAGTAGACCAGTTCGGCGTACTTCGGGATCAGGGAATCGCGCAGGTGCATGACCTCGCGGTCCATGGTCAGCGACTCGATCTGCCGGTGCCCCTGCATCAGGATCGTGCCGCCGGGGGTCTCGTAGACGCCGCGCGACTTCATGCCGACAAACCGGTTCTCGACCAGGTCGACCCGGCCGATGCCATGCTTGCCGCCCAGCTTGTTCAGCGCCTGCAGGACGCCCGCCGGGCTCAGCCGCCGGCCGTTGACCGCGATGCAGTCGCCCTTCGCGAACTCGAGCTCGACGTATTCGGCGCGGTCGGGGGCGTCCTCCGGCGAGACGGAGAGCTTGAACATGCCCTTGTTGGCCCTGGTCGTCGGATCGAACCAGGGATCCTCCAGGATGCCGGCCTCATAGGAAATATGGAGGAGGTTCCGATCCATCGAATAGGGCTTCTTCAGCGAGGCCTCGACCGGAATCTTGTGCTTCTGGCAGTAGGCGATCATCTCGGCCCGGCCCGGGAATTCCTGGCGGAAAGAGTCGATCTTCCAGGGCGCCAGGATCTCCAGGTTCGGCGCGAGCGCCATGTAGGTCAGCTCAAACCGGCACTGGTCGTTGCCCTTGCCGGTGGCGCCGTGGGCGACCGTGTCGGCCTTTTCCTTCTTCGCGATCGCGATCTGCGCCTGCGCGATCAGCGGCCGCGCGATCGACGTGCCGAGGTAGTACTGGCCCTCATAGATCGCGTTGGCCCGGATCATCGGGTAGATGAAGTCGCGCGCAAACTCGTCGACCAGGTCGAGGGTGTAGTGGCGGACGGCGCCGGTGCGGCGGGCCTTCTGGGGCAGGCCTTTCAGCTCCTCCTCCTGGCCGATGTCCGCGGCAAAGGTCACGATTTCCGCGTCGTAGGTTTCGCGGAGCCATTTGACGATGACCGACGTGTCGAGGCCGCCCGAGTAGGCGAGAACAATCTTCATAGGGTGTTATGGGCGGCGGGCGGCGTCCGCGAGCAAGGCCAGGATGGCCTTTTGCATGTGGAGCCGGTTTTCCGCCTGGTCAAAAATGATTGAGCGCGGGTTGGCGAGCACCTCCGGCGCCACCTCCTCGCCGGGATGCGCCGGCAGGCAATGCATGAAGAGGGCGTCCGGCTTGGCGGCCGCGAACAGCTTGGCCGTCACGGCGTACGGGGCGAGGGTCCGCGCCCGGGCGCCGCCCTCCGCCTCCTTGCCCATGCTGACCCAGACGTCGGTATAGACCACGTCGGCCCCGCGCGCGGCCTCATAGGGGTCCGTGGTGAACTGGTAGGCGCCCGCGTGGCCCGATCGGGCCAGCAAGGCCTGGATTTCCGCCCCCCGCGCAAAGCCTGCCGGGCCGGCCAGGGCGATCTTCATGCCGAAGTGGTTGGCGCCCAGGATCCAGGAATTGGCCATGTTGCAGGCCGTATCGCCAAAAAACGCGATCTTCCGGCCCCGCAGGGCGGCCGGAAGGTCCGGGCCCGACGTCCAGCGCTCGGCCAACGCCAGGGCGTCGGAGTAGATCTGGCAGGGATGCAGGAAGTCGGTCAGCCCGTTGATGACCGGGACGGTCCCGGCCGCGGCCAGCCGCTCCACGTCCCGGTGGTCGAAGGTCCGGACGATCAGGCCGTGGACGAACCGGGACATGACCCGGGCGGTGTCCTCGATCGATTCGCCACGGCCCAGCTGGATGTCGTGCTGGTTTAGGAAGAGCGCGTTGCCGCCCAGTTCGCGGATGGCGACCTCGAAGGACACCCGTGTCCGGGTGCTGGCCTTGGAGAAGATCATCGCCCAGGTCTGGCCCGCCAGGGGCGCGGCTCCCGGCTGGCCCCGGTTCCGCTTGAAGTCCCGGGCGCGCGCAAAGAGACCCCCGAGCTCGGGCAGCGCGACGTCCGTCTCCTGGAGGAAGTGTCTCATGGCGGAACCGGGAACCTTACAGGGATGGCCCTCCCGGCACGAGTGAAAAAGTGCTTCGCAATCGCTCCCCGACCCGCCTTAGCTAGCCCTTCCATGGAAAAGATCCCCTACCTCGGCCGGACGCTCACGCGCTGGCGCGTCGGTTCCTCCACCTTTCTCGCGCTGCCCGAGATGGGCGCCCGCCTGATGAACTGGAACCTGACGCTCGGCGACGGCTCCGTGCGGGACATCCTTTACTGGCCGGAACTCGCGAACCTGGATGACATCCACAAAGTCCGCGGCGGCAATCCCATCCTGTTTCCGTTCAATGCCCGCAGCTTCGACCGCGGCGAGATCTTCTTCTGGCGCGACGCCGCCGGCGTCCGCCGGCCGATGCCGCTGCATGGCGTCGCCCGGCAGGGCCGGTTCTCGGTGCTGCGCGAGGACGCCCGCGGGTTCTCCGCCCGTTTCGAACCGGGCGAGGAGGCCCGCGCCGCCTACCCCTTCGACTACGAGTTTACCGTCACCTACCGGTTCGAGCCCTTCGGCCTCTCCTGCGAGTACACCCTCAAGAACCTCGGCGGGGCCCCCCTGCCCTGGTGTGCCGGCCATCACTTCTATTTCACGCTGCCCTGGAGCGAGGGCGCGAAGCGCGGCGACTACCTGATCCGGATCCCGGCCACCCAGCGCCGCAAGCAGGACGCCGCCGGCCAGCTGGTGCCCGGGCCGGCCCTCAACGAAGAGGAGAGCGTGGGCAATCCCGCGCTGATCGACACGTTTCACCTCGGGCTGCGCTCGAACGAGGCCGTCTTCGGCGAAAAGGGGCGGGCGGGGGACGTCACCGTGCGGATCGGCACCGAGCGCACACCCTCCCCGGCCGCCACCTTCGTCACCTGGACCCTAGCCGAGGATTCGCCCTTCTATTGCGTCGAGCCCTGGATGGGGCCGGCCAATGCCCCGGAGACCAAACTGGGCCTGCAGCTGGTCCCCCCGGGCAAAACCCAGAGCTTCATCGTTTCCGTCGGGGTGAAATGACTTTGGCCCTTACTTTCCCGGCAAATCCGGGCATATTCCCCCCCATGTCGTCGCCGCTCCCCGTTATCGCATTCCTCGACATCCTGAGCGGTCCCGAGCTGATCGTCGTCCTGGCGGTCGTGCTGATCTTCTTCGGCGGCGACAAGATGCCGGAGTTCGCCCGGGGCCTGGGGAAGGTCGTCCGCGAGTTCCGCAAGGCGGCGGGCGACGTCGAGCGCGAGTTCAAGCGCGTGATCGAGGAGGTCGAGCACCCGGTCAACGAGACCCTGAACACGATCAAGCCGGTCCTCACCGCCCCCCCCGACCATCCGCCCGCGCCCTTTACCCCGCCCTCCTACCATCCGGACGACACCGCGCTGGAACAGCCGCCGGCGCCCGATCTGGCCGGACCGGTCGCACCGCCGCCGGCGAATCCGATCCGGAACCGGTCGGAGCCGCCGGCGATGCCCGAAATTTGAAAACATCGCTTCGCCTGCTTTCCCGCGTCCTGGCCGTCACAGGGGCGGCCCTCAGCCTTTCCGCCTCGGTTCGCGCGGATGCCGGTGCCCCCACCCCGCCGCTCCTGCTCGTGTCGATGGACGGATTCCGCTGGGACTACCGGGAGATGTACCCCGCGGAGACGCCGCACCTGCAGCAGTACGCGGCCGAGGGCATTTCGGCCCGCGAGTTGATTCCGGTCTATCCGTCGAACACGTTTCCCAATCACTACACGATCGTGACCGGCCTCTATCCCGCCCATCACGGGATCATCAACAACGAGGTGTTCGACCCGAAGTTCGGCGAGCTGTTTCACTACAACCGCCCCCAGTACTCCGGCGACGGCCGCTGGTGGGGCGGCGAGCCGATCTGGATCACAGCGGTCAAGCAGGGCCGCCGGAGCGCCTCCTATTACTGGGTCGGCGCCGAGGCCGAGATCGAGGGCGCCCGGCCCACGTACTACAAGCACTTCGACGCCGCCGTGTACGCGAGCCAGCCTTTCGACGTCCGCATCGAGCAGGTCGTCCAATGGCTCAAGCTTCCGCCGGATCAGCGGCCGGCGATCATCACCTTCTACCTCGAGGAGACCAACAGCGCGGGCCACAAGTTCGGCCCTGGCTCGCCCGAGCTCGGCGCCGCCGTCAAGCTGCTCGATGGGCGCCTCGGCGCCCTGATGGACCGGCTGAAGGCCGAACACCTTCCGGTCAACCTGATCGTGGTCTCCGACCACGGGATGACGCCGGTCAGCCCGGACCGGGTCGTGATCCTGGATGACTACGTGGACCTGAAGACGGTCCAGATGGATTTTGAGACGCCGCAGGTGGGGCTCCATCCGCTGCAGGGGACGGCGCGGGAGCTCTGGCGGCATCTCGCCGGCATTCCCCACGCGAAAGTGTACCTGGCCGACAACGAGCCCGCCCCGGCCGGGCTGGCCGGATGGGTGCATGCCCTGCGCGTCGATGGCTTCGAACGCGCCGATTACCTGCCCGCCCGCTTTCACCTCACGGGCAATCCGCGCATCCCCCCGGTCTGGATCGTGCCCGACCTCGGCTGGGTCGTGGAGACCCGCGCCTCCTCGAAAATACCGGGGCTGCACGACATGAAGGGCAACCACGGCTTTGACAATGCCGACCGCGACATGCACGGCACCCTGATCGCCGACGGACCCTCCTTCAAGACCGGCGGCGGTGTCATCGATCCGGTCGCGAACATCCACATTTACAACCTGATGTGCGCGGCCCTGCGCCTCACGCCCGCCCCCAACGACGGCGACGACCGGCTGGTCCATGCCATGCTGCGCTGACCCGTCCCCCCCCCCAGCCCCCCGGGCCCCCGCTTTCCCCTACCCCATGAAAACCTACCTCCTCAACGGCTTCCTCCTCTCGCTCACGGGCTTTCTCCTCCTCCTCGTCGTCTTCATCTGCGGCTGGCAGTCCGACGCCAGCCACCTGTCGCTCGGCCGCTGGGTGGGCGGCCTGGGCGGCTTCGTGATCGGCGTGATCTTCCTCGTGCGCGGCATCCGCTCCCGGCGCAGCGAGGTGCCCGAGCATGAGGAGTTCAGCTATGGCTGGGCCTGCTGGGCCGGATTCGCGACCCAGCTCTTCGCCTCCGGGTTCGGCGCGATCTTCGCCTACCTCTACGCGGCGGTGATCAATCCCCACCTCGTCGACGTCCTCCTCCAGGCGCAGGACGAAAAGCTGCAGGCGCGCGGCCTCGCCAGCGACCAGATCGAGCGCGCGGACCATATCGTCCGGATAATGTCCTCCCCCGGCATCCAGGCGGTCGCCAACTTCTTTGGCACGCTTTTCGTCGGCGCGCTCATCGTCCTGATCGCCGCCGCCTTCCTGCGCCGCCCCGCCTCGGACCTCCCCCCGCCCGTCTAAGGCGGGCCCTGCGGCCGCCGGCGGCATCGTGGATAGCATTTGCGGACCCGCACGGCCCGGATCACAGTGTCGGCACTATGATCGATCTCATTAAAAAATCACTGCTGGCGGGCGTCGGTGTCGCGATGGTCACCAAGGAGAAAGTCGAGGAGTCGCTCAACGAATTCGTCCGCGACGGCAAGGTCAGCGCGCAGGATGCGCGCGTCATGGCCGAGAAGATCGCGGAGCAGGGCAAGCGCGAGTTCGATGAGCTCAGCGCCAAATTGGGCGCCAAGCTGAAGGACTTCACCGCCCGCGGCGACGAGGCGACCCAGGCCAGGATCGCGGCCCTCGAGCAGCGCCTGCGCGTCCTGGAGGAGAAGCTTTCCTCCCCGCCGACCCGTTCGGGCGAGCCGTGACGCCGTTTCTGGTCCACGCTGTCCGCGCCAAGGAAATCGCCGGCGTCCTGGCGCGCTACGGCTTTGCGGACCTGCTGGACCAGCTGGACGTGCCGCCCGCCATCTGGCGGCGCCTGGTGCCGGAGGCCCGGGTCCGGCAAAGCACCTGGGAGCGCGTGCGCCTCGCCCTCGAGGAGCTGGGGCCGGCCTTTGTGAAGTTCGGCCAGCTGATGAGCATGCGGCCCGACGTGCTGCCGCATCCGCTCATCCTCGAGCTGCGCAAGCTGCAGGACGCGGTCAAGCCCGTCCCCTTCGAGGAGATCCGGCCGGTCCTGCTCGAGGAGCTGCCGGTCGACCTGGCGGAGGCCTTTGGCGAATTCAACGAGGTCCCGGTGGCCTGCGGCTCCCTCGCCCAGGTCTACTTTGCCCGCCTGCGCGGCTCCGACCGGCCCGTGGCGGTCAAGGTCCAGCGGCCCAACATCGCGCGGATCGTCCAGACGGACCTGAGCTTTGCCGCGTGGCTGGCGGCCCAGCTGCACCAGCGGCGGCCCGCGCTGCACCCGTACGACCTGCCCGCCGTGGTCGAGGAGGTGCGGCTCGGCGTCCAGCAGGAGCTGGACTTCCGGAACGAGGCCCGCAACCAGCGGTATTTCAACGCGGTCAATCCCTACCCGGCCCGCGTCTTCGCGCCGGCGGTGGTCGAGGAGCTCAGCAGCGAGCGCGTGCTCGTCATGGAATGGGTCGACGGCTCGCCAGTCGGCCGCGAACCCCTGCCGCCCGAAACCGGGCGGATCCTGGCGGCGGACGGCGCCCGCTCCTTCATGCATCAGGTGCTGATCGAGGGCTTCTTCCATGCCGATCCCCATGCCGGCAACGTGATCGTCACGGTGGACGGCCGGCTGTGCTTCCTTGATTGGGGCCTGGCCGGCCTCCTCACCCGCCGGCTGCGCTATGCGCTGGCCGACTTCTGGACGGCGGCGATCGACCAGGATGCCGAACGGGTCGTGAATATCGCCGCCGGGCTGGCCTCGCCCTCGTCGCGGCCCGATCTCCGCCTGATGGAGAAGGAAGTCACCCTCGCCCTGCGCGAGGACCTCAATTTCGCGCTGGGCCGCCCGCAGTTCGGCCGCGCCATGCTGAAGCTGCTGTTCATCTTTGGGAGCCACGGCATCCCCCTGTCCCGCGACTATGCGATGATGGCCAAGGCGGTGCTCGAGATCGAGGAGCTGGGCCGGACGCTGGATCCGGCCTTCGAGCTGCGCGCCCAGGCCGTGCCCGTGCTGCGCGAACTGGGCCAGGAGCGCTCCGGTCCGCGCGCGGTCTGGCGCCACAGCCGCGATTTCCTGCGCGCCAGCTTCGCCGGGATGGAGGAGCTCCCGGGCCAGCTGCAGCGGCTGGTCCGGCGCTTCGAGAGCGACAACGTCACGTTCAATATGCAGCACCGCGGGCTCGACCGCCTGCAGGAGGGGCTCCAGACCGCTTCCAACCGGATCGCGCTCGGCGTCATCATCGGCTCGCTGATCATCGGCTCATCCCTGATCGTCAACACCCACATCCCGCCCTATCTGCTCGGCTATCCGATGCTCGGGATCGTGGGTTACGTGCTGTCGGCCGTGCTCGGGCTGTACGTCATCTGGGACATCATCCGCCACGACCGGCACCGCTAGGCGGGAGGCCGGCCGCCCAGGCCGGGCGGGCACCAGGGGGGTTGCACTGGGCGGGAATCTCCGGCATAAACGGGACGCCATGGAAAACAACCCCACCTCCCGCTGCTCGCTTTTTTCGACCAGCTGCTCCTTCGGGCCGACCTTCGTTCGGCTCGCGCTCGGCGTCATGATGTTCCCGCACGGGGCCCAGAAGCTCCTCGGGTGGTTCGGCGGCTACGGCTTCACCGGGACGATGCAATACTTCACCGGCATGGCGCACATCCCCTACTTCCTGGGCGTGATCGTCATCCTGGTCGAATTCTTCGGCGCGATCGCGCTGATCCTCGGCCTCGCCACGCGGATCGCCGCGTTCCTGGTCGGCTTTGATCTGGTCACCGCCATGTTCATGGAGCATGTGCAGAACGGCTTCTTCATGAACTGGTATGGCAATCAAAAGGGCGAGGGCATGGAATTTTTCATCCTCGTCGCCGGCATGGCGCTCGGCCTCATCGTCCTGGGCGGCGGCGCGCTCTCGATCGACGGCGCGTGCCGCCGTCTGCGGGCCGCGCCGCCCGCCGCCTGAGCGGGTCAGACGAACGAGGAAATCAGGCGGAGGGCGCGCAGGGCCACGGGCGCCCACTGCGCCGCCTTGTGGATGAGCGACGTCTTCCCGTCGCCCTCGGGGGCAGGCTCCCCCCCGGCGGGGCGATGGACGCCAAAGCCCAGCAGGCTCGCCCCGATGGAACCCAGCAGGCCGCCGGCCTTGGCCAGGTGGGTCCAGGCCAAAATGCGTTCCACGCCGAGGCGCACGTTCTCTCCGGCAGCGGAGCACGCCTCCCGCCGCACCGCGATGCGGGCCTGAAGGTACTCCCGGCGTTCGGCCAGAATCCTCAGCTCGGAGGACGGATACATGCGCGGTCGCGGGTCATTTCCTGCAGCGTGGCATTGAATGGGCGCGACTCCTTCGCAAAGTGCCGCTTGGCCGCCACCACGACCCAGATGAGGGCGCCCACATAGACCGCCGTCATGGCGATCAGCGCCACCAGGCGGGCGTCGCCGTGGCAGCAATAGACGATGGTGAGGCTCAGGAAGCCCACCGCCAGGAGACCGGTGAAAAAGGCGGCGCCCAGCCAGAGAAAATTCTGGATGAGCCGGAACTTCTCCTCCTGGAACTCGATGGCGAGCAGCGCCAGGCGGTCGTGGACGGAGCCGACGACGCCATCGGCGAGCTCGCGGACCGAATTGATCAGGCCAGAGGTAAGCATGGCTGGAAACCTGACACAAAAGGCCCCCCCGCTCCAGCTCCGATCCCGCCCGCATCACGCGGCCGGGAGGGGGCGGGAGAATGGGGGACGGGAGCCAATCAATCCCGGCGGCGGAGGAGCGCGCCGAGCAGCACGCCGACGCCCAGCGCCACGGCCAGCGACTCGTAGGGGTGCGACCGGATCGTCTCGTCCGCGGCTTCCGCGCCGTCGACGACCTTCTGCTTGGCCACCTTGTAGTAGCCCTGCACCTTGGTCTTGGCGCCGGAGAAGCGGTCCTGGAGGTCGCTGATGCGATCCTTGAAGCCGCCGGCGACATCGACGTCCGTCGATTTAGCGACGATCGTTTCGACCTCTTCCATCAGCTTCTGGATGTTCTTGATCAGGGCCTCGGGGGAATCGGAATGGGTTTCAGTGCGGTGATTCATGGTAGTTTGAGTTGGAACGCGGATTACCGCGATGGATTGCGATGGCCTGCCATCCCCGCCCCGGGGTCTCCGAGAAGACGCCGGCACAGGGGATTTCTCACTCCTGATTCGTAACCGGGGCGGCCAAAGAGTTCCCCGGCAGGTCGAAATAGAAATCGCACCCCTCCCCGGGGCGGCTGGCGCAGGCAATCGTCCCCCCATGGGCGGCCACGATCTCGCGCGCGATCGCCAGGCCGAGCCCCGCCCCTTTCCGATCCGTCCCGGCCACCCGGTAAAACCGGTCAAATATGTGCGGCACGGCCTCGGGGGCGATGCCCGGCCCCTCGTCGCGGACCCCGCAGCGGACGAACCCCAGCGGCGCGGGCTCCGCGTACAAGGTGATCGTCGCGCCGGGATGGGCATATTTCGCGGCGTTGGTCAGGAGATTGAGGAAGACATGGCGCAGCCGGTCCACGTCCGCCATCACCGTCCCGACCGTTCCCCCCCCCCTCGATGACCAGGCGCTGCCCGGCGGCGGCAAGCAGCGGCTGGGCCTCCCGGGCCATCTCGGCCAGCAGATCCGCCACCCGCACTTCCCGCCGGGAAAGCGCCGCGTCGCCGCTCTCCAGCCGCGCCAGGTCGAGCAGGTCATCGAGGATGCGCAGCAGCCGGTCCGCCTCGTCGCGCGCCGTTTCCAGCAGCTCAACCTGCGCGGGCAGCAGCTGCCCGAGCCGCTGCTCGAGGACGAGATATACCGCGAGCCGGAGGCTGGTCAGCGGGGTCTTCAGCTCGTGACTGACCGTCCCCACCAGGTT
This sequence comes from uncultured Opitutaceae bacterium, assembly GCA_903916755.1. GTDB lineage: Bacteria > Verrucomicrobiota > Verrucomicrobiia > Opitutales > Opitutaceae > Palsa-1447. The sequence goes on along the minus strand of CAIWXW010000205.1, from coordinate 15,297 downwards.
GGTCTTCGCGTCGTCGAGGAGGCGAAACTTGGTGACATCCTGCAGGATGACCGCGGCCCCCTTGAATTCCTGGAGGCGGTCGCCGATCGCCAGAATGCGCGGCAGGTAATGGCGATCCTCCCGCCCGACCCTCAGGGTGATGGCCCGCCCATAATCGGTCGGCAGGTAGTGCTGTCCGGTCGCCAAGACCCGCTCGAGCGGCTCGGTGATGGCGACGGGGAATTCCGGCCCGAAATCAAGCGACCGCGCCAGCTCTTCGGCGGCGGGATTGCGCAGGTTGCCGCTGCCATCCCGGGCGATGACAAAGACCGGATCGGGGGCCGAAGTCAGCACCGCCTCCATGGTCCGCTGCACGCGCAGCGCCTTCGCATTGGCGGCATCGCGATAAGCCCGGAGCTTGCCGGCCATGGCATTGAACGTGCGGCCCAGTCGGCCCAACTCGTCGTCGGAGAGGGCGGGCACCTCCCGGTCCAGGTCCCCCTCACCCACCGCCTCGGCCGAGGCGGTGAGGGCCTGGATGGGCCGGAGCAGCGAGGCGGCCAGCCGCCAGCCCAGGAAGACCGAGAGCAGGAAGGCGGCCACCATCGCCAGGGCCAGCACGTCGATGGTCCGGGCCGCCAGGCTTCCGGACGCGGCGGCGGTGCCCTCCGCCGTCGCGTAGTCGTGCCGCTCGAGCTTCTCGATCGCGTCCACCAGGCGGAAGAGCGCGCCCTCGCCCTCCCCGAGGGCCTCGAGCGAGCGATCGGCGTTGCCGGCGATCACCCGTTGGTCGAGGGTATCCATGGCGGCGAAGGCCGCATCCACGTCGGCGACGAGCGGCGCGCGCGAGGTGCCCGCCGCGCTGGTCGCCTGCGCCAGCAAGTCCCGCGTAAAGGCCGTGCGGTCAGCCCCATAGGCCCGCCGGATTTCGAGCGGACCCTGCCGGCCCGCGGCGGCGACATCGTTGCTCATCCGCGCGGCGGCGGCCCGCATCCGTTCGCCGGCGAGGGACGCACGGTAGCTGGAAACCAGGTCGTGCTGGAACGAGCCGGCGAGCTGGTGGCAGACCAGGATCGCGTAGGCGCCGGTGCCGATCGCCACCAGCAGCAGGGGAAGCAGGCCGAGATAGAGGCGCGTCCGGAGCATCGACGAAGCGGCCCGAACCGCTAGAGCAGCCCCAGTTTCTGGCGTTTGCGGTAGAGCGTCGCCGGATCGATGCCCAGCGTCCGCGCGGCTTCGTCGAGGCTGCGCGCCCCTGCGAGGACCCGGCGAAGGTGCTCGGCTTCGAGGGCCTCGATCGTCACCCGCGACCCGACGATGATGGCCGGATCCGATCCGCCCCGGAACCCCTCGGGCAGGTCGGCGAGGTCGATGAGTCCGCCCGCGTTGAGGATCACCGCCCGCTCAACCGCATTGCGCAGCTCCCGCAGATTCCCGGACCAGGGATAGCGGTCGAACACGGCTAGGACCTCCGGCGCAAAGCCGGTGATCTTCTTCCCCAGCCGCGCGGCGAAAAACCGGCAGTAGGCCTCGGCGAAGCGGGGCAGGTCGTGCGGGCGATCCCGGAGCCCCGGCAGGACCACGCTGATCACGTTCAGCCGGTAGAAGAGATCCTCGCGAAAGCGGCCGGCGCGCACTTCCGCCGCCAGGTCCCGGTTGGTCGCGGCGATCACGCGGACGTCGGCGGTGCGCGAGCGGGTCTCGCCCACCCGCTCATATTCCCGCTCCTGGAGCAGCCGGAGGAGCTTGGGCTGGATCTCCAGGGGCAGTTCCCCGATCTCGTCGAGGAAGAGCGTCCCGCCGGAGGCCGCGGCCACCTTGCCGGCCGCATCGGCGATCGCGCCGGTGAAGGCGCCCTTCACATGGCCGAACAGGTCGCTCTCCAGCAGTTCCCGCGAAAGGCTGGGGCAGCTGACCGTGACGAAGGCCGCGTCCCGCTGCGCGCTCCGCCGGTGTATCTCCCGGGCCAGGACGCTCTTGCCCGTGCCGCTGGGCCCGAGCAGCAGGATCGTGGCCGAGGTCACGGCCGCCTTGAAAGCGATCTCGAGGACGCTGCGCACGGCCGGCTCGGCCGACTCGAGTTCGATCGGGGGGGTGGCCGCGGCCAGCTCGCTCTCGAGCGACTGCACCCGCTGCTGCAGGGCTCGGTTTTTCTGGATCTTCGCCAGGACGCCCCGGATCTGCTCCGGCGTGAACGGCTTGGGGATGAAATCAAAGGCGCCCCGGCGCATGGCCTCGACCGCGGTCGCGATGTTGGCGTAGGCCGTGAACATGACCACGGGCAGGGCCGGCTGGAGCTTCAGGAGCCGGGCCAGGACATCCAGCCCGTCGTCTCCGCCGATCCGCAGGTCCAGAAAAACCGCGTCGAACGGCTCCTCCTCGATGGCCTTCAGCGCACGGGCGCCACCCGAGGCCTCGACCACCGTGCAGCCCGCGGTTTCGACCGCGACCCGGGTGATTTTCCGGATGGGGGCTTCGTCGTCGACAATGAGCACCCTCATGGGAAAAAATTAAAAAGGTCGTGCACTATGCAAGTATTTTGCCCAGCCGGAGAGGTCGGATTCGAAAACAAGGCGGGGCCGCTTGCGCGACCCCGCCAGGTCCAGCTTCAACTTGGCAGTCCCGCGAGCTAGGCCCGCGCGAGCTGCCGGAGAGAAAAGACAAGGCCGTCCCCAGGGAGTTCCCTTCGCGTTCGGGTTGAACGGTGCATCATTTTCAGGCTTTGCCCTCACCGCTGGATTCGCTTTGCTCCTTTTCCACCCCATGGCGGCCACTTCCAGCAAATCACCCTCGGAGAATCCCGTGGCGCCTCCCGTGCCCCGCCTGACCGACCTTGAGATCAAGGACGCCCAGATCATCTTCAGCGCGGTCTGGCAGGACCTGGAGGCGGACCATGGCCGGGAAAACCTCCGTTTCCCCAAGGAATTCATCCTCCTCGGGGGCGCCCCCGGGTCGGGCAAGGGGACAAACACCTCCTTTATCGCGAAAACGCGGGGGCTCACCTGCCCGCCGATCGTCATCAGCGCCCTGCTCGACAGTCCCGAGGCCCGCCGCCTGAAGGATGCCGGCAACATGGTCGGCGACCGCGAGGCCATCAGCCTCCTCTTCCGCCACCTGCTGCGCCCGGAATACCGCGACGGGGTCATCCTGGACGGATTTCCGCGCACGAAGGTGCAGGTCGAGGCGCTCAAGCTCCTGGTGGACAAGATGCATGAGTTGCGGAGCGAGTTCTACCAGACGCCCCTGGGCATCTATTTTCGGCTGCCGACGATCCACATCATGGTGCTCTTCGTCGACGAGCGGACCAGCGTCGACCGCCAGATGAAGCGCGGCCGCGAGGTGCGCCAGCACAACGAGGAGACCCGGCGGACGGGCATCGGCGAGCTCCTCGAGGAGCGCGCGACCGACTTCGACGAGGCTCTGGCGCAGCGCCGCTATCGGGTCTTCAAGGAGCAGACCTGGGGCGCCCTCCAGGAGCTGAAGGAGATCTTCCACTATCATTTTATCAACGCCCAGGGGCCGGTGGATGAGGTCGAGCAGAATATCCTCCATGAGTTGGAGTACCAGAGCACGCTCGAGCTGGATCCCCGCACCGTCGACCGGCTGCGCGGCATCCAGCTGGCCAGCGACATCATCGTCCACGCCCGCCAGGAATTGGTGAAGCGGCTCGACAGCCACGAGCTTGAGCACCCCGAGCTCTTCCCGCGCGTGGTCGAGATGATCGAGAAGAAGATGATGCCGATCGTCATGGCCCACGCGATTTCCGGCGTCGCCCTGGTCAACACCGAGGATCCCGTCCTCGACGACCCCATGGCCCTGACCATGCTGATCGACGTCTTTTCCGAGCGCGGCTACCATGCCGTCGTCGACCTGCATCGCATCGAGGTCCCCGAAAAGGTGGACCTGGCGACCGGCCTGATCAAATGCCGGGTCAAGCGGGTGTACCGGATCCAGATCCGGTTCCAGGGATCGGAGATCCGCCGCGGCTAGAACTTTATGCGCCCCGCCCCCGGCTCTGAAAAGTTCGCTCACTCCCCCCCTCCTTCCCCTCCCTGGTCGCCGTCCGCTGCTCCTGCTGGCGCTCGGTCTCTCGGCCCTCGGCCTCCGGGCGGCCGCGCCAGTGCCGTGGGAACCCGTCGATCCCGCCCAGCTGACGGACTCCGGGCCGCGCCTCGATCCCGATGCGCCGGCGGAGGTGCTGTCCTGGAAGATCCTGGTCGATGACGGCGATTTCCCGGAGGAGCGGCACGCGCGGGGGGCTCCGCAACCTGACCGTGCGGCGATGCACCTTTGAGGGAACCAACATCGGCGTTAATCTCAAATCCGCCCGCGACCGCGGCGGCCTGGTCGAGAACCTCATCTTCGAGGATCTGACCATGAAGCGCGTTGGCGAGGCCATCGTCATCACCAGCTACTACCCGCTGGTCGGGCCTCCGATCTACTATCGGCCCTTCGGCAACCTGGCCGCCCTCGCCCTGGCCACGGGGGGCCACGACGCCGCCCGCCCGGTCACGGATTCCACCCCCCGCTGGCGGAACATCATCCTGCGCCGGATCCGCGCGACCTGTCTTTGGGAGGCCGGCCTCATCCTGGGCCTGCCGGAAATGCCGGTTGCAAACATCATCTTTGACGACGTCACGATCGCGGCGCCCGAGGGGCTGCGCCTGAACTACGCCCGGCAGGTCACGCTGCGCGCGGTGCAGATCACGACGCTCCACGGCCCCCCCGTCCTGGCCGCCGATACCGTGGCGGATCTTCGGCCCTAATCCGTCCCGACGATCACTTGGCCGCCCGCAGGGCGGCGGGCTCGGCGGCGTGCAGCGCCGCGCCCACGATGCCCGCTCCGTTGAGCAATCGGGCGGCCTTCAGCTCGGCGCGGGTGTGCAGGTACTGGAAGAACTTCGCGTGCTTGGCGCTGACGCCGCCGCCCAGGATGATCATTTCCGGCCAGAGCACCCGCTCGAGCAGGTGCAGGTACTGGTCGAGCCGGCCGGCCCATTCCGCATAGGAAAGCCCCTTGGCCTTTCGCACGGAGGCCGCCACATGCTTTTCCGCGTCGCGGCCCTTGAAGGGCAGGTGCCCGAGTTCGCAGGGAAAAATCTGCCCGCGATGGAAAAGCACGGAGCCCACGCCGGTGCCCAGGGTCAGGAGCAGCGCCGTGCCCTGGAAGTTCCGGCCGGCGCCAAATTTCATTTCGGCCAGGCCGGCGGCCGCGGCGTCATTGATCAGGGCGACCGGGCAGCCGGTGGCCTTGGCGAAAAGCGCCTGGCCCGCGCAGCCGACAAACGCGGGATGGAGATTGGCCGAGGTCAGCATCCTGCCGCGCTCGATCACGCCGGGAAAGCCCACGCCGATCGGCCCCTTCCATTTGAAATGGGCCGCGATGTCGGCGATGGCCGCGCCCATGCGGGCCGGGGTCAGCCGCTCCGGCGTGGGAATGCGGAAACGCTCGGCCAGCATCTTGCCCGTGTCCGTGTCGACCGGAGCGCCCTTGAGCGCCGAGCCCCCGATGTCGATGCCGAGAATTTTCATTCCCGCAGTGATACGGAGGCGCGGGCGGCTGACGAGTGAATTTGGCGGCCCGCCCGGTTAGGCGTTCTCCAGCCGCAGCGCCTCGAGCGGGGACTGCCCGCCCGCGCCGCGGTCCGCCAGGGTGCCTGTGACCAGCGTGATCACCGGGACCAGCAGGGCCGCGGCCAGCAGCGGCAGAACCGGGCTGGCCGGGGCGGTCGCAAAGAAATAATGCGCCAGCAGGGCATTGGCCCCGAGGGCCAGTCCTATGCCCAGGAGCGAGGCGAGCACCCCCAGAACCGCATACTCGACCAACCGGATCCGGTCGAGCTGGGCGCGGCTGGCCCCGAGCGTCCGCAGCAGGACCGTTTCACGCACCCGTTGGTACCGGCCGGCCACGACCGCGCCGGCGAGCACCACCAATCCGGTGCCCACCGTGAAGAACGCCATGAAGTCCACCGCGAAGGCCACCTTGGCAAAGATGCCGTCCAGAGTCTGCAGCAGGAGGGCCAGATCGATCGCCGTGACGTTGGGCAGGGCGGCGGCCACGGACCGCTGCAGGCGGGCGGAATCCGCGGGCGTGGCCACCCGCACCGCCGCCACGTAGAATTTAGGCGCGGCTTCCAACACTCCCTGCGGAAAAACCACGAAGAAATTCGGCTCCAGCCGGCGCCATTCGACGCGGCGGATGCTGCCCACCGTCGTCCGCACCGGAACGCCCTGCACGTCCCAGACCAGCTCGTCGCCCAGCTTCAATTCCAGATCCCGGCCCAGGCCCTCCTCGATCGAAATGGGGGCCGCGCCGCCCGGCGCCGCCCGTCCGACGAAGGTTCCCGCCACGACCCGCTCGGTGGCGGAGGTCTGGGCGCGGAAAGTCGAGCGGTACTCGCGGCGGAGCGCCCAGCCCGGCAGGCGCGAGGCGCGGTCCTTCATCCAGGCTTCGACCGGACGCCCGCGCAGGGCGGCGAGCTTCATCGTCACCACCGGCGCCTGGTCGATCACCGGGGCGCCCGCCGCGGCGGCGATCCGGTCGAGCGGGGCGATCTGGTCATCCTGAATATCGAAGAAGAGCAGATTGGGCCGGCCCGGCCCGCCGGTCTCGCCGATTTCGCCCAGCAGGGTCGCGCGGGCGAGGTACAGCGTGAGGATGAGGAACGTCCCCAGCCCCAGCGAAACCAACAGCAGCACCGTGCGGTTGTTCGGCCGATGCAGGTTGGCGATCCCCTGGCGGACCACGTAGGGCAGCCGCCGCGGCGGAAATCGGCGGGCCGTCCAGGCCACCGCCTGCGCCAGCCCCGCCAGGGCACCCAGTCCCGCCGCCAGCGCGGCCGCAAATCCGACCCCCAGCCGCCGGCTCTGCGTCTGCTCATAGGCGAAGGCGGCCACCGCCAGCAGGATCAATCCCGCCACCGCCAGGCGGGCCGGGTCGGCGCGATCGGCCGGCACGTCCGCGGCGGCGGCCCGGAGGGCCACCAAGGGGGAAACCCGGCGAATCGCGAGGAGCGGCAGGAGCGTAAAGAGGACGCAGATCAGGAACCCCGCGCCCATGCCCTGGGCCACGGCCGGCCAGGCGATGAAAAACTCGACCGGAAAGGGCAGCCAGTCCTTCAGCGCGGCGGGCAGCGCCTCCTGGAGCGCGACACCCAGGCTGGCACCCAGCACCGCGCCGACCGCACCGAGTCCGATGCCCTGCACCAGATATACCGCGAAGGCCTGGCGCGCCGACGCGCCGAGGCAGCGCAGCACGGCGACCGTCGGAATCTTCTGGCGCACGTGCACGTGGATGGCGCTCGCGACTCCGATGGCCCCGAGAAGCAGCGCGATGAAGCCAACCAGGTTCAGGAAGTGATAGACATTGGTCAGGGCGCGGCCGATTTCCCGCTCCCGGGAGGCCGTCGTCTCATAGGAGATGCGTTCCTCCGGGAATTCCTCCTGGAGCCGGCGGGCGATCCGGTCGGCGTCCGCGCCGGGGGGGAGCCGCAGCGCGACCCGATGCCGGATCAGGCTCCCCGGCCCTCCCAGGCCGGCCGCGGGCAGATACGGCCGCGGCATGAGGGCGCGAGGAGCGAAGGTGGTGACGGCCGCCGACTCGCCGGCCATTTTCTGGAGGACGCCCGCCACCGTCAGTGTGCTCCGGCCCAGCCGGACCGGATCGCCCACCTTCACCCCGAACTGGTTCGCCAGCGTCTCGTCGAGGATGACGACGTCCTCCCCCGCCCGCAGCCGCGCCGCCGCCCCGGCCGGCACCGTGACAAAATCACCATAGAACGGGAAGGCGCCCTCCATCGCGCGCACCTGCACCAATCGGGCGGCGCCGTCAGCCCGGGGGAAGGTCATCATCGAGGCGAGCGACTCGTCGCGCGCCTGCTCCGCCGGCAGGGCCGCCAGGGCCCGGTCCAGCGCCGCGCTGAATGGCGCCCGCGAAGTCAGCACCAGATCGGCGCCCAGCAGGCCCTTGGCCTGGACCCGCATCGCGCGGGTCAGGCTGGCGCTGCCGGATCCGAGCGCGACCAGCGCCGCGATGCCAAAGACAATGGAGAGCGAGAAAAGGAAAAGCCGCCGCCGGGAAGCCCGGGAATCCCGCCAGGCCATCCGGAGGACGAAATGCATGCCGCAAGGTAACGGGTTGGAAACATCCTGCCAGTCCCGAGTCGCTTTTTGCTGATCGCCTGAAACGACGCCAGGACTGGCCAACGGCGGGAAAGTGCCCATGATCGGGAGGTGCGACCTCTTCTCGCCCTCGCGCTGCTCGGTTTGATCGCGCCGCGGCTCCAGGCCGCCGGCGTCCAGACGCTCGTCTTCTTTGGTGACAGTCTGACCGCGGGCTACGGCCTGGACGATCCCGGGACCGAGGCTTACCCGGCCCTGATCGCCCAAAAAATCGCGCAGGCCCACCTGCCCTGGCGGGTCGTCAACGCCGGCCTGAGCGGCGATACGACCGCGGGCGGCGTGCGCCGCATCGACTGGGTGCTGCAGCAGCCCATCAGCCTCCTCGTCCTGGCCCTGGGGGCCAACGACGGCCTCCGCGGGACCGATCCGGCGGTCACCCAGGCCAACCTCCTCGCCATCATCGCCCGGGTGCGGGCGAAGCAGCCCGGCGTGCGGATCGTGCTCGCCGGCATGCGGATGCCGCCAAGCCTCGGCGAAACCTACACGCAGGCCTATGCCGCCGTCTTCCCCGCCGTCGCCGCCTCCGCGCATGTTCCGCTGATTCCGTTTCTCCTGGCGGACGTCGGCGGCCATCCCGAGCTCAACCAGGGCGATGGCATGCACCCCACGGCGGCAGGCGATGCGGTCGTGGCCGAAACGGTCTGGCGGTCGCTCCGCCCGCTGCTCTGATGCGCGCGCCGGTCCGCTGGATCCTCGGGTGCATCCTCGCGCTCGCGGCCCTCGCGCCGGGCTGCGCCCGCCGGGAAACGCCGGCGGAGGCCGGTCGGAGAACGGGCACCCTGCTGCTGGGAAATGGCGCGGAGCCCCAGGACCTCGATCCGCAGACTTCGGTGGCGATCATCGACTATAACATCCTGATCGCCCTGTTCGAGGGGCTCACCTGCGTCGACGAGAAGACGTCACAGGCCGTGCCCGGCGTGGCGGAACGCTGGGAAGCTTCCGCCGACGGCCTCCGCTACACGTTTCACCTGCGCCCAACCGCGCGCTGGTCCGATGGCGATCCGCTGACGGCGGAGGATTTCGTCTATTCCTTCCATCGGATCCTGTCGCCGGGCCTCGCCAGCGAGTACGCCTATTTGCTCTACCCCATCCGCAACGCGGAGGCCTTCAACGCCGGCAAGCTGAAGGATTTCGACGCGGTCGGCGTCCGCGCGCTGGACGCCCGCACCCTGGAAATCTCGCTGAGCCGGCCCTGCCCCTATCTGCCGGTGCTGGCGGCGCAGCAACCCTGGTTTCCCGTCCACCGCGCCACCATTGAAAAGTTCGGGCCCATGGACCGCCGCGGGACGGCCTGGACCCGGCCCGGGAACCTCGTCGGCAACGGCGCCTTCCGACTGCAGGAATGGCAGCCCAACGCGCGCATCGTCGTGCGCCAGAATCCGACCTACTGGGACGCGGCCCGCAATACCCTCCAGGCCGTGGTGTTCTTTCCCACCGACAATGTCGCAACGGACGAGAGCAACTTCCGCGCGGGCCAGCTGCACGTGACCAACGACCTCCTGCCGGACCGCATCGCCCACTACCGGGCCAGCGCGCCGGAGCAGCTGCGGATCGATCCGCTGAGCCAGACCTATTTCCTGCGTTTCAATGTCACCCGCCCCCCGCTGAATGACCGGCGCGTGCGCCAGGCGCTGGCCCAGGCGATCGACCGCGCCGCCCTCGCCCGCGATGTCCTCCAGGGCAGCCGCCAGCCCGCGTACGCCCTCACCCCGCCCAACACCGGCGGCTACACGCCGGCGGCGCGCGAGCCCTCCGATTTCGCCGCGGCGCGCCGGCTCCTCGCCGCGGCCGGCTATCCCGGCGGCCGGGGATTCCCCCGTCTGGAGATCCAGCTCTTCACCGACGCGATCAACACGAAGGTGCTCGAAGCCATCCAGCAGATGTGGCACCGCGAGCTCGGAATCCAGGTGACGCTCGCGAACCAGGACTTCCGGGTCTACCTCGACAACCTGCGGACCCTCTCCTATCAGGTTGCCCTCACCCGCTGGTTCGGCGACTACGACGACCCGAGCACCTACCTCGACCTGTTCAAGACCGGCGGCGGCAACAACTGGACCGGCTGGGGCGACCCGGCCTATGACCGGAGCGAGGACCAGGCCAATGTTACCCTCGATCCAGCGCAACGGAACACCTTCCTCCAGCAGGCGGAGGCCCGCCTGCTCGAGGAGGCGCCCATCGCCCCGCTCTTCTATGGGACGCGCACCTATCTCATCCAGCCCTACGTCCGGGGCTGGCTGCCGTCCCTTCTCGGCATCCACCGCTACCAATATGTCCAGCTTGCCCATTGAGGCCAAAGCTGGGAGGTTCCGCGCCGGACTCCTCCCGTGTCTCTTCCCGACTCCGCCCTTCCCCTTCGAACCGTCTCCGGCTGGCGCCGGCTGTGCGCCCTCCTGGGCTTGCAGCTGTTGCTCGGAGCCACGGCCTGGGGGGCCGATCTCAGTTTCGTCCGGGTCTGGACGCGCTGGCAGGACACCGACTCGGTGGAGCGGATCTCGGAATTCTTCACCGGCCGCGAGAACATGGGTGAGCGGGTCATTCTCCACAGCCGGGCGGACTCGCGGGACGGGCTCTATTTCATCGTGCGGGTGAAGAACCGGGGGCCGCTCGTCACGGGCACAAAGTTCGTCATCAGCGTCATCCTGCCGCTGGGGCCGGATCCGCGTGTCTTCACCTTTCCGGCCGACGTCCCCGCCGGAGGCAAGGTCTATCAGATCGGGCTCACGGGCACCGATTGGCCGGGCAAGAACATTCCTCCGGTCGCCTGGAAGTTCGAGCTCGTGGGGCCTGACGGCCGCCCCTTGGTGGCGCAGGAGAGCTTCCTTTGGTCCAAGCCGGAATAGCCGGAGCCGGCTGGTCGGCGTGGCAGGGCCTGCCGGTGCGGACGCCGCCTGAGCCCGACGTGCTCGCGGAGATTCTCGACGGCGGACAGGCCTTCCGCTGGCACCCCCAGCCCGGCGGGGAATGGCAGGGATTCTGGGGCCGGCACGTCGTCCGGCTGCGGCAGAACGCGCGCCGGCAGCTGGCATGGTCGGCGCCCCTCGCCCTCGCCGGCCCCGCGGGCGCCGCGCTCGCGCGCTATCTCGACGCGCGCCGGGATCCGCGGCTCCTGGCCGATGCGCTGCCGTGGCGCAGCGACGCGCACCTCGCGCGCTGCATCGACGCCTTCCCGGGCCTCCGCCTCCTGCGGCAGCCGCTCGACGAAACCCTGCTCTGCTTTTTGTGCAGCGCGACCAAGCGGATCGTGCAGATCAAGCAGATGACGGCGCTTCTGGCCGAACGGCTCGGGCAGCCGCTCGCGGATGCCGCCGCCGGCCGGGCGCTGCCCACGTGGCCGGCGCTGGCGGCGACCACCGAGGGGGAGTTGCGCGGATGCCGGCTCGGCTTTCGCGCGCGCCATATTCATCAGACCGCGCAGTTCCTCGCCGCCCGCCCGGGCTGGCTGGAGGAGACGGGGGCCCGCCCCTACGCGGAGGCGCGCGCGCGGCTCTGTCAGCTGCCCGGCGTCGGCGAAAAAGTGGCTGACTGCGTCCTGCTCTTTGGCGCCGGCCGGCTGGAAGCGTTTCCGGTCGATGTCTGGATCATCAAGGCCATGGAGCGCCGCTACGGCCTGCAAGGCTGGAAGCCAGCGGCCATCGCCCATTTTGGCCGCGTGCATTTCGGCGAGCGGGCCGGCCTGGCCCAGCAGTATCTCTTCGCCTGGGAACGCCGGGAGGCGCGAAAGTAGGCCAACCGGCATTTCCGCATTTACCCGCCGCGCCTTCCCCCTTCATCTCCCTCTGCCATGCGTCTTTCCGTCGTTATCCCCTGCTACAACGAGGCGCGCACCATCCGGGCCCTGGTGGACCGGGTGCGGGCGGCCCCGGGCCCCGACAAGGAGATCATCATCGTCGATGACGGATCCCGGGACGGCACCCGCGATGTGCTGCGCACGCAGATCGCGCCGCTGGTCGACAAGATCATCTACCACGAGGTCAACCGCGGCAAGGGTGCGGCCCTGCGCAGTGGCTTTGCCGCGGCGACCGGCGATCTGATCATTCCCCAGGACGCCGACTTGGAGTACGATCCGCAGGAATATCCCAAGCTGATCGGACCGATTCTGGCCGGGAAGGCGGACGTGGTCTTTGGCTCGCGTTTCCTCGGAGGCGAGCCGCACCGCGTCCTGTATTTCTGGCACATGGTGGGCAACAAGCTGCTGACCCTGCTCTCGAACATGGCCACGAACCTGAACCTCACCGACATGGAGACCTGCTACAAGGTCTTCCGGCGCGAGGTGCTGCAGCAGATCACGATCGAGGAAAACCGCTTCGGCTTCGAGCCGGAGATCACCGCGAAGGTCGCGCGGCTGGGTGTCCCGATCTATGAGGTCGGCATCAGCTACTCGGGCCGCACCTACGCGGACGGCAAGAAGATCGGCTGGCGCGATGGTTTCCGGGCCCTCTGGGCCATCTTCAAGTACAACTTCCTCCGCTGAGGAAGGCTAGGGCGCAGGGCTGGAGGTGCCCACCGGGATCGTCGAACCGGTCGCGGTCACGGATTTTTCCTGCCGGGTCTGCCTAATTTTTTGGAGGGCCATGATGGCCATCGCCAAAAGAAATGCTATGATCACGAGCAGAACCATGACCTCCACCAGGGTAAATCCCCGTCTTGATCCGCGCGCGCCCTTCATGGCGGAAATTTCACGTCGGAACTGGGAACCGGCAAGGCCAAACTTGGTAACATAGGCTGTCATGTCCCGATTTCCCGCCCGCTGGGCCGCCTTCGCCGCGGCCGCCCTCCTCGCCGTCGCGGCGGCCCCCGGCCTGCGCGCGGCGCGGCTCATCCTCAAGAATGGCGACCGCCTGACCGGCACCGTGATCAAGCGGGAGGATGGCAAGATTTACTTCCATTCCGACGTGCTCGGCGACCTGGTCGCGCCGGAAAACATCGTCACCATCGTGGACGCACCCCCGCCTTCGACCACGGCGCAGACCCTGGCGGGCCTGCCGCCGAAGCCGGTGGTGACGGCTTCGACCCCGGCCCCGGCCGTGGAGGCCGTGCACTCCCTCGGCATCCTGCCGTGGCTGGAAAAGCCCTTCCTCATCCTGCGGCCGGTCGTGACCAAGTGGACCGGCAAAGTGGAGTTCGGGTACGGCAACGAGCTCAACACCAGCCGGAGCATCACCACGAACCTTTCGGCGGAGGCCGAGCGCAACGTCGGGCCCGATGACATCCGTTTCAAGGGCTCCTATCTTTATGCGAGCACCGCCGGGATCCCGACCACCGACCAGGACGAGATCGATTTCCGCTGGCGGCACAACCTGAGCGAGCGGTGGTTCACCCAGGCGATCACGAGCTACAGCTCCGACAAGATCCGGCTGATCAACACCGACATCGAGCAGACCGCCGACATTGGCTACAAGGTCTTCGCCACGGCGCGGCAGACGGCCAACATCGGCGGCGGCCTCATGCTCCAGTACTTCGACGCGACCGGCGTGGACAAGGGCTCCGACTACCTCGGCAACGCCTTCCAGGACTATTCCTACAAGATCAACGGCCGCTATACCTTCACGGAGGACGCCACGATCCAGTACTCCCCGGAGGAGCGCGGGCGTTCGGGGGTCGTGGCCGACCTCAGCAGCCCGGTCAACACCCAGTCGCGCAACTACGACTACAAGTTCGAGGCGACGCTGCAGGGCAAGATCAACAACCACCTCTCGCTCAACCTGCACTTCCAGTATGAGTACGACAACGCGGTCCTCGACCCGCATGCGCGGGCCGATCAGCACATCCTGACCACCGTCGGCTACGGCTTCTAGCGCCGCCGCCCGGCGGGCTTGGCCTTCGCCTTCAGCTTGGCCTTCGCCTTCAGCCGCTGCCTGGCCGCCGGCTTCTTGGCGGCGGCTTTCGGCTTCGCGGTCTTCTTCGGCGCCGCCTTCTTGACCACGGGCTTCTTCACCGCCCGCGGCTTCTTGGCCGGCGCCGGCGGCTTCTTCCGTGCGGGAGCCGCCTGCTTTCGCGGGGCGGCCCGCTTCACCGCCGCGGCGGCCCGGCGCGCCACCGGGACCACGGGCGCGGGGGGCACGAGGTCGAGCAGCTCGTTGACGGACACCGGGGCCGCGTCCTTCCAGAGGTTTTCGAGCCCATAATGCTCCCGCTGGGCCGGCAGGAAGAGGTGCGTGATGACGTCAAAGGCATCCACCACCGTCCAGCCGCTCTGCTCCGCCGCTTCCAGGCCCACCAGGCGGGTGTGGGCGGATTTCAGCGCGAACTCGAGCTCGCTGCGCAGGGCCCGCAGATGGGGCTCGGACGTGGCCGTGGCCAGGACCAGGTAATCGGTGATGGACGATTCAGCGCCGACATCGAGGACGCGCAGGTCCTCGGCCTTCTTCTCCAGCAGGGCCCGGCAACAGAGCTTGAGCAGGTCGCGCGAGGCGGGTCGGATCGTGTTCATAGGGGAGTGCGGTACAGGCCCCGCTCGCGGATGTAAACGATCGCGTTGTGGGGCACAAAGTAGTCGAGGGACAGGCCCAGCCTGGTCCGCTCGCGCAATTCGGTCGAGCTCACCGCCAGGAGATGCCCATCGCAGCGGTGCAGGCGCAGACCGGCGATGTCCGGGAAGGCCTTGACCGGGTAGCCGGGGCGCTCGAGGAAGATGAATTCCACCAGCTTGGCCAGCTCGGTGATGTCCTTCCACAGGTGCAGCTGCGGCAGCTGGTCCCCGCCCACAATCCAGAAGAGCTCATCGTTCGGGTACAGTTGGCGGAAATGCCGGACGGAATCGATCGTGTAGCTGATTCCGCCCTTCTTCAGCTCGTAATCCGAAATCTCGAAACGCCGGTCCCACTCGACGGCCGCCCGCAGCATCGCCAGCCGATCCTCGGCCACGGACTGCACGTCGTTGGGTTTGAGCGGAGCCTGCGCCGCTGGAACCAGGATGAGCCGGTCCAGCGTGCGCTGCTCGAAGGCGTCTTGCGCGGCCATCAGATGGCCGAAATGCACGGGATCGAAGCTCCCGCCGAGAAAGCCGATTTTCAGGATTCTTCCTTCTTGGAAGCCTCGTCGAGGATGTCGCCGAGGTTCATCATGTCGTTGTCGGCGCTCCGCTTCAGGGCCTCGTAGGTCGCCGTCTCAGCCGCGAGCTGCTCGTTGCTGTAGTGG
>CAIWXW010000204.1 GCA_903916755.1 uncultured Opitutaceae bacterium | reverse complement strand
CGGCCGGTGTTGACCCAGATGTACGGGGCGTTGTCGCCGCCGACGCACTTCAGGCCGAGCCGGCCCACGGCCTCGCGGATCAGCTTGGCATTGCCCAGGTAGAAATCGGTCAGGGCCTTCGTCTGTTGCAGGCCGGCGGGGGTGTACACGGCCTCGGCCGCCTTCTGGATCGGATAGGCGACTCCGTTGAACTTGGTCGTCTGGCGGCGGTTCCAGAGGGCGTGGAGCGGATGAGCCTTCCCGGCGCGATCCCAGGCGAGCACCGTCTTCGGCACCACCGTATAGGCGCAGCGGGTGCCGGTGAAGCCGGCCGTCTTGGAAAAGCTCCGGAACTCGATCGCGACGTCGCGGGCCCCCTCGATCTCGTAGATGCTGTGGGGGATGGCGGGGTCGCGGATGTAGGCCTCATAGGCCGAGTCGTAGAGGAGGACGGCCTGATGCTGCTTCGCGTAGGCGACCCAGGCGGCGAGCTGCGCCCGGGTGGCGACGGCGCCGGTGGGGTTGTTCGGGAAACAGAGGTAGACGAGGTCGGTGGCGACGGCCGGGACCGCCGGGACGTAGCCATTGGCCGGGGTGCTGTCCAGGTAGGTCACCCCTTCATAGCGACCGTCGACATTGGCGCCCGTCCGCCCGGCCATGACGTTGGTGTCGATGTAGACGGGATATACCGGATCGGGGATCGCCAGGCGGGTGTCGCCGGCGAAGATTTCCTGGATGTTGCCGCAGTCGCACTTGGCCCCGTCCGAGATGAAGATCTCGTCGGCCTCGATCCGGCAGCCGCGGGCGGCGTAGTCGTGCTGAGCCACCGCCTCGCGGAGGAAGGCATACCCCTGCTCCGGCCCGTAGCCCTTGAAGGTGGCGCGCTGGGCCATCTCGTCGGTCGCGGCGTGGAGCGCCTCGACGCACACGGGCGGCAGGGGCTCCGTGACGTCGCCGATCCCGAGGCGGATCACGGGCTTCTGCGGGTTGGCCGCGACATAGGCGTTCACCCGGCGGGCGATGTCGGCGAACAGATACGAGGCCTTGAGCTTGAGGTAGTTTTCGTTGATCCGGATCATGCGAGAAAGGGAGGAATAGGGGACCGGGGGCGGCGGAACAAGCCCGGAGGGGACGTCTGACGGACCGAGGATAAGGGCGCTTGATCGCCACGGCGGACCTGGTGTAGGTTGCCCCTCCCGATGCCCACCTACCGTTACGTCAATTACCTCTGGGATGACGCCAAGGCGGCGACCCTCGACCCCGTGGCCCGCCTGGTCTACCGCTCGAACCTGCTGGGCAGCGACCAGCGGATCACCAACACCGGCGGGGGCAACACCTCGTCGAAGGTCGAGGAAAAGGACCCCTTGAACGGCCAGAAGACCCCGGTTCTCTGGGTCAAGGGCTCCGGCGGCGACCTGCGCACCAGCACCCGCGAGAATTTCTCGTCCCTCTACCAGCAGAAGCTGGTCGACCTGCAGCAGCTCTACGGCGGCCGGAAGGACAAGGGCCTCAAGTCGGCGGCCGAGGACGACATGGTGGGCATGTACACCCACGCGACCTTCAACCTCAACCCCCGCGCCTCGTCGATCGACACCCCGCTGCACAGCTTCCTGTCCGGCCTCCATGTCGACCATATGCACCCGAATGCGGTCATCGCGATCGCGGCCTCGGCGCACTGCGAGAAACTGACGCAGGAGATCTTTGCCGGCGAGATGGCCTATGTCCCGTGGATGCGGCCCGGCTTCGAGCTGGGGCTGGCCATGCAGGAGATCGCCAGGCAGCAGCCGAAGGTCCGCGCCATCATGATGGGCCAGCACGGCTTCATTTCCTGGGCGGATGACGACAAGGCCTGCTACGCGCTGACCCTTGACTTCATCGAGCGGGCCTCCGCCTACATCGAGAAGAAGTATGCGGACAAGGGCGGCGACGCCGCCGCCTTCGGGGGCGCCAAGTACCAGACCCTCGAGCCGGCCGCCCGGCGCGCGGCCTTTGCCGCCATCCTGCCGTGGCTGCGGGGCCAGGTCTCCCAGCAAAAGCGCTTCATCGGCACCGTGCAGGACGACGAGAAGATCCTCCGCTTCGTGAACTCCCGGGACGCCGCGCGGCTGGCCGAGCTCGGCACCTCCTGCCCCGATCATTTCCTGCGGACCAAGATCAAGCCGCTCTTCGTGGACTGGAACCCCCAGAAGGAGGATGCCGCCGCCCTGAAGCAGAAGCTGGCCGCCGGCCTCGAGGCCTACCGCAAGGACTACGCCGCCTATTACCAGAAGTGCCGCCACCCGAATTCACCGGCCATGCGCGACCCGAACCCGACGGTCGTCCTGATCCCGGGCCTGGGGATGGTCGCCTGGGGCAAGGACAAGAGCGAGTCGCGGGTCACCGCCGAGTTCTACAATTGCGCGGTCGAGGTCATGCGCGGCGCCGAGGCGATCGACCGCTACATCGCGCTGCCCCAGCAGGAGGCCTTCGACATCGAATATTGGCTCCTCGAGGAGGCCAAGCTGAAGCGCATGCCGGCCGAGAAGGAACTGGCCCGGCAGACCATCGTCGTGATCGGCGCCGGTTCCGGCATCGGCAAGGAAACCGCCCACCGTCTCGTCCGCGAGGGCGCGCACATCGTCTGCGTCGACCTCAACGAGGCCGCCGCCCAGGCGACCGCCAAGGAGATCACCGACAACTTCGGCCTCGGGATCGGCGTCG
>CAIWXW010000203.1 GCA_903916755.1 uncultured Opitutaceae bacterium | reverse complement strand
CTGGCCTAGCTTGTCGGTCAGCGATTCAAACATGGAAGCGCCTACTCAAAGCGCTCCTCCAGCCTTTGTCCACCTCACGCCGCCACGGGCATGCCGATCCGGCTGCCCAGCAGCGCGATTTCCTTCTCCAGCTCCTGGAGGGCGCCCGGCAGCCGCTCGGGGGCGAGGGGCAGGGCGATCTGGAGGGCGGAAAGATGCTGGGCCGCCCGGAGGGCCCCCAGGCTCAGGCAGGCGCCCTTGAAGCCGCTGGCGCGGACCAGGAGCGAGGCGCGCTCCTTGGGGTCCTGCTGGCCGCGCAGGCGGAACAGCCATTCGGTCATGTCGCCCAGCATGGCCTGGATCAGGGCGTGGTGCGTCTCGGCGTCGATCCCGAGGCGGCCGCGGACCGTGGCCTCATCCTCGAGCTGGCCGGCGCACCCGGCCGAGCCGGCGCCCCCGGACGCCAGCCCGCTCTCGATCCGCTGCAGCTGCTCGACCACCCGGGCGCGGGTGTAGGGCTTCACGATGTAGCCGGCGACGGCCAGGCCGGCCGCCTGCTGGACCGTGGCGCGGTCGTTGGCGGCGGTGCAGAGGACGATTGGCAGCCGCGCGAGGCGCCCATCGGCGCGGATTTTCCGCGCCAGGCCGAACCCGTCGAGCACCGGCATCTGGATGTCGGAAATGCAGACGCCGAAGTCCTGCGCCGGGTCCTGCAGCTGTTCCCAGGCCAAGGCGCCGTTTTCCGCCATGACCAGGGAGTGCCGCGGCTCGGATTCGAGCATGCGGCGCAGGAGTTCACGGGAGACCTTGTCGTCTTCGGCCACGAGAATGTGCATGAGGAGAGTCAGCCCACGGGGGCTTGAGGCAATATCGGCACACCAGGCGCAAAGATTAGGATGGATTACCGGTTCCAATTCATGCGATTCTGAACCGCTCATGAACCCGGTCCTCAAGCTCTTGGTCGAAGGCGGCAATCTCACGACGGCGCAAATGGCGCAGGTCGCCGGAATGCCGGAAGCCGAGGTCAACCGGCACCTCGAGCAGCTCAAGCAGGACCGGATTTTCCTGGGGTGGCGGCCGGTGCTCGACCTGTCCCATGAGAGCGCCGCCGCGGTGCGGGGGGTCATCGAGGTCAAGATCACGCCCGAACGGGGTGGCGGCTTCAACCGGCTGGCGGACCGGATCAGCCGCTTCGACGAGGTCGAGTCCTGCTATCTCATGTCCGGGGCCTACGATCTCCTGATTTTCGTGACGGGCCCGAGCCTCCAGCGCGTCGCCAGCTTCGTATCCGAGCGCCTTTCGACCCTCGAGGGCGTCCTGTCGACCAGCACGCACTTCATGCTCCGCTCCTACAAGGAGGGTGGCTACCTGATCACCGCTCCCGCCGAACCCACCGGCCGCCTGAACGTCTCGCCGTAATCGGCCGCGCGAAAAAAGGAATACAGCGGGCGGTCACTCCGCCCCCTGCGCCCATGGATACCAAACGCTTCATCGCCCGCCACGTCGTGGACCTGCCCAAGTCCGGCATCCGCGACTTCTTCGAGATCGTGGCCAAGATGCGCGACGTGATCTCGCTCGGCATCGGCGAACCCGACTTCGACACGCCCTGGCACATCCGCGAGGCGGCGATCTATGCCCTCGAGCGCGGCAAGACCCACTACACCTCGAACCTCGGCCTGATCGAGCTCCGCCGCGCCATCAGCCGCTACGTCGAGAAGAACTATTCCGTCGGCTATCGCGCCGAGGACGAAATCATCGTCACGGTCGGCGTCTCCGAGGGCATCGACCTCGCGCTGCGCGCGCTCCTCAACCCCGGCGACAAGGTTCTCTATCACCAGCCCTGCTATGTCTCCTATCATCCCGGGGTGACGCTGGCGCACGGGGTGGCGATCCCGGTGCCCACGCGGGCGGAGGACGGCTTCGCCCTGAACGTCGAGGACATCGCCAAGGCCTGGCAGCCCGGCTGCAAGGTCCTGATGATGAACCTGCCCTGCAATCCGACAGGTGGCACCTGCGACCCGGCGCGCCTGGAGAAGATCGCCCGCTTCGCGGTGGAGAAGGACCTCATCGTCTTCAGCGACGAGATCTATTCCGAGCTGGTCTACGAGGGCGGCCACGTGAGCATCGCCACCTTCCCGGGCATGAGGGAACGGACGATCTTCCTGCATGGTTTCTCCAAGGCCTTCGCCATGACCGGCTTCCGGATCGGCTACGCCTGCGGCCCGGCCGAGCTCATCGAGGCGATGATGAAGATCCACCAGTACTCGATGCTCTGCGCCCCGATCCTCGCCCAGGAGGCGGCGATCGAGGCCCTCCAGCGCGGCGAGGACGGCATGAAGGCCATGCGCGAGCAATACCACCGCCGCCGGGATCTGGTCGTGCGCCGCTTCAACGAGGCGGGGCTCAAGTGCCACCTGCCGCGGGGCGCCTTCTACGCCTTTCCCCAGGTCGCCGGCACCGGGCTGAGCGAGCGTGATTTCGCCTACGGCCTCCTCGAGGCCGAGAAGGTCGCGGTCGTTCCGGGCAGCGCCTTTGGCGAGAACGGCCATGGCTTTGTCCGGGCCAGTTTTGCCACCAGCTACCCGCAGCTGATCGAGGCGTGCGATCGCATCGAACGGTACGTGCAAAAGCTGGCGAGCTCCCCCAAGGTGAAAGGGTAGGCGGAAACGCCGACCATCCCCATGCCCGCCACCGTCGCTATCGTCGGCCGACCCAACGTCGGCAAAAGCCGCCTCTTCAACCGCCTTTCGCGGAAGCGGATCGCGATCGTGCATGACCAGCCGGGCATCACCCGCGACGTCCTTTCGGCCCATGTCGAAGACGGCGACTACACGCTCCTCGACACCGGCGGCCTCGGGCTCAAGGGCGGCGACACCCCCGCCCAGATCATCGCCGCCTCGGAAACCCAGGTCGGGTTCGCGATCGATGTGGCCGCCCTGATCCTCTTCGTGGTCGACGGCTTCGAGAACATCACGGCGCTCGACATGCGGATCGCCGACCGGCTGCGCCGCGGCCGC
Source organism: uncultured Opitutaceae bacterium (assembly GCA_903916755.1). Lineage (GTDB taxonomy): Bacteria > Verrucomicrobiota > Verrucomicrobiia > Opitutales > Opitutaceae > Palsa-1447. The sequence goes on along the minus strand of CAIWXW010000203.1, from coordinate 8,390 downwards.
AAGAACGTGCTCCTGGTCGTCAACAAGGCGGACCGCGGCGAGCACAAGGTCGACTTCGCGGACGCGCAGCGCCTGGGCTTCGGCGATCCGGTGCTGGTCTCGGCCGAGCACGGCGGCGGCGAGGATGATCTGCGGGCCGCCATCCTGGCGCGCCTGGAACTGGTGGCCGCCAGCAAGCCGAAGCCGGCGCCGGCCCCGCCGGGCGCCCCCGATGCGGACCGCCCGCTCTGCGTCTGCTTCATCGGCCGCCCCAACGTGGGCAAGTCCTCCCTTGGCAACCGGCTCCTCCAGAGCGACCGGCTGATCGTCAGCGACGTCCCCGGCACCACGCGCGACTCGGTCGAACTGCCGTTCGGCTTTCGCGGCCGCAAGGGCGACATCCATCCCTTCCTCCTGATCGACACCGCCGGCATCAAGGCGGCCTCGAAGCTGGTCTCCCCGGTGGAATACTTCGCGCGGCTGCGCTCCCTCGACGCGATCCAGCGCTCCGATGTCATCTTTCTCGTCCTTGACGCCCTGGACGGCGTCACCCAGCAGGACAAGGCGGTCGCCGGCGAGGCGGTCAAGGAGCGCAAGCCGATCGTCGTCGTCGTCAACAAGTGGGATCTGGTGCTCGAGGGCTTCAAGAAGGGCGAGGGGCTCAAGAGCTACAAGAGCGAGCGCGACTACCGGGAAAAATACGAGAAGGCCGTCTTCAACCAGCTCTTCTTCACCCCGGGCGCCCCGCTGATCTTCGTCTCGGCCCTGAGCGGCCGGGAGATTGACCGGATGCTGAACGCGGCCGTCCAGCTGTCCCGCGTCCTGGACAAGAAGCTTCCGACCGCGAAGCTCAACCAGACGCTCATCTATCTCACCGAGCGCACGCCGCCCCCCGCGGTCGCCGGCCGCCGCTTCCGCATCTATTACGCGACGCAGACCGGCAACCGGCCCTTCCGGATCAAGCTGTTCTGCAACCGCGAGGAGAAGCTCACGGAATCTTACCGCCGCTATCTCGAGGCCGGCCTGGTCGAGGCCTTCGGGCTCGCGGGCTGCCCCTTCATCTTCGAGCTCGTGGGCAAGCCGCGCGAGGAGAACCGCCGCCGCGGCTACAAGGAGGAGGTCAGCCGGCCCTCCTATCCGCCGAAGCGCGTCGAGGACTGAGCTCTACCCCCATGAAGCGAATCACCCAGACCGAATACCGCGGCGGTGCCGCGCTTAACCTGGCCACCCGCGCCCTCGAGCTCACGGTCACGACTTCCGTCGGCCCGCGGGTCGTCTCCTTCCGCCCCGCCCGGGGCCAAAAGCGGAATGTCTTCCTGGAGTTTCCCGCCAGCGCGCCCCGCTACCACGGACTCTTCCTGCGGGGCGGCCACCGACTCTGGCATTCGCCCGAGGACATCGTTCGCACCTACCAGCCCGACGACGATCCGCTCGAGGTGAAGCGGCTCGCCGCCGGCGTGGCGCTCACCGCGCCGACGGAGACGAAGACCGGCCTGCAGAAGAGCATGACGATTGAGCTCCAGGGCGAGCGGACGGTGAAGGTCACCCACACCCTGACCAACCGCGGCCTCTGGGCGGCGGAGTGCGCCGCCTGGCCGGTCACGATGCTGCGCGGCGGCGGCTACGGCGTCATCCCGCTGCCGCCCAAGGGCAGCCACGAGGACGGCGACCTGCTGCCGGCCTATGCGCTCGTCCCGTGGAGCTACACCGATCTTTCGCTGCCGCTCTGGAACCTCCGCCGCGACTTCATCGGCATCGATGTGGCCAAGGCCAAACAGGCGCAGAAACTCGGCCTCACCTCCTATCCCGGCTGGTCCGCCTGCTGGCTCGAGGGGGTCACCTTCGTCAAGTACGCGAAGGTGATTCCGGCCGCGAAATACCCCGACCTGGGAAGCGCCTTCGAGACGTTCACCAACGGGGCGATGCTCGAATTCGAGACGCTCGGCCCGCTGGTGCCGCTGGGGCCCGGGCGGAAGACGACCCATGTCGAGTACTGGACGCTTCTCGAGGGGCTGAAAAAGCCCGACAACGACCGCACTTTCTCCCGTTCGCTGGCTCCAGCGGTGCAGGCCTGGATCGCCGGCCTCAAAGGATGAGAATCGTCTTCCTGGGCTCCGACCCGATCGCGCTCCCGCTGCTCGAAGCGCTGGCGCCGGCGGGCGGGCCCGGGCCGGTCGTGGCCGTCTTCACCCAGCCCGACCGCGCCGCCGGGCGCGGCCAGAAGGTCGGCGCCAATGCGATCAAGGCCTGGGCGGAGCGGCGGCAACTCCCGGTCTTCCAGCCGGAGCGCCTCGGGGAAGGGGAACAGGCCCAGCTGGCGGCCCTCCGGGCCGACGTGGCCCTGGTCATGGCCTACGGGCACATCCTGCGCGACGCGTTCATCGGCACGCCCGCTTGGGGCACGCTGAACCTCCACACTTCGCTTTTGCCCAAATATCGCGGAGCGTCTCCGATCCAGGCCGCGATCGCCGCCGGAGAGCGGACCACTGGGGTCACCCTGATGCGGATCGTGCGCCGGCTGGACGCCGGCCCCATTGCTGACTTCGAGCGGGTGCCGATCGGCCCCCTCGATACCGCCACGGAGGTCGAGGCCCGGCTCGCCGCCGCCTGCGTGCCGCTGGTCCTGCGCGCCCTGCCGCGGCTGGAGGCCGGAGCGCTCGCCTTCACCGAGCAGGAGGCCGCGGCGGCCACCTATTGCCGCAAGCTCACCAAGGAGGATGGCGCCCTTGATTTCGCGGCCCCGGCCGCAACCCTGGCCGCCCGGATCAACGGCCTCTTCCCCTGGCCCGGATGCACCGCCGACCTGGGGGGCCAGGCGATCCGCCTGGGATTGGCCGACGCCGCCGCCGCCGGGGCCGCGGCTGAGCCCGGCACCCTGGTGGGCGCCGATGAGGCCGGTCTCCTGGTCGCGACCGGGGCCGGCTGGCTGCGGCTGCGGCGCCTGCAGCGCCCGGGCGGCAGGATGCTGCCGGCCGGCGAATTCCTCCGGGGCTTTCCGATCGCCCCGGGCGCCCGGCTGCCCTCGCGGGCGATGACGGCCCTGGTGGAAAAGCGCTGATCGCCAATCCCGCTTGTTTTCAACGGGGCATTCGGCAACATGGCCGCCATGTCTCGCCGGTGCCCTGTTTTTTTCGGATTGCTCCTCGCCGCCGCCGCGGCGCACGCCCAACTCCCCATTTCCCCGATCGACGTCGCCAACCTGCAGGAGGACGTCCGCGGCCTCACCCAGAAGGTGAACGACCTCTCGCTCCAGGTGGAGCAGCTGCAGCACCAGACCCAGGCGACGTCGAGCCCCTATCCCTCCGGCGGGTCCTATGCGACTGTCGTCCAGCTGAACCAGGCGGTCGCCGACCTGAACCGCGCGATCCAGGTGGCCGCGGCCACCTCCCAGACCGAGCTCATCTCCCAGGTGAACATCCAGCTGAAGAAGATGACCCAGCAGGTGAACGCGGCCCTCGCGGCCGGCGGCCGCAAGCCGATGGCCGCGGCCCCGACGGCCGACGCGGCGGCGGCGCCGGACGCGGCCGACGCCGCCTTCAGCACGGACTACCCGAAGACCGGGGAAAGCTACACGGTGGTGAAGGGCGACACGCTGGCCGTCATCGCGAAGAAGACCGGCGCCAAGCGCGCGGACATCATCAACGCCAACAAGATTTCGGATCCCAGCCGCATCCGCATCGGCCAGACGCTCTTCATTCCCGAGGCGAAATGAGCGCCGCGCCCCAAAAATCACGGCTCGGTCGCGGGCTGGGCGGACTGATCGCCGCCGCCCGGCCGCCGGCCGCCCCCGTTCCCGCGGCCCCGCCCGCGGCGCCCGCGCCGGCGATGCCGGGCTATCGCGAGATCGCGGTCGACCAGATCGAGGCCAGTCCGTATCAGGCTCGCCGCGACATTCCGGCCGACCAGCTGAACGAGCTGGCCGAGAGCATCCGCAGCGAGGGCCTCCTCCAGCCGGTCGTGGTCCGCCAGACCGGCGACAAATTCCAACTGATCGCCGGCGAGCGCCGCTGGCGCGCCTTCCAGCAGCTGCAGATCAAGGCCATCCCCGCGCGGGTCGTCGAGGCCAGCAACGCCTCCGCCGCCGCCCTGGGCCTGATCGAGAACCTCCAGCGCGAGAACCTCGGCCCGATCGAGGAGGCCCTGGGCTACGCCAGCCTGATCCGCGACTTTGACCTCACCCAGGAAACCGCCGCCGAGCGGGTGGGGAAGGGACGGGCCACCGTGGCCAACGCGCTGCGCCTCCTCTCGCTGGAGACCGAGATCCAGGGCTACGTCGGCAAGGGCCTCCTGAGCCCGGGCCACGCCAAGGCCCTCCTCGGCCTGGAGGCGTCCGACCAGCGCCTGCTGCTGGCCCGGCGCGTGATCGAGGAGGGCCTCAGCGTCCGCGCCACCGAGAAACTCGCCCAGGCCGGCAAGGCCGCCGGCGGCAAGGCCCGGGGCCCGAAGCGCCGGGGACTGCCGGCCGCCGATGCCACCGCCGTGGACGGCATCCAGCGCAAGCTCACTTCCCACCTGGGCGCCCGCGTCGCCGTGCTCCACACCCCCAAAAAGGGGCGGATCGTCATCGAGTACCGCGGCAACGAGGATCTTCAGCGGCTGCTGGAGCTCCTCGGCGTCAAGGAGTAGCGCCCTGATGGCGGCGCCGGCCGCCGGGCGGGAGGCGGGGCGGCCGGACGCGGCGGCGGCCGACCGCGTATTGACAAGGACCCGGCTTTTCGATGCTTTCAGCCCTTCATGAGCGTCCTCCTCGCGATCTTCACCTTCGTCCTGATTCTCGTTTCCCTGTTCCTCATCCTCGTGGTGCTGATGCAGAAGGCCAAATCGGATGGCGGCATGGGTGCCGCCATGGGCGGCGGCATGGCCGAGGCGACCTTTGGCGCCGACACCGGCAACGTCCTCAGCAAGGCGACGATCAACGGCGCCATCATTTTCTTTGTCCTCAGCTTCGGCCTCTATCTCGGCTGGATCTACCAGGTGAAGCACGTCGCCAAGGCGAGCGCCCTGCCGACGATCTCCGCCCCGCTGACCCCCGCGCCGCTGCCGGCCGCGCCCGCCCAGGGCGTTGCGGTCCCGGGCCCCGCGGCCCCCGCGGCCAGCGGCGCCAAGCCGTGAGGTCGAGGGTCCCGACGCTTCTGCTTTTCCTGGCGTCGGCCCTCCTGAGCCACGCCGCCGGTCCGCCGGTGGCGGCCCCGGACTACGCCCAGACCGGCGTGCTCGATCAGGCCGCCGGCCGCGCCGCGCTCGACCAGTTCCGCGCCGCCGCGCCCGACCGCTGCTACTTCGAGTTCGAGCTCCGCATCCTGCCCCGCCGCGGCGAGGAGCGGAGCGTCCCCGGCCGCATCTGGTGGGGCCGCGACGAGCAGGGTCCGGTGATGCGGATCGTGCTGCAGCCGGGCACGCCCGAGGAGCGCCGCTGGCTGGTCCAGGATGGCGCCGCGCCGGGCATCTGGCGCAGCCTGGGATCGGCGCCCGCCCGGCCCGCCGGGCTCCTGGACCCCCTGTTTCCCGGCGTCGAGATCTCGGCCTTCGACCTGCAGATGCCGTTTCTCTACTGGCCCGACGAGACGCTCCTCAGCGTCAACCGGGTCCGTGGGCGCCCGGCCAATACATTCGCTTTTCGCCCTCCCGCCGCCTTCGCCGCCGCGCATCCCGCGGTGGCGGGCATCCGCGCCGCCTTCGACACCCAGTTCAACTTCCCCCTGCAGATCGAGACCCTCGGCGCCGCGGCGGTCCTGAAGACCCTTTCCGTCGTCGACGGCAAGCGGGTGGAGGACCAGGAGATCCCCAAGGAGATCGACGTCCGCAACGAGCTTACGCGCGACAAGACCCGCTTCGAGGTGACCGCGGTGGCCCTCCATCTGGATCTTCCGCCCGCCTTGTTCCTGCCCGCGGATCTCGACCGCGCCGTCGCTCCTCCCGCCGAAAAGCAGCTCACCCGGTTTGGCCCGTAGCGGCGTTTTTTTCGTTGCTGCCGTCTCCCGGGGGGCCAATTTGATCGTGCCACGCTACCCCTTTCTTACCCCATATGGCCACGAGAACCCGCCCCGCCTCCGCCCCCCTAACGTTTGACCTACCCCTCTCCCTCATCGATCGGATTGAGACTTGCCGCAAAGGGCATGCCTTCAAGACGGCCAGCGAGGTGATCCGGCACGCGCTGGATAAGTTCGACTTCGACGGCTACCGCCCCGACCACGATCCCCACCGCCAGATCTCCGTGCGCATCGGCACGAAGCAGCGGGCCGTGCTCAAGCGGCATGCCCGCAAGAACGGCGCCAGCGTCGGCGAGCTCCTGCGCCTGGCGCTTGAGCATCTGCCCGCCCGGCCGGGCAAGAAGGCGCGGAGCTGACGCCCGGCCCGGCGCGCAGCCGAGGCACCCGGCGCCTTGACCTCAAGGCGCTTCTTTTTTTTATTAGGCGTTTCTCCCGATGTCTTCCCCCCTCCCGCCGCTCTCGACCTGGGCCCGCAATGTGTCTCCGTCGCCGACCCTGGCGGTCGACGCCAAGGCCAAGGCCCTGCAGGCCGCCGGCGAAAGCGTCTGCAGCTTCGCCGCGGGCGAACCGGACTTCGACACGCCGGACCACATCAAGGAGGGCGCGATCGCGGCCCTGCGCGGCGGCAAGACAAAGTACGTCGCGACCCCGGGCATCGAGCCGCTGCGGCAGGCGATCGCCGACAACTATTCGGCGAGCCTCGGCCTGAAGGTCGCGCCGTCGCAGGTGATCGTCAGCCCGGGCGGCAAGTTCTCCTGCTACCTCGCCATCATGGCGGTGTGCTCGCCGGGCGACGAGGTGGTGATTCCGGCGCCCTACTGGGTCAGCTATCCCGAGATGGTGAAGCTGGCGGGCGCCGTCCCGAAGTTCATCCTCGCCGACGACTCGACCGGGTTTCGGCTCACCCCCGCGCAGCTGGAGTCGGTCATCACCCCGAAGACGCGGCTGGTGATCCTGAATTCCCCGTCCAACCCGACCGGCGCCGTGTACTCGCGGGCGGAGCTGGAGGCCCTGGTCGCCGTCGCGCAGCGGCACAACCTCTACATCCTTTCCGACGAGATCTACGAGCACCTGCTCTACGACGGGGCGGAGCACGTCGGACCGGCCTCCTTCGGACCGGACGCCGTCTCGCGGACGATCATCGTTTCCGGCTTCTCCAAGACATACTCGATGACCGGCTGGCGCCTGGGGACCACCGTCGCTCCGGCCCCGATCGCCAAGGCCATGGCCGAGCTGCAGAGCCAGATGAGCTCCAACGCCACCACTTTCGCCCAGTTCGGCGCCCTCGCCGCCCTGAAGGAGAAGGACGAGACCCAGGCCGCCCTCCAGGCCATGGTGGCCGCCTTCGATCGCCGGCGGAAGGCTCTCCATGCCGGGCTGAACGCGATTCCCGGCATCCGCTGCCTCCTGGCCCAGGGCGCCTTCTATCTCTTCCCCAACATCTCCTCCTTCGGCCTGTCCTCGCAGGAATTCTGCGCTCGCCTGCTTGACGAGGAGAAGGTCGCCGCCGTCCCCGGCAGCGCCTTCGGCGCCGAGGGCTACCTCCGCCTGAGCTACGCCACCAGCGACGCGATCATCGCCGAGGGCGTGAAGCGCCTCGGCGCGTTCTGCGGCCGCCTGAAGCAATAATCTCCCATGTCCTCCCACACTCCTCCTCCCGCCGGCGGCAAGATCTCGATCGCCCACGGCAAGCTCAACGTCCCGGATAATCCGATCATCCCGTTCATCCGGGGCGACGGCACCGGTGCCGACATCTGGGCCTCCTCCGTCCGCGTCCTCGACGCGGCGGTGGCCAAGGCCTATGGCGGCAAGCGCCGGATCTCGTGGCACGAGGTCTTCGCGGGCGAGGAGAGCTTCAAGCGCTTCAACAACTGGCTGCCGGACGAGACCGTCACCGCCTTCCGCGAGTACCTGGTCGGCATCAAGGGCCCGCTCACGACCCCGGTCGGCGGCGGGATCCGCTCCCTGAACGTCGCCCTGCGCCAGATGCTCGACCTCTACGTCTGCCTGCGCCCGGTGCAGTGGTTCAAGGGCGTGCCCAGCCCGGTCAAGCACCCGGAGAAGGTCGACATGATCATCTTCCGCGAGAACACCGAGGACATCTACGCCGGCATCGAATACGCCGCCGGCACGCCCGAGGCGCAGAAAATCCTCGATTTCCTGGCGAAGGAATTCCCGAAGGGCTTTGCGAAGATCCGCTTCGGCACCAAGGCCAAGGCCGAGGAGTTCTGGCAGCAGGTCGGCGCCAAGGATGTCTCCAGCGAGGTCCAGGTCGGCATCGGCTTCAAGCCGGTCAGCTATCTCGGGACGATACGCCTGATTCACGCGGCGATCCTCTACGCCATCAAGTTCAATCGCAAGAGCGTCACGATTGTTCACAAGGGCAACATCATGAAGTTCACCGAGGGCGCGTTCCGCGAT